>NZ_JBVKAK010000008.1:257899-465971 GCF_055639435.1 Streptomyces sp. NPDC039430 | reverse complement strand
GGTCTGGTGGAGCGGCTGGCCGTATTGACGGTGGTTGAACGTCAGGAGGTGCTGTTGGATCTCGTACGTGGCCAGGTGGCTCTGGTTCTGGGGCACGCCGACGGCAACGCGGTCAACCCGGGCCGCGCCTTCCGCGACCTGGGCTTCGACTCACTCACCTCCGTCGAACTCCGCAACCGGCTCAACACGGTGACCGGACTGCGGCTGCCGGCCACGATGGTCTTCGACCACCCGACCGTCGAAACGCTGGTCGATCATCTGCTCGATGAGTTGCTCGGTGCCGACGCGGATGTGGCCCTGCCTGCGCCTGGGCGTAAGGCCGTGGTGGCCGATGATCCGATCGTGGTCGTCGGGATGAGCTGCCGGTATCCGGGCGGGGTGGCCTCGCCGGAGGATCTGTGGCGACTGGTCACCGAGGGCAGCGATGTGATCTCCGCCTTCCCGACCAATCGTGGCTGGGATGTGGACGGCCTGTTCAATCCGGACCCCGACCACAAGGGCACGTCGTACACGCGACAGGGCGGCTTCCTGCACACCGCGGGCGAGTTCGACCCGGCGTTCTTCGGTATGTCGCCGCGTGAGGCGCTCGCCACCGACTCCCAGCAGCGGCTGCTGCTGGAAACATCGTGGGAGGCGATCGAGCGGGCCGGGATCGACCCGGTGTCGTTGAAGGGCAGCGCGACCGGCGTATTCGCCGGCGTCATGTACAACGACTACAGCACGGTCCTGGGCGGCCCCGAGTTCGAGGGCTTCCAGGGGAGCGGCAGCTCGCCGAGCCTGGCGTCGGGCCGGGTGTCGTACACGCTGGGTCTGGAAGGTCCGGCGGTGACGGTGGACACGGCCTGCTCGTCGTCGCTCGTCGCGATGCACTGGGCGATGCAGGCGCTGCGCAGCGGCGAATGCTCCCTGGCGCTCGCCGGCGGCGTGACCGTGATGTCGACCCCGTCGGTGTTCGTCGACTTCTCCCGACAGCGCGGACTCTCTCCCGACGGCCGCTGCAAGGCGTTCTCGGACGCGGCCGATGGTGTGGGCTGGTCGGAGGGTGTCGGCATGCTGGTGCTTGAGCGGCTGTCCGACGCACGGCGTAACGGTCATGAGGTGCTGGCGGTGGTCAAGGGCTCGGCCGTCAACCAGGACGGTGCGTCGAACGGCCTCACCGCCCCCAACGGCCCGTCGCAGCGGCGCGTGATCCGCCAGGCGCTGGCCAGCGGCGGACTTGCGGCCGATGACGTCGATGTGGTCGAGGCGCACGGTACGGGTACGACGCTGGGTGACCCGATCGAGGCGCAGGCACTCCTTGCCGAATACGGCCGGGACCGTAGCCCGGAGCGTCCGCTGCTGCTGGGCTCCGTCAAGTCCAACATCGGTCATACGCAGGCTGCTGCCGGTGTCGCCGGTGTGATCAAGATGATCATGGCGATGCGGCATGGGGTGCTGCCGCGGACGTTGCATATCGATGCTCCGTCGTCGCATGTGGACTGGTCGGAAGGCGCGGTGGAGCTGCTCACCGAGCAGACACGGTGGCCGGAGGTCGGTCGCGCGCGGCGCGCGGGTGTCTCGTCGTTCGGGATCAGCGGCACGAACGCGCACGTCATCCTGGAGCAGCCGGCCACCGTCATCCAGGGAACAGTCCTCGGCAGTACGGAAGCCCCGAAGACCGAGCCGGGCATGGTCCCGTGGGTGCTCTCGGGCAAGACGGCCGAGGCACTGCGCGGCCAGGCGGCCAAGCTGCTGTCGTCGATCGAGGCGCGGCCCGAGCTGCGGCCGGTGGATGTCGGGTTCTCGCTGGCTACGGGCCGCTCGAAGTTCGATCACCGGGCCGTGGTGCTGGTGGGAGAGTCCGCAGATACGGCACGCGCTCTGGCGGCTCTGAGGTCCGGTGTCCCGGATGCGTCGGTGGTGTCGGGTTCGGTCGTTGGTGGGAAGACGGCGGTGCTGTTCTCGGGGCAGGGCAGTCAGCGGTTGGGGATGGGTCGTGAGTTGTATGGGCGGCTTCCGGTGTTCGCGGAGGCGCTGGATTCCGTACTCGCGCTGCTGGAAGCGGAGTTGGGTGGGTCGTTGCGTGGGGTGATGTGGGGTGAGGACGCCGACTCGCTGAATGACACGGGGTGTGCTCAGCCGGCGTTGTTCGCGGTGGAGGTGGCGCTGTTCCGGCTGGTGGAGTCGTGGGGTGTGCGGCCGGAGTTCGTGGCGGGGCATTCGATCGGTGAGATCGCGGCGGCGTGTGTGGCGGGGGTGTTCTCGTTGGAGGATGCCTGTCGTCTGGTGGTGGCGCGTGGGTCGTTGATGCGGGCGTTGCCGGTGGGTGGATCGATGATGGCGGTGCAGGCGACGGAGGAAGAAGTCACTCCGCTGCTGTCGGGTGAGGTGTCGATCGCGGCGATCAACGGCCCCGCTTCTGTTGTTATTTCGGGTGACGAGGACGCTGTCCTGGCGGTGGCGGCGCGTCTGTCGGAGCGGGGGCGTAAGACTGCGCGTCTGCGTGTCTCGCACGCGTTCCACTCGCCCCTGATGCGGCCGATGCTGGACGAGTTCCGTGCGGTGGCGGAGGGGTTGTCGTTCGCGGCTCCCCGGATCCCGGTCGTGTCGAATCTGACCGGGGCCCTGGCGTCGGCGGAGGAGCTGTGCTCGGCCGGGTACTGGGTGCGGCATGTCCGGGAGGCGGTCCGGTTCGCGGACGGTGTGCGGACACTGGCGGAGCAGGGTGTGCGCACGTTTCTGGAGCTGGGTCCTGACGGCGTGCTGTCGGCCATGGCCCAGGAGTCCGTACCGGACGGAACCGCGACCGTACCCATCCTCCGCAAGAACCGCCCCGAGGAAGCCTCGGCCGTCACCGCACTCGCTCAGCTGCATGTACGGGGAGTTCCGGCGGACTGGACGACGTTCTTCGCGGGGGCCGGCGCGCGGCGGGTCGAGTTGCCCACGTACGCCTTCCAGCGCACATGGTTCTGGCCGGCGGGCCCCCTGGGCGGTACCGGCGACGTACGGGCCGCGGGGCTCGGTTCGGCCGAGCATCCGCTGCTCGGAGCGGCCGTCGAACTCGCCGAGATCGAGGGCGCGTTGGTGACCGGTCGGTTGTCGGTCCAGTCGCATCCGTGGCTGGCTGATCACGCGGTGATGGGCCGGGTTCTTCTTCCCGGTACCGCGCTGCTTGAGCTGGCGATCCGGGCCGGTGACGAGGTCGGCTGCGACCGGGTGGAGGAGCTGACGCTCGCCGCGCCGCTGACCCTGCCGGAGCGTGGTGCGGTTCAGGTGCAGGTCGCCGTCGGCACTCCTGACGAGTCGGGCCGGCGTTCGGTGGGGATCTACTCCCGCCCCGAGGACGGGACGGACGGTTCGTGGACCCAGCACGCCACCGGCGCGCTGACAACCGCCGACACCACGGCCACCGACTCCGGTTTCGACGCCACGGTGTGGCCGCCGACCGGCGCCCGCGCCCTGGAAATCGAGGGTTGCTACGAGCGGTTCGACGAGCTGGGCTTCGCGTACGGCCCGGTGTTCCAGGGGTTGAGGGCGGCTTGGCGGCGGGACGGTGAGATCTTCGCCGAGGTGAGCCTGCCGGAGAGTGCGGAGAGTGACGCGGCCAGGTTCGGTCTGCATCCTGCCCTGCTGGACGCGTCCCTGCACGCCTGGCTCCTGCCCGGCGACGGCGAAGAGGGCGGTGGGGGTCTGCCGTTCTCGTGGGTGGGTGTGTCGTTGCACGCGACGGGTGCTTCGGCGGTGCGGGTGCGGTTGGCTCCGGTCGGTAAGGACGCGATGTCCGTGGCCGTCGCCGACACGTCAGGTCGGCCAGTGGCCTCAGTCGACTCGCTGCTCGTACGGGCCGTGTCACGCGAGCAGTTGACCGCCTCCGCTTCCGCGGACCTCGTCCGTGACGCGCTGTTCGGTCTGGAGTGGACGCCGGTGACGGCGGTGACCGAGCCGCCTGTCCGGGAAGTTGTCCAGGGGGCAGTCCAGGGGGCGGCCACGACGGGGTCGGCAGTCCCGGAGGCGGCCGTCCCAGGCTCAGCAGTCCCGGGCCCGGTCGTCGTCCTCGGACCCGACCCGATGGGGCTCGCCGACGCGCTGACCGAGTCCGGCGCGGAGGTCGGGACATACACCGATCTGATGTCGCTGGCGGCGGCGCCGGAGCCCTCGATGCCGGACACCGTGCTGGTGGGCATCGACGGTACGTCGTCCACGAACGAGGTCGCCGAGTCGGCCCACACGCTGACCGCCGAGGCCCTGGCCCTGATCCAGGGCTGGCTGGCCGAGGAGCGGTTCACAGGTTCGCGGCTGGTGTTCGTCACCCGGGGTGCTGTGTCCGTGGACGGCGGTGCTGTCGGCGATCTCGCGGCGGCCTCCGTGTGGGGGCTGGTGCGGTCCGCGCAGTCGGAGAATCCGGGCTGCTTCGGGTTGCTGGATCTGCCCGCCGACCTTTCGTCCCTGTCCGAAGCGCGAAGGGCTCTCGGTTCCGATGAGCCACAGCTGATCGTCCGCGACGGCGCGATCCGCGCGGGTCGACTCACCCGTCTCCCGGTGACCTCCGGCGAGGACGGTGGCCAGGCCGGGCCGGCCTGGGACGCCGAGGGCACGGTCCTGATCACCGGCGGTACGGGCGGCCTGGGCGGCGTTCTCGCCCGGCATCTCGTCGCCGAGCGCGGTGTGCGCCATCTGCTGCTCGCCAGCAGGCGGGGTGCGGAGGCGCCCGGCGCCGCCGAACTGGTCACCGAGCTGACCGCGCGCGGCGCGCGGGTGACGGTCACCGCGTGCGACCTCGCCGACCGGACCGCCGCGTCAGAGCTGCTGGCCGGCGTACCGTCCGAGTATCCGTTGACGGCTGTGGTGCATGCGGCGGGTGTGCTGGATGACGGTGTGGTGGGTTCGTTGACGCCTGGGCGGTTGGACGGGGTTCTGCGGCCGAAGGTGGATGCGGCGTGGCATCTGCATGAGCTGACGCGTGATCTGGGCTTGGGTGCGTTTGTGGTGTTCTCTTCCGTGGCGGGTGTGTTCGGGGGTGCTGGGCAGGGTAATTACGCGGCGGCCAATGCGTTCCTGGACGCTTTGGTGGCGTGTCGGCGGGCCGAGGGGTTGCCGGGTGTGTCGCTGGCCTGGGGTCCGTGGGATCAGGTGGGCGGGATGACCGGGACGGTGGAGGAGGCGGACATGCGGCGCCTGGCACGTGCCGGGATGCCCCCGCTCTCCGTCGACCAGGGCGTCGCGCTCTTCGACGCGGCGCTCGCCTCCGGTGAGACCGTGGTGGCGCCCGTGCTGCTGGACCTCCCCGCGCTGCGCGCGCAAGGCGATGTACCGCCGCTGCTCAAGTCGTTGATCCGTACCCGCTCCCGGCGGAGCGCGATCACCGGATCGGCCACCGCCACGACCGCCACCACCGCCGGGCTTCTCGGCCGGCTGGCAGGGCTGACCTCGTCCGCGCGGCACGAAGCACTGCTGGATCTCGTACGGAGCCAGGTCGCCCTCGTACTCGGCCACGCCGACGCCGCAGCCGTCAACGCCACCTCCCAGTTCAGGGAGTTGGGCTTCGACTCGCTGACGGCCGTGGAACTGCGCAACCGGCTGAGTACGGTGACGGGTCTGCGGCTGACAGCCACGCTGGTCTTCGACTACCCGACGGCGACAGCGCTCGCGGACCATCTCCGGGAGGAACTGTTCGGCGCCGAGGCCGAGGGCGCGACCACCATCCCGGTCAGGATGCTGCCGCCCGTGGCCGACGATCCGATCGTGCTCGTCGGGATGAGCTGCCGCTACCCCGGCGGAGTGGCCTCGCCCGAGGACCTCTGGCGGCTGGTCACCGAGGGCATCGACGCGGTCTCCGGCTTCCCGGCCAACCGTGGCTGGGACGTGGACGGACTCTTCCACCCTGACCCGGACCACGCGGGTACGTCGTACACCCGCTCGGGCGGATTCCTTGAGAACGCGGGCGACTTCGATCCCGCCTTCTTCGGGATGAGTCCGCGCGAGGCGATGGCGACGGACTCGCAGCAGCGGCTGCTGCTCGAAGCCTCGTGGGAGGCGATCGAGCGGGCCGGTATCGATCCGGTGTCGCTGAAGGGCAGTGCGACCGGTGTGTTCGCCGGTGTGATGTACAACGACTACGGCACCACACTGAACGGCAAGCAGTTCGAAGGACACCAGGGCCAGGGCAGCGCGGGCAGCGTGGCCTCCGGCCGGGTCTCGTACACCTTCGGGTTCGAGGGCCCCGCCGTGACGGTGGACACGGCGTGCTCGTCGTCGCTGGTGGCGATGCATCTGGCGGCCCAGGCGCTACGCGGCGGCGAATGCTCGCTGGCGCTCGCGGGCGGTGTGACGGTCATGTCGACCCCGGGCACCTTCGTGGAGTTCTCCCGGCAGCGGGGCCTGTCGCCCGACGGCCGGTGCAAGGCGTTCTCCGAGTCGGCCGATGGTGTGGGCTGGTCGGAGGGAGTCGGCATGCTGGTGCTTGAGCGGCTCTCCGACGCGCGACGCAACGGCCACCCGGTGCTGGCGGTGCTGCGCGGCAGCGCGATCAACCAGGACGGCGCGTCCAACGGACTCACCGCACCCAACGGCCCTTCCCAGCAGCGCGTGATCCGGCAGGCGCTGGCCAGCGGCGGACTGTCGCTGGACGATGTGGACGCCGTGGAGGCGCACGGTACGGGTACGACACTGGGCGACCCGATCGAGGCGCAGGCGCTGCTGGCCACGTACGGACGGGACCGTGACCCGGAGCGTCCGCTGCTCCTCGGTTCGGTGAAGTCGAACATCGGTCACACGCAGGCCGCCGCCGGTGTCGCCGGTGTCATCAAGATGGTGCTGGCGATGCGCTACGGAACGCTGCCGCGCACGCTGCATGTGACCGAGCCCTCGTCGCACGTCGACTGGTCGGCGGGCGCGGTGGAGCTGCTGACCGAGCAGACGCGGTGGCCGGAGAGCGACCGGGTACGGCGTGCCGGTGTCTCGTCCTTCGGTATCAGTGGGACGAACGCGCACGTCATTCTCGAACAGCCGGAGCCGGTGGCCGAGTTCACCGCCGAGCCGGAGGTGTCGACCGAGCCGGGCGAGCCGGAGACCTCGACTGAGCCGGCCGAGTCGGCCGTGGCGGGGTCCGCGTCGCCCGCTGTGGTGCCGTGGGTCCTCTCGGGCAAGACTCCGGGGGCGTTGGCCGCCCAGGCGGCCAGGCTGCTCTCCTACGTCGAGGCGCGGCCGGAGCTGCGGCCGGTGGATGTCGGCTTCTCGCTGGCGACGGGCCGCTCGGTGTTCGAGCACCGCGCGGTGGTGCTGGCGAGTGATGCGGTCGGCTCCGACGACGTGGTTCGTGCGCTGAGCGCCCTGGCGTCCGGTGACGCGGATCCGTCGGCGGTGTCGGGGGCGGTGCTCGGCGGCGGGACGGCGGTGCTGTTCTCCGGTCAGGGCAGTCAGCGGCTCGGGATGGGGCGCGGGCTGTACGGGCGGTTCCCGGTGTTCGCCACCGCGCTGGACTCCGTACTCGCCACGCTGGAAGGGGAGTGGGAAGGTTCCCTGCGCGAGGTGATGTGGGGCGAGGACGCCGAGCGGCTGAATGACACCGGCTTCACCCAGCCCGCGCTGTTCGCCATTGAGGTGGCGCTGTTCCGGCTGGCGGAGTCGTGGGGCCTGAAGCCGGACTTCGTCGCCGGTCACTCGATCGGTGAGATCGCGGCGGCGCATGTGGCGGGGGTGTTCTCGCTGAAGGACGCCTGCACACTGGTCCTGGCGCGGGCGAGGCTGATGCGGGCACTGCCGGCCGGTGGGGCGATGGTCGCCGTACGGGCGACGGAGGACGAGGTTCTTCCGCTGCTGTCGGACGAGGTGTCGGTCGCCGCGGTCAACGGTCCCGCTTCCGTCGTCGTCTCGGGCGATGAGGCCGCGGTCCTGGCCGTGGCGACGCGACTGGAGGAGCGGGGGCGTCGGACCACGCGTCTGCGTGTCTCGCACGCGTTCCACTCGCCCCTGATGCGGCCGATGCTGGATGACTTCAGGGCGGTGGCCGAGGGGCTGTCGTTCGAGACGCCCCACATCCCGGTCGTGTCGAATCTGACGGGCGGTCTGGCGTCGGCCGAGGAGTTGTCCTCGCCCGAGTACTGGGTACGGCATGTCCGCGAGGCTGTCCGCTTCGCGGATGGTGTGCGGACGCTGGTCGAGCAGGGCGTGCGCACGTTTCTGGAGCTGGGTCCTGACGGCGTGCTGTCGGCCATGGCCCAGGAGTCCGTACCGGATGAGGCGGCGATCGTACCGGTCCTCCGTAAGGACCGCCCCGAGGAGCCGACCGCTCTCACCGCGCTGGCTCACGTCCACGCGCATGGGGCGACGGTCGACTGGACCGGGTTCTTCACCGGGACGGGGGCGCGGCCGGTCGAGTTGCCCACGTACGCCTTCCAGCACCAGTGGTTCTGGCCGGCCGGTTCGCAGTCCGCCGCCGCCGGGGATGTACGCGCGGCGGGGCTCGGTTCGGCCGAGCATCCGCTGCTGGGAGCGGCCGTTGAACTCGCGGCGGGTCAAGGTGTGTTGTTCACCGGCCGGTTGTCGGTGCAGTCGCATCCGTGGCTGGCTGATCACGCGGTGATGGGCCGGGTTCTTCTTCCCGGTACCGCGCTGCTTGAGCTGGCGGTCCGGGCCGGTGACGAGGTCGGCTGCGACCGGGTGGAGGAGCTGACGCTCGCCGCGCCGCTGGCCCTGCCGGAGCGTGGTGCGGTTCAGGTGCAGGTCGCCGTCGGCACTCCTGACGAGTCGGGCCGGCGTTCGGTGGGGATCTACTCCCGTGCGGAGGAAACGCCGGACGGGTGGGACGGGTCGGACGCACCCTGGACCCAGCACGCCACGGGCGCCCTGGTCGGCCGTTCCGAAGGGGCGGAGACCGGGTTCGACGCGACGGTATGGCCGCCGGCCGGTGCCGAGTCCCTCGACGTCGAGGGTTGCTATGAGCGGTTCGACGAGATCGGGTTCATGTATGGCCCGGTGTTCCAGGGGTTGAGGGCGGCTTGGCGGCGGGACGGTGAGATCTTCGCCGAGGTGAGCCTGCCGGAGAGTGCGGAGGGTGACGCGGCCGCGTTCGGTCTGCATCCAGCCCTGCTGGACGCGTCCCTGCATGCTTCGCTCCTGGCGGCCGGCAGTGACGGTGAAGAGGGCGGTGGGGGTCTGCCGTTCTCGTGGTTGGGTGTGTCGTTGCACGCGACGGGTGCTTCGGCGGTGCGGGTGCGGTTGGCCCCGGTCGGTAAGGACGCGATGTCCGTGGCCGTCGCCGACACGTCAGGTCGGCCGGTGGCCTCAGTCGACTCGCTGCTCGTACGGGCCGTGTCGCGCGAGCAGTTGACCGGAGTCGGCGGCGCGGGCAGGGACTCGCTGTTCGGTCTGGAGTGGACGGCGGTGACGGCCGCGACCGAGCCGGACGTCCCCGAGTCGGTGGCGCTCCTCGGACCGGACGCCTTCGGGCTCGCCGACGTACTCGCGAAGGCGGGTATGTCCGGAACCGGCGTCGAGACGCACGCCGATCTGGCCTCGCTGGCGGCCGGGGACTCCCCGGTGCCGGATGTCGTGCTGGTGCCCGTCCTGGGCGAACAGAGCGGTGCCGCCGGGCCGGCGGCCGTACCCGGTGCGGTGCGCGAGGCCGTCTCCCGGGTGCTGGAACAACTCCAGGGCTGGCTGGCCGAGGAGCGGTTCACAGGTTCGCGGCTGGTGTTCGTCACTCGGGGTGCTGTGTCCGTGGACGGCGGTGCTGTCGGCGATCTCGCGGCGGCCTCCGTGTGGGGGCTGGTGCGGTCCGCGCAGGCGGAGAATCCGGGCTGCTTCGGGTTGCTGGACCTCGACCCGGCGGCCGAAGCCGCCGCGTTGGCGCCGCTCGGCCGGGCTCTGGGCTCCGAGGAGCCGCAGCGGGTACTTCGAGGGGGCGAGGTCAGGGCCGCGAGGCTGGACCGCGTACCCCTGCCGGAGCCTGTCACCACCCCGGCTGACGGGGACAGCGGAGACGACGGCCGAGCGGCAGGAGTGAGCTGGGAGCGCGGCGGCACCGTACTGATCACCGGCGGCACCGGCGGCCTGGGCGCCGTACTGGCCAGGCACCTGGTCGCGGAACGCGGCGTCCGCCGGCTGCTGCTGCTCAGCCGCCGCGGTCCGGGCGCCGAGGGCGCGGAAGCGCTCGTCGGGGAGCTGGCGCGGCTCGGAGCCGAGGCCACGGTCGCGGCCTGCGACGTCGCCGACCGGGAAGCGCTGGCCGGGGTGCTGGCCGGCGTACCGTCCGAGTATCCGTTGACGGCTGTGGTGCATGCGGCGGGTGTGCTGGATGACGGTGTGGTGGGTTCGTTGACGCCTGGGCGGTTGGACGGGGTTCTGCGGCCGAAGGTGGATGCGGCGTGGCATCTGCATGAGCTGACGCGTGATCTGGGTCTGGGTGCGTTTGTGGTGTTCTCTTCTGTGGCGGGTGTGTTCGGGGGTGCTGGGCAGGGTAATTACGCGGCGGCCAATACGTTCCTGGACGCTTTGGTGGCGTGTCGGCGGGCTGAGGGGTTGCCGGGCGTGTCGCTGGCCTGGGGTCCGTGGGATCAGGTGGGCGGGATGACCGGGACGGTGGGTGAGGCGGACATGCGGCGCCTGGCACGCGCCGGGATGCCCCCGCTCTCCGTCGAGCAGGGCGTCGCGCTCTTCGACGCGGCGGTCACCGGCTCGCGGGCGCTGGTGCTGCCCGTACGGCTGGATCTGGCGGCCCTCCGCGCCCAGGGCGGGATCCCGCCTCTGCTCAGCGGTCTGATCCGTACTCCGGCCCGGCGTTCGGCGACGGCCGCCCCGCGTTCGGCCGAACCGCTCGGGCAGCGGCTTACGGGACTGACCGAAGAGGAGCGTCGTGCCGTCCTGCTGACGCTGGTCCGCGAGCAGGCGGCCGTGGTCCTCGGACACGCGGACGGAACGGCGGTCGGTGCCTCGCGCCAGTTCCAGGAGCTGGGCTTCGACTCCCTGACGGCGGTGGACTTCAGGAACCGGCTGAACGCGGCCACGGGGCTGCGGCTCCCGGCCACCCTGCTGTTCGACTACCCCACCCCGGCCGATGTCGTGGACCATCTCCACTCCCGGCTGGTGACGGAGGCGGTCACCGGCGCCGGATCGGTGCTCGCCGTCCTCGACCAGCTGGAGAAGGCGATCACGGAGATGACGGTCGACGCGCAGGAGTTCAAGCACGTCGGCGGACGCATCGAGGTGCTCAGGGCGAAGTGGGCCGCGTTGCGGCAGGAGTCCGCGAACGGCTCGGGCGAGTTCGACCTGGAGGCGGCGTCGGACGACGACGTGTTCGCGCTCCTCGACGACGAACTCGGCCTGTCCTGAACCGCGAGGGCTCCGGGAAGCGGCACGGTCCGCCTCCCGGAGCCCCGGGCGGTCGGGGCCCCGCGGTTCCGAGTGGTCGGGGTCCCGCGGTTCCGGGCGTCCGGGACCCTGGCAGCCGGAGCCCCGGGAGGCGTTTCCTTCACTCCCGAGCGGGTTCCGTCACCGATGTCCACACAGAGACTAGGGAATTTCCCACTGTCCGTCCTAGTGGAATGGGGAGGCCGGTCACCGGGCCGGCACGTGGCGGTCGATGAGAGTGCGAGTGGCACGATGTGAGTCGCCGTCCGCCCACTTCCGCTGGGTAGGAGTGCCGCATGGAACGTTCGGTCGCTTCGGCGCGATTACGGCGCGCGCGGCGTGCCACGTCCCGTCATGTCCCACTGTCATCGGCCCGGAGGCCCGGATCGCTGCGCGGTCCGGATCGCCCGGCCCACGCCTAGGAGGATGCAACACGATGACGACGTCCACCGAGGAGAGCCTCTGGGCGCGGTGCTTCCACCCGGCACCGGCCGGCTCGGAACAACTCTTCTGTTTCCCCCACGCGGGTGGCTCGGCGTCTTTCTACTTCCCGGTCTCCGCCCAACTGTCGTCCGTGGCCGAGGTGTTCTCGGTGCAGTACCCCGGCCGTCAGGACCGGCGCAAGGAGACCAGCCCCGGTGATCTCGGGGTCATGGCCGATCAGATCTACGAGGCGTTGCGCAAGCGTCTCCGGGCCCGGCCGACCACGTTCTTCGGGCACAGCATGGGCGCGACGATCGCTTTCGAGGTCGCGCGGCGGTTCGAGGCCGACGGCGGTGAACTCTCCCATCTGTTCGCCTCCGGCAGGCGCGCCCCGTCGCGCCACCGGGCCGAGAGTGTGCACGAGCGCGACGACGACGGCATCGTCGCCGAACTGAAGCTGCTGTCCGGTACGAATACGGCGCTGCTCGGCGACGAGGAGATCCTGCGGATGATCCTCCCGGCGATCCGCAGTGACTATCGGGCCATTGAGACCTACCGCTGCGATCCAGCGACGAGGGTCCGGGTCCCGATCTCCGCGCTGACCGGCGACAACGATCCGAAGACCACGCTGGACGAGGCCGAGGACTGGCGTGGCCACACCACGGGATCCTTCGACCTGAAGGTCTACCCCGGCGGGCACTTCTTCCTCAGTTCACAGGCGCCGGCGGTGATCGCGCTCCTGCGGAAACATCTCTCCACTCAGGCGTAGTCGGCCGATCCGGCTGACTCGACTGATCCGGCCGATCCCACTGAGCGACCGAGCTCACTGAGTGATCGGTCAACGTCTCACGCTTGATCAACACCTTCGGGTGGTGTGTGCTCCCTGATGTGCTTCTAGCGCCCGTGATGGCACGGTTGTGCCTGTCGCTCTGGAAGAATGTCTTCTCGTGCGGTCATCCGGATCATCCGGTTATCCGGACATCCGGGTTTCCGGAGTCGGCTGCTGCCCGGAGAGCGGGCGGCTCGTCGGGCGGGCGGGTCACCAACTCCCGCACGGCGCAATGGCGTCCAGCGGACAATAGTGCTTGATCCAGTTTGCGCGGGGTAGTCCCCAGGTGCCGAAACGGGCCTCGTGGGTTTCGTGGGTTACGGGATCTTGTGATCATGTAATCTCGCGCCGCCGGTCGTGGAACGTTCAGCTGTTTTTGCGAGATGTGCGAGATGAGCGGGATGCGTGGGACGCGTCGAGGAGTCATCGCGTCTGTTGTGTCCCCGAGAGGCGAGGAGACCATGATGCTGGAACAGGCCGACCTCTCCGGTTTGTCCAGCACACTGGTCGGTCGCGCCCGTGAGCTTCGGGTGCTGCGCCGCCACGCCGAGGCCGCGCGCGCCGGCCGCGCGGGCCTGGTGATGCTGTCCGGCCCCGCGGGCATCGGGAAGACCAGCCTTCTGCGGACGTTCCTCAGGAGCGACGCGTGCCACAACATGGCCGTGCTGTACGGCTCGTGCGGCGAAGTCGGCGCGGGCGCGGGGTACGGCGGCGTACGGGAGCTGTTCGGCTCGCTGGGGCTCAGCGGCGAGGACGCCAAGAACTCCCCGCTGCTGCGCGGCCTCGCCCGTCGCGCGCTGCCCGCCCTCACGGCGGGACCGTTCGAGCAGGAGACATCAGGCGCGTCCGCCGCCTATCCGGTGCTGCACGGGCTGTACTGGCTCGCGGCGAATCTGATGGTGGACCGCCCGCTCGTCCTCGTGCTGGACGATGTGCACTGGTGCGACGAACGCTCCCTGTGCTGGGTGGACTTCCTGCTGCGGCGCGCGGACGAGCTGCCGTTACTGGTGGTGCTCGCCCACCGGAGCGAGGCCGAACCGGTCGCGCACTCCGCGCTGGCGGACATCGCCGCGCAGCGCCGGCCCGCCCTGATGCGGCTGGCGCCGCTCACGCCCGCGGCCGTCGGCGAGATGGCCCGGCAGGTCTTCCAGACGCCCGTCGAACCGTCCTTCGCCGAACGGGCCGCCGCCGTCTCCGGTGGCAACCCCCTCACCCTCGGCCGGCTCCTGGGCGAACTGCGCGCCGAGGGCGTGCGGCCCGACGAGAAGGGCGTGCGGAGAGTCGCCGAGGTGGGCGGCCAGGTGATCGTGTCCTCCGTGAGCGCGCTGCTGGACAGTCAGCCGCTCTGGGTGCGCGAGGTGGCCAGGGCGATCGCGGTTCTCGGCGAGGAGAGCCCCGAGCTGGTCGGCATGCTCGCGGATGTGCCCCCCGCGCTGGTCACCGAGGGCGTTGTGTCCCTGCGCCGCGCCGAGGTGCTGGCGGCGGACCGCGTGGACCTCGTGCACGAGGTGGTGCGTTCGGCCGTACTGGAACCTCTCGGCGCCGAAGCGCTGGCCGGGCTCCGCACGAGAGCCGCCCTGCTGCTGAGTGACGCGGGCAGACCCGCCGAGGAAGTCGCGGGCCGGCTCATGCTGTTGCCCGCCCTGACCCAGCCCTGGATGCCCGCGGTGCTCCGTGACGCGGCCGTCCAGGCCGAGGGGCGTGGCGCTCCCGAGGCCGCGGTGCGCTATCTGCACCGTGTGCTGGAGGTGGAGCCGGACAGTGTGCCGGTACGTGTCCAGATGGCCACGTCCCTCGCGGAGATCAATCCGGCGGAGGCCATCCGGCTGCTGGAGGAGGCGCTGCCGCTGGCCGACGGCCCACGCGCCAGGGCGATGGTCGCCGTGCGGTACGGGATGGTCTGCCTGGCCGTGCAGCGGGCGCCCGCCGGCGTACGGGTCCTCGAAGGGGTCCTCGCGGAGCTGGAGGCCGAGTTGGGACCCGGCCCGGATCCCGCGGACCGTGAGCTGCGCACACTCGTCGAGTCGGTCCTGCTGATCGCCGGGGCCGACGAGAAGTCGACGGTCTCCGCGACCCTGGACCGGGCGGCGCTGCTGACCGCGCCCCCCGGGGACACGCCCGCCCAGCGCCAGATGCTCGCGATGATGACCGTACTGACCGCGATGGACGGCCGCTCGGCGGAGCGTACGGTCGAACAGGCCCGCCGCGCGCTGAGTTCGCCCGGGACGGAGCTGGAGAGCTGGCCCCTGCTGGCCTCGTCCTTCGCGCTCAGCCTCGCCGACGAGTCGGAAGAGGCGCTGGACGCGCTGGACCGCACGCTCCGGCACAGCCAGGACAACGCCGCCGTCTGGACCTTCGTGCTCGCGCTGTCCACCCGCGCTCTGGTGCTGCACGGCGCGGGCGCGTTCCCCGACGCGCTGGCCGACGCCCAGACGTCCATCGAGATCCTCGGTGAGGAGAGATGGGGGGACGGCGCCGCGCTGCCCCAGATCGCGCTCGCGACGATGCTGGTCGAACGGGGCGAACCCGAACGGGCCGAGGAGGTCCTCCGCGGTATCAAACGGAGCGGCCTGGACCGGTTCGTCATCGAACACCACTGGTGGCTGATGGCGCGAGCCCGCGCCCGATGGGCGGTCGGCGACCGCGAGGCGGCTCTCGGTCTCTACCGCGACTGCGGCAGATCTCTGGAGGAGTCCCGGTTCAGCAACCCGGCGTTTCTGCCGTGGTGGTCCGAGGCGGCCTGTCTGCTCGCGACCATGAACCGCGGCGACGAGGCCCGTGGAATGACCGGGTACGGCAGCGAGCTGGCCCGGCGATGGGGCACCCCCCGCGCCCTCGGGCTCGCCGCGCTCGCCCGCGGCGTGATCGCCCCTGGCGGCACGGGCATCGAAACGCTCACCGAGGCGGTCCTCACCCTGGCCGGCTCGCCCGCCAGGGCGGAGCACGCCAAGGCGGAACTGATCCTCGGCCGCGCCCTGCTGAAGACCGGCGACCAGCGTGGCGCCCGTGAGCATCTGCGCACCGCCACCGACCTCGCCCAGCGCTGCGGAGCCCTGGCGCTCGCCGGGGTCGCCCGCAGGCTGCTGGTCACCGCCGGCGGCCGGATGCGGAAGATGAGCGCGTCACCGCTCGACATGCTGACGGGAATGGAACGCAGGGTCGCCGGCCTCGCCGCGGCGGGCGCCAGCAACCGCTCGATCGCGGAGACCCTGTTCGTCACGGTACGCACCATCGAAACACATCTGACCAGCGTGTACCGGAAACTGGGCGTGAGCGGACGTACCGAACTGGGCGCCGTTCTGCGGACCCCCGACATCCCCGATGGACAACCGCCGGGTTGGGTATCCGAATCACGCTGGCGACGCTGAAGCGAACGAGGCGAGGCGGTGCGTGTGACTGGCCGGAACAACAATTGTCTGAGCACGCGATCCCAGGAGCGGACGTATGGATCCGACACCCGTAGAGACGCGATGGACCTGCTCGAACGGGACCGCGAACAGGCGGCGCTGACCTCCCTGCTCACCGCGCTGGGCGGAAGACGCGCGGGCATCGTGACCCTGACCGGGAGACCGGGCCACGCCCAGAACGCCCTGCTGAGATGGGCCGCCCGGCGCGCCCGGGACGGCGGGCTGTCCGTGCTGCACGCCCAGGCCGCCCCGGCCGAACGTGACGTGCGCTACGGCGTGATCGCCCAGCTCATGACCTCATCCACGGGCCGGACCGAGGGCGGCCCGGCCGGCGCCGCGCTGCGGGAACTGATGGAGCACCGGCATCCCGATCCGCTGCCCGGCCTCGACGCGACCCTTCACTCCGCACAGGAGATGCCTACCCTCGTGGCGATCGAGGACACGCAATGGCTCGATCCCGCCTCCCTGCGCTGGCTCCACGCGCTGGTCCGGCGGCTGACCCCGGACACACCGGTCGCCGTACTGGCGAGCGGCAGCGGCGTGTCGGCCAAGGGCCGGGACTGGCTCGGCCTGCTGCCCACCTCCCCGGTGCCCGCCAAACAGCTCGTGCTGCGCGGACTGACGGAAAAAGGTGTCGCCACCGTGGTGGAGACGGTCTGCGGGGCCCCGGGCGACCAGCGGTTCACCGCGACGGTCGCGGCGGCCACCGAGGGCAACCCCGCCGTCCTGCGCGATGTCCTGTGCCGGTTCACCGACCAGGGCCATGAGCCGGTCGCCGCCCGGCTGCCCGAGCTGCGTACGATCACCGCCGCTGTCGTCGGCGACCACGCGACCCGCGCGCTGCACGGACTGCCCGCCGAGGCCGTCGCGCTGCTGCGGGCGCTGGCCGTCTGCGGCGAACTGCTCAGCTTCCCCCTCGTCCGCGCGCTGGCCGGGCTCAGGCCCGTACGCGGCCAGGAACTGCACGTGATGCTGGAGGCGGCCGGACTCACCGTCTCCGGGGGAACGAAGACACAGGTACGCCACCCCACGGTGAAGGCCCGGGTGCTGGAGGACATGGCCACCGCCGAACGGGCCCAGCTGTACTCCCGCGCCGCCGAACTGGCCCACCGGGCCTGGGCGAACGACGAGGACGTCGCCCAGATCCTGCTCCGTACGCCGCCGCTGGGAGCCCCCTGGGTGGTCAGCACGCTGCGCGACAGCTTCGCCGCCGCCCTGAAGACGGAGGACCACGGCCGCGCCGCCGCGTATCTCTCCCGCGCGCTGCGCGAACCGCTGGATCCGCGCGAGCGCGCCCGGCTCACCCTGGAACTGGCCGCCGTCGAAGCGATGTCGGCACCCCTGGCGGGGGACCGGAGGCTCGGTGAACTCGTCAGGGCCGGCAGCGGCGCCCCCGAAGGACTGCGGGCCCGCGCCGTCGACCTCGGACTCGCCCGCGGCGACAGCGACTGGGCACGCCGGGCGGCGGCCGAGGCCCTGTGCGATGTACGGCCCGGCGAACGCGACGGCCTGATCGCGCTGTTCTGGCTCGCCGACGAATGCCGGGACGACACCGAACCGATGGTGCCCGAAGTGCCCGTACTGCCCGCCCGGCCCTCGACCCCCGCGCAGAGCGGTGTACGCGCCTGGCAGCTCGCCGTGCGCGGCGAGGACCTGGAGACGACCAGGGCGCTGGCCCGCGCCGCTCTCGCGGGCGACAGCCCCGACACCCCGCTCGTACTGCCCCGGCTCGCCGCCTGCCGGGCCCTGATCCTGACCGATGACCACGAAGAGGCCCACGCCGAGCTGGACGCGCTGCTCACCGCCGCACGGCACGGCCACCACAGGGCGGCCATCGCACGGATCCTGACGCTGCGCGCCGAACTGTCCCTGCGCGCGGGCCGCTTCGACGCCGTCGAACGGGACGTCGAGACCGCGGAGCGGGCCCTGCCCCTGTCGAACAGGCATCCGCTCATCGCCCCGAGCCTGACGGCCCTGCGCATCGTGACGGCGGTGGAAGCCGGCCGCCAGGGGTACGCGCGGTCGCTGGCCGCCGCGCCCACGCGGCCCGGGGCGGAGGAGAGCGTGGCCTGGTCCGCCCTCCTCTTCGCCAGGGCGCGCGTGGCAGCCGTCGACGGGCGCTGGACGGAAGCGATGGAGCTGGCGAAGGAGAGCGGCAGACGGCTGTTGCGCCGGCAGTGGAGCAATCCGGCGCTGCTGTACTGGCGTCCGCAGGCGGCCGCGGCCTGCTACGCACTCGGCGACCGCGAGGAGGCGGCGCGGCTGAGCCAGGAGGAACTGCGGCTCGCCCGCCGGTGGGGCTCCGCGAGCGCCGTCGGCCTCGCCGAGCTGTGGACCGCCCGGATGCCCGGCGCCGGCCGCAAGCCCGTGGCCGGCGCCCGCGAGGCGGTGCGAGTGCTGCGCGACTCACCCGCCCGGCTGTCCTACGGATGGGCGCTCGCCCGGCTGGCCTCCTGCGAGCTGGAGGAGGGCGACCGCCGGGCCGCCGCGCTCTCCCTCGCCCAGCTCTCCACGTTCACCACGGCCTGTCCGCCGGGCCGGCTGGCAACGGCGGCGCGCGGGCTCACCGAACGGCTGGAGAGACCGGCCGGGCCGGCGCCCCCCGCCCTGCCCCGGGAGTGGACCACGCTCTCGGAGGCAGAACAGCGCACCGCGACCTTCGCCGGACGCGGCCACGGCAACCGCGAGATCGCGGAACTGCTCTCCGTGAGCAGACGCACCGTCGAGCTGCGGCTGAGCAACGCCTACCGAAAACTGCGTATCACCGGGCGCGAGGAACTGTGCGTGCTCGTAAGGAACATGGGAGAACGGCCGAGCGATGCTTCTTGAGCGGGAGACGGAACTGGCACGCGTGGGGGCCGCGTTGAGCGCCGCCGAGGAGGGCACCTCGTCGGTGATCCTGTTGTCAGGACCCCTCGGCATCGGAAGAACGGCCCTGCTGCGGCAGCTGCCCGGTGCCGTCTCCGGCACGGACGTACGAGTCCTGCGGGCGAACGCCGCGCCCATGGAACGGGACTTCGCGTTCGGTGTGGTCCGGCAGCTGCTCGACAGCCTGCTCTCCAGTGCCTCGCGGGCGGACCGCGAGCGCTGGGCCCGCGAACCCGACCACGCCACCGGCCTGATGTTCGACGTCGACGACCTTCCCCCCGGCTGCCCGCTCGCTGACGACATGCCGAGGGGAGACACGCCCGGCGGCGCGGGCGCCGGGGGACCGGCGGGCGCCGCGTCCGAGGCGACCCTGCACGGCCCGCGCTCGCTCCTCGCCGGCATCAGCGAACACGCCAGCCTGCTCATCCTCGTGGACGACCTCCAGTGGGTGGACATCCCCTCGCTGCGCTGGCTCGCCTATCTCACCAAACGGCTGCGCGGCCTGCGGGCCGTACTGGTCTGCACACTCCGGGACGGAGACCAGGGAGCCGGACACGCCCTGGTGCGCGAGATCGCCGCCGCCGCGACCCAGACACTGCGCCCCGCCCCACTGTCGCGCGACGCCACCCGGGCCGTGATCCACGAACGGTCCGGCGTGCCAGGACACGAGGAGTACGTACGCGCCTGTCATGAAGTGACCGGCGGCAACCCGCTGTTCCTGATGTCCGTCCTGCTGGGCATGGAGGCGCGGGGCCACGCGCCGACCACCGACCACACCGACCGGGTACGCGCCCTGCGGCCCGCGGGGCTGCGGGAACGGCTGGCGAGCTATCTGCGGACCCGGCCGCGGGCGGTACGCGACACGGCCGCGGCGATCGCCGCCTTCGGCGGTCACGGAGACCCCGCGCTCATCACGGAACTCGCCGGACTGGACGAGATCGGCTTCGGCGCCGCCCGGCGCGCCCTCCGCGAGGCGGGGCTGCTGGCCGACGCGCGCGAACCGCGCTTCGTCCACCGTGTCGTCCAGGACGCCGTCGAATCCGCGATGTCCGTGGCCGAACGCGAACGCTGGCACGCCGCCGCCGCGGACCTGCTCTACCGCAGTGGCCGTCCCGCCGAGCAGGTCGCCGCCCATCTGATGGCCGTCACCACCTTCGGCCGTCCCTGGTCGGTGATGGTGCTGCGCGCCGCGGCCGACACCGCGCTGCGCCGGGGCGCCCCGGAGACCGCCGCCCGCTATCTGCGCCGCGCGCTGCTCGGCCACCGCCGCCAGGACGAGAGCCGGGCCAGACTGCTGGTCGATCTGGCCACCGCGGAGCGGGGGTTCGACCCCGAGGCGTGCCGGCGCCATGTCGTCCAGGCGATGCCCTTGCTGACCACGGTCAGGGACCGGGCCGCCGCCGTGCTGCGTACCCCGCCGCCGCTGCTCGACGCCGTGCCCCCCTCCACCGCCACGCTCCTGCGCGGTGTCAGTGACGAACTCGGGCCGCCCGCCGGACTCGACGAGCCGGCCCGGGAGATGGCGCTACGGCTCGAAGCCCGGCTCAGACACTACGGACACGAGAACCCCGGAGAGCTTGCCTCGGCCACGGAACGCCTGCGCGAGCTGGGGGAGGAGCCCCCGCTCGGCTCCGCGGCCGAACGCGAGCTGATGGCCGTGCTCCTCTTCGCCGGCGTCCTCACCGGCAGTCTGTCCGCGGCCGAGGCGGCGCGTACGGGCGCCCGCGTCCTGGATCGTGAACCGGCCGCCTCGGCGGGTGTGCACACCACACTGCCGCTGGTCGTCGTCACCCTCTTCGCCGCCGAGTCGGTCCAGGACGTGGGCTCGTGGCTGTCCACCGAACAGCAGACCCGATGGCAGAACGCGGCGGGCGCCGATGGCGTACTCCTCCTCGCGGAACGGGCGTTCGTCCTCGTCTCGCAGGGCAGGCCCACCCAGGCACGTGAGTACGCCGAGCGCGCCATGGCGTCGGCCGAGGCGGACTGGCGTGAGGTCTCCCTCATGATTCTTTCCACCGTCGCGCTCGAACTGCGCGACCCGGCGCTCAGCGAGCGGATCCTCGCCAGGGCCAGGCAGCGCCGGACGGCGGGGCTGGCGCTGACGGCCTCGCTGCGGATTCTGCAGGCGTCGGTGGACGCCCAGCGGGGACAGCGGCCCGGAGCACTGGAGAATCTGCTCGCCTGCGGCCGTCAGCTGGACGTCTCCCGCTGGCGGAACTCGGCGCTGTTCCCCTGGCGTCCGCATGCCATCGGCCTCTATCAGCGGCTCGGCGACACCCCTTCCGCGCAGCGGCTCGCCGAGGAGGAACTCGCCTGGGCCACGGCATGGGGAGCCCCGGCCGCGCTCGGCCGCGCCCTCCGGCTGAAAGGCTGGCTCCACGGCGCGCAGGGCGTCCCGCTGCTGCGCGAAGCGGTCACCGTACTGCGCGGTTCATCCTTCGAACTGGAACTCGCCAGGACACTCGTCCTGCTGGGCCGTCAGCTGGGCAGCGGCACCGAGGCGGAGGCGGCGCTACGGGAGGCAGGCACCCTCGCGGCGGCCTGCGGTGCCCCGTGGCTGGTCGAGCGGGCCGAGCACGGCCTCGGTACGGCCGCCGCGCCGAAGACAGCCGTGCTCACCCGCAGCGAACGCAGGGTGATCACTCTCGTCGGCCGCGGGCTCACCAACCAGGAAATCGCGGATGAACTCGGCGTGAGTTCGCGCGCCGTTGAGAAACATCTTACGAATTCCTATCGGAAGCTTGGCATCTCGGGCCGGCATGAGCTGGCGGATGCTCTTCCCGCGTAGCCGCCGAGGCGTAACTGTTAACGGCACGCTACGAGGCGCTGTGGCCTGTGCGACCCCTGGGCGGCCTGGTTCGGTCCCCCCTTGCCACGCGTACCCTCAAGGGAACCTCAAACAGGGCTGAATTGCACGGATGCCTCGCCAATCCGTCCCGCCCGGCATGCCGGGTTTTTCCGACCGTGGACATCGTCATTGCGGACCGAACCTTCCGGGGGTGGGACCACAGCTTTAGCCGTGTGAACAGGGCTCTTGTTGACGGGCAACCGCAAAGCTACCTACTCTCAATTCAGTAAATGGATAACCCCGCCAATGAGGTCAGGGGAGGCCGGCTGCCGGTGTTATCCGACCCGCATAATGATGTTGAGTATTCCCAATGAATCGGGGGAACTCGAAAGGATGGCGGTCTCGTGGCGATTGCTGCACTCGCAGATTCGGCGCAGGTCACAACGAGCGATCTCAAACCCGACCAGAACGGGCGCGGGCACGGACACGCCCAGCAGTTCGACCAGCCGGGGCTGTGCATGGCCTCACTCGACCCGGCTCTGACCATCCAGCAGGCGAACGAGGAGTTCTTCCGCCGGTTCGGCGATTCCTCGGCCGGCGTCTGCGGCCGTAGCTTCCGCGAGCTGGTGCATCCCAGCGTCCAGCAGCCGCTGATGCGCCAGTTCTCCCGCCTGGTGGAGGGCAAGCGCCAGCGGTTCGCCTCGCACGTGGTGGCCGTGGGGCCCGAGGACTCCGCGTTCGCGGGGACGCTGACGGCCGCGGCCGTCAGCGGGGAAACCCCCGACGTGGCCGCGATCCTGGTGCTGATGCGCTCGTCGGAGGGGTCCGAGGACGCGGGCGTACTGACCCGTCAGAAGAAGATCCTCACAGAGATCGACGCGCGCATCCTTGAGGGCATAGCCGCGGGTCTGTCCACGATCCCGCTGGCCTCCCGGCTCTATCTGAGCCGGCAGGGCGTCGAGTACCACGTGACAGGGCTGCTCCGGAAGCTCAGGGTGCCGAACCGGGCCGCCCTGGTCTCCCGTGCCTACTCGATGGGCGTGCTGAACGTCGGCACCTGGCCACCGAAGGTCGTCGAGGACTTCATCAAGTGACGTGGGAGCCGGAGCCGGCCGCCAACGGCCCGGTCCGCCGCGGTTGATACCGCCTGTACCGCGCGAATCCGCCGAACCGCACATCCACTCTCGAACCGCGGGTTCTCCCCGGACCGCACATCCATCCGCAGGACCGTGACGCCTTGATCGGGCGCCACGGTCCTGCGGGTTTCCGCGTTCTTGTCCGACTTCCCTCACCGATACGCTCCGCCGGCTATTTCTCCCGGTATCCGTCACGGGTCCCGTCGGTCCTGCGGGCCGGAAAACCCGCTCACGAGTCCGCTTGTGCCGGCTCGGTTGTCTGTTTGCCGAACTCACGGCACGGGATTGTGAATTCACATGTATGTACTATTTCGCATGGCGTGCGAGAAACGTTTCGCTTCGTCGGCCCGCGACTACTCCGAGCCGTGGAGAGCGTGCGACCCACAGTAATTGGGCCATGCGGCACATTTCGAAGCCCGATGTTCGAATGGAATGGTTACCGTGTGGTTTTGGCCACCGCCGCCTGTGGTTTTTCTGACCGATTCGACCGGCGATTCGGGCGGCGCAACGGCGGGCGGGACACCGCCTGCCGGTGTCGGTGGCCGAGAAGTGCCAGGCGCATAGTCAAGAGTCCCGCGAAGCGGGACCGCCTTTCCCCTTACGCCATGCTCTCAATCTCCTGGCCGCAATCGAATCCGGACCGGCCGTGGCTCAGCCACGGCCGGTCCGGAAGAGACCTCCACGCGAGGGACGGACACGGGCGGTGTGGGGGCGGCGGTCGATCAGACGGTCGCTCAGCCGGCGGACGCCTGGTAGAGGCCACGGCCGGCGCGGTGGGCCCGCGAGGTGCCGACGAGCCGGTCAAGCGTGCTGCGTACCGCGTTGATGCTGCCGGGGGTGCTGTCACGCCCCAGCTCCTTCGCCACATCGCGGGCACGGACGGGAGTGCCGGCGGATGCCGCGAGCACCGCGAGGATCTGCTCGGTCAGCCCGCTCGCCTGCTCCTCCGCCGTGGCGGGGGCGGCAGCCGTCTTCTTCGCCGCACGGGTCTTCGTGGCCGCGGCGGGCGCGGACTTCTTGGCCGGGCGGCTCTTCCGCTCCTTGGGAGCCGGCGACTTCGCCCCGGAGTCCCCGCCGGAGGTGCGCGCCGACGCCGAAGCGGTCGCGGACTTACGGGACTTGGCAGCCTTGGCCGCCTTGGCGGGTGCGGGCTTCTCCTCGGCGGGGGCTTCCTCGGCGGGAGTCTCCGCGACGGGAGCCTCTTCGGCGGGAGAGTCCACCGCGGGAGTCTCCGCGACGGGCGCCGGGGCGGCGGCCGGCTCCACGGCCGGTTCCGCGGCCCGCTGCTCCGGCACGGTCTCCTGTGCGGGGCGGGCGGGGGCGAGTGCCTGCAGGGCGCTCAGAGCCGTACGTACCGACTCCAGGCGCTCGGTGACGCCGGCCAGTTCCTGTTCGAGCGACTGCTGCTGTGTTTCCAGCTGAGGCAGTTCTCCGCGCAGGAGTTCCGTCGTGGTTTCGATGCTGTCCGGTGTGCCGGATGACGATGTCATGGTGTAGCCCTCTCGTTCCGTGTCACCGTTGTCGTTGTCCCCGTTGGTGACCGTTGGAGAGCAGACTAGGCTCTGTTGCGTTGTGATTGGTAACGGATGAGCCAGGGAGGGCCCGGCGTTCGGGGCGGAGTGCCCGTGCGCCGAGGTGTGAAACGGCGGTCAACGCAGGCCAACTCCCCCTTGGGACAAGGGTGGTGTGGGGCCGGGGCGCGAACTGCCTCCCATGGGGACGCCGTCATGATTACCTGCGGCATTATCGT
Source organism: Streptomyces sp. NPDC039430 (assembly GCF_055639435.1). Taxonomy (NCBI): domain Bacteria; kingdom Bacillati; phylum Actinomycetota; class Actinomycetes; order Kitasatosporales; family Streptomycetaceae; genus Streptomyces; species Streptomyces sp. NPDC039430. The sequence continues at coordinate 441,445 of NZ_JBVKAK010000008.1, read as the reverse complement.
CGGCGACGTCAGTGTGGCCGCGGGGTGAGCCCGGTGCCTGAGCGGAGCCGCACCGGCCCGGAGCCGCACCGCCCCGGAACGCGTGCGACATATGTGCGTAACAGAACGGCTGCTCGAAGGACAAGCGTCGGTGTTACGGTCGGGGACACGCGGTCGCCGCTGCCCGCCGGTCTGCTTTCCCCGCTCGACGAGACCGGTCGTACAGGAGACTCGTGTCCGCACCGCCTTCCCTTCGCTCGCTTTCCCCCATGGCGCGTTCCGTGCCCGCCTGGCTCAGGCACCCACTGGGCTGGCGCTCCGCGCCCATCCCGTGGACCGCCGTGCTCCGCGGCGCCCTGAGCGCGGGACCGCTGCTGGCGCTCGGCGTGCTGACCGGGCACCTGAGCCAGGCGGTCCTCGCGGGGCTCGGCGCGATGCTCGCCGGTGTCAACGACCGGCCGGGCACGCGGCGTACCGGTGTGGTCCACGTCGGCCTGCCCGCCGTCGGCGGCGCTTTCGGGCTGCTGTGCGGCGGACTGGTCGCCGACGCCGGGAGCCGCTGGACCGCCGTGCCCGCGCTCTTCGTCGTGGGCTGGTTCTCCGGCGCGCTGAGTGTGACCGGCCCGGTGTGGTCGGCGGCCGCCATGCAGTGTCTGGTCACCGCGTCGATCGGCGCCGGGATGCCGATACCCGGCCCCGCGTGGCTCAAGGCCGTCTGCTATCTCGGCGGCGCGGCCTGGCTCCTGCTGCTCCGGTTCCTGCTGCGCGCCCCGCGCCACATGCTGCGGCGCGGCGCCCGCCGCGAGGGGGAGCGCGAGGCCGTCGCCGCGGTCTTCGACGCGCTCGCCGACGCCCTCCTCGCCCTCGGCGGACCCGACGCGGAGCCGGCCCGCCGACGGCTGATCGCCACACAGCACCGCGCGGACGAATCACTGCGCCTGATGCGGCTGCTGCCCTTCCCCGGACGGCGCGACGGCCGCGGCTCCGCCCAGGCGCACCGGATAACGGAGCGCTTCACCGCCGCCACCGCCCTGTGCGAGGCCGGGATCGCGCTGCTGTGGGAGGGCAGGCCGCTGCCCCGGCACGTGGCGGAGGCGCCGAGCCTGCTGGCCGTCGCCGTACGGACCGACTCGGCCCCCGGCGCCCTGGCGAGCCCCGTCTCCGACACGGTCCAGCGCGGCGCGTTCGACCGCGCGCTGCTGGCCGCGGCGGTGACCTTCGACCGTACGGCGCTGCGCGGGACACCCGTACAACCGGTACCGCCCGTGCAGCCAGTGCCGCCCATACCGCCCGAGTCCTACGAGTCCTACGAGTCCGGTGAGCCGACGCGTCCGGTGCGTGCCCCGCGTCCCCCGCGACCGTCCCTGAAGGCGCGAGGCGCCCGCCGGGCGCTGAGGGAACTGACCGTGCGCGGCTCGCTCCGTACGCTCGGCCGGGTGTTCGCTCCCGCCAGGCGTGAGAACGCGCTGCGCGTGGCGCTCTGCGTCGCGGCGAGCACGGCCGTGGCGCTCAGCCTCCACCAGACCCACTGGTACTGGCTCCCGGCCACCGCGGCCTTTCTGGTGAAGCCCGATCTCGGGCCGCTCTTCTCCCGTGTGGTCAACCGCGTCGCGGGCACCGCCACCGGAGTGCTCGTCTTCACCGGCCTCACCCTGGCCATGGCGGGACTCGGCGGCCTGTGGTGGCTGGTCGCCGTGGTCGCGGCGGGCGGCGCGCTCATCCCGGTCGCCACGCGCCACTTCGGCTTCCAGACCGCGGTGGTGACGCTCCTCGTCCTCTCCTTCGTATACGCGCTGGGTGACACCGAGGCGACCGCCGCCCGGCTGCTGGACACGGCACTCGCCTGCGGGATCGTGCTGCTCGTCGGCCACCTGCCGCATCTGACGGACCCGCGCGTCCGGGTCGGTCACCGCTTCGCCGTCGCGCTGCGCCGCACGGAACGGTATCTGCGGCACGTACTGGACGACCCGGGGTCCGCACCCACCACCTCCGACGGGGCGTCGGGCACAGCGGCCACAGCGGCGGCGCCGCCCCGCGGCGGAGACGCGACGGGCATCGCGCTGCGGTACGCGGCGTACCGGGCGCTCTCCGAGGCTCGGGCCGCGGCGGAGACGGCCGCGGCCGAACTGCCGGGTCCCCACCGCGCACACCGGCACGACTGGCTGGCGGTCATGGCACGCGCGGAGCGCATCGTGGACGCCGCCACCGTCTGCGCCGTACGTGTCGAACAGGGCGTGCCCCGGCGCACGGCCACCGAGGCGCGGTGGGTGACCGAGGCGCTGGCCGCGACGGCGGACGCGCTGGAGGGCGGCCGTGGCACGCCGATGCCCACGCTGCCGCCCGTCCCGAAGGACTGCCGTTCGCTGCGCGATGTGATGACGGAACTGCACGGCATCCAGTCCCTGACGGCCGTCACCTGAGCCGTGCGCCGGTCACCACCTCGCCCGCGGGTTTCGGGCGTTTGCGCCGGGTGAGCGGTTTCTCGATGAGGTAGTGGGACGCCGTGGCGGCGAGGAGACTGGCGGTGACCGTGGCGGTCGCGTGCCACGCGTCGTCCACTCCCAGATCGGAGACCAGCCGGCTGAGCGGGTAGTGCCAGAGGTAGAGGCCGTAGCTGAGATTGCGGCCCACCCACACGAGCGGGGCCAGGGACAGTCCCCGGGAGAGCCAGGTACCGGGCTGGAGTTCCAGCGCCGCCACCACCGTCGCCGACAGCACGGCGGTCACCAGGAAGCCGACGGTGTACCAGGGCATGGTCCAGGCGTTCGCACCGGTCATCGGCACGTACGCGACGATGAGCGCCAGGACACCCAGCGCCGGCCAGGCGAGCCGCGCCGACCAGCGCCGCAGCGCGGCCAGCCGGGGGTCGTCCCTGTGCAGCCGGGCCACCAGGACCGCCAGCAGCGCACCGGCGAGCAGTTGGTCCGCGCGGGTGTCCACGCCGTTGTAGATACGGTGTGCCGCGGTCGGGTTCCACAGGATCAACCGCCAGACCACCGGCAGCAGACACAGCACCGCGGCGCAGAGCAGCACGGTGCGCGCGCCGACCCGGCGCAGGAGCAGGACCAGCACGGGCGGCCAGACCAGGTAGAACTGCTCCTCCACACTCAGCGACCAGGTGTGGGACAGCAGAGAGGTGTCGCTCGAATAGATACCGGGCTGGGCGGCCCTGACGATGTTCATCAGGAACGTGGCGGCCAGCACGATCGCCGCCCACGCGCCGTCGAAACTCGGCAGCCGTGTGGTGAGCGCCAGCACGGCGCACACCGCGCAGACCGCCAGCAGGGCGGGGACCAGCCGCAGCCAGCGCCGCCAGTAGAAGGACCGCATGGCGACATCGCCGGTACGGGCGAACTCGGCCAGCAGCAGCCGGGTGATGACGAAGCCGCTGATGGTGAAGAACACATCCACCCCCAGGGCGCCGCCCGGCAGCAGGCCCGGTTCCAGGTGGTACACGATGACCACCGCGACCGCCAGCGCCCGCAGCCCGTCCACGCCCTGGACCCGTCCGCCTGCCCGCAGCGCGGAAGGGAATCCGCGCCCGCCCCGGACGAGCCGCCCGTCGATCCGTCGTGGGAGGAGGGCCAGGGCCGTACCGGACCGGGTGGAGTGAGGTCCGGTCCGGTCGGGTAGGCGCGCGGCAGCGGTGCCCGCGCTGCCTCGTGTGTCCGCGGTGGGTGGGGTGTCCATTCATTTCCCGTGCCCGCGATGCGGCGGAGCACTCGGCAGTTAACCGAAATCTCAGAAACACCACCCGTCCGCCGCACACCACCCGTCCGCCGCACACCAGCGCCGGGTCCGGCACGGCGCCCGGGGTCGCCACGGTGTCCCGGGAAGCGGCTACTTCAGTGGTGCGGCGAGCAGCGGGACGACCTTCTCCAGCGCGTACGCCACCGAGAACACCGAATCCGTCGAGAAGGCCGCGCTGAGGGTCGCGTCGTCGAACACCACCGAACGGCCCGCCTTGACCGAGGGGACGGCCCGGTACAGCGGGTCGTCGCTGATCTTCGCGGCGGGGATCCCGATGGGGGTCATCACCGTCAGATCGGCGTCGAGCAGATCGAGGTTCTCGCGGGAGACGTTGATGAAGAACGACGCCCCGGCCTTGGCGTCGACCCGCGGGTTGTTCGTGAAGCCGAGGCGCTCGACGAAGTCGACGCGGCCCGTGCCGTGCACGTACGCGCCGAACCCTTCGCTGGTCCTGGAGCCGAGCGTGATGGTCTTGTCCTTGAACTCGGGGTGGGCGGCGGCCGAGTCGCGGAACTTCTTCTCGGTCTCGGATATGAGCGTCCTGCCCTTTCCGGGCACACCGAGGGCGGTCGCGACCATCTCGGTCTGCTCACGCCACGAGATCTTGTACTGCTCGCCGCCCTTCGGGACGCCGACCGTGGGCGCGATCTTGCTGAGCGTGTCGTAACGGGCCTGGTCGCCGCTGGACTTGGTGTCCAGGATCAGATCGGGCTTGAGGGCCGCGATCTTCTCGAACTCCGGCTCCAGTGTGCCGATCATCTGCGGGCTCTTCTTGTAGAGGCCCTTCGCCCAGGGGCCGACCCCGTCGCCGCCGAACGCCAGCCAGTCGCTGGCCCCGACGGGCTGTCCGCCGAGCGAGAGCACGGCCTCGGCGTCGCCCCAGCCCAGCGCGACGACGCGCTCGGGCCGCTTCTCCACGGTGATGTCCCCGAACTTGGTCGCGACGGTGGCGGGGAAGGCGCCGTCCTCGGCGCCGGACGCGGCTTCCGGGGAGGAGCCGCCGGAGTCCGGTGCGGTGCCGCAGGCCGTCAACCCCATGACAAGGGCGGCGAGTACGGCCCACAGCGCGAGCGGAGCCGGCCGGGAGCGGCGTGAGGAGTGAGCGGAGGGGTTCTTTCGTGATGACATGGTATTAGGTTAGCCTACCCTAAATCACGCCTGGACTGGGGTGATGTGATGACGTCCGATCGGTACGATCATGGGCGTGCCCGAGGCGGGGTCCTCGGTGATCGAACAGCGCATCCCGAACACCTCCGTGACCAGCTCCGCCGTCACGATCTCGGTGGGAGCGCCCTCCGCCACGATCCGCCCCTCCTTCATCGCGACCAGATGGTCCGCGTACCGGCAGGCCAGATTCAGATCGTGCAGGACGACCGCGATGGTGGAGCCGTACTCCCGGTTCAGGTCGGTCAGCAGGTCCAGCACATCGAGCTGGTGGCTGATGTCGAGGAACGTCGTCGGCTCGTCCAGCAGCAGGATGTCCGTACGCTGGGAGAGCGCCATCGCGATCCAGACCCGCTGCCGCTGGCCGCCGGACAGTTCATCGACCCGCCGTCCGGCGAGTTCCAGTACATCGGTGGCCAGCAGCGCCCGCGCCACGGCCGCGTCGTCCTCGGCCGTCCAGCGGCGGAACCACCCCTGGTGCGGATAGCGGCCGCGGCCCACCAGATCGCTCACCGTGATGCCGTCCGGCGCCACCGGGCTCTGCGGCAGGATGCCGAGCACCGACGCCACTTCCTTGGTCGGCATCTCCTGGACGCTCCTGCCGTCCAGGAGCACACTGCCCGAGGACGGCGCCAGCAGCCGGGCCATCGCACGCAGCAGGGTGGACTTCCCGCAGGCGTTCGGGCCGACGATCATGGTGATCGCGCCGGGCGGTATGTCCAGACTCAGCCCGCTGACGACCTCACGGCCGTCGTAGCCGAGCCGGACGTCCCGCGCCGCCAGCGTGTGCTCCGCACTCATGCGCAGATCCTTCCGTTCCATCGGTCAGCCGCCCGTGCCCACGCGGTTCGAGCGGGCCAGCAGCCACAGCAGATACGGGGCGCCGATCAGGCTCGTCACCACGCCCACCGGGAACTGGACGGAGCCCAGCAGATGTTGTGCCGCGAAGTCCGCGACGCTCACGATCAGCGCTCCCGTCAGCGCGGCGGGCAGCAGGGCCGCGCCCTGGCCCGGCAGCAGCCGGCGCGCGATCGGCGCCGACAGCAAGGCCACGAAACTCACCGGTCCCGCCGCGGCCGTGGCCACCCCCGCGAGCGCCACGGCGCAGCCGATCAGCGCCAGCCGGCCGCGCTCGACCCGGGTGCCGAGCCCCCGCGCGGTGTCGTCCCCGAGTTGCAGCGCGGGCAACGACCGCGCCGCCAGGAAGGTCAGGGGTACGAGCACCACCATGGCCCACAGCAGCGGCCACATCTGCGACCAGGACCGGCCGTTGAGGCTGCCCGTCAGCCACGCGAGGGCGTTCTGCGCCTCGGTCACCGCCGAGCTGGTCAGCAGGTACGAGACGAGGCTGGACAGCGCCGCGCCGACGCCGACGCCGACCAGCACGAGCCGGTATCCGGCGACGCCCTCGCGCCAGGCCAGTACGTAGATCGCCACCGCGGTCAGCACCGCGCCCGCCAGGGCGCAGACCGAGAGCGGGAAACCGCTGACACCGAAGGCCGCACTGGCCAGCACCCCCGCGGCGCTCGCGCCCCAGGTGATACCGATCATGTCGGGGCTGGCCAGCGGGTTGCGCAGCAGCGTCTGGAACACCGCTCCCGAGAGCCCGAACGCCGCCCCCACCAGCAGACCGGTCAGCGCGCGCGGCAGCCGCAGTTCCATGATGACGAACCGCGAACCGGCGTCGCCCCCGCCCGCCAGGGTGGCGACGACCTCGCGGAGCGGCAGGACGAGATCGCCCACGGACAGCGCCAGACACAGTGCGGCGAGCGTCGCGACCAGCAGGCCGACGGTGACGACGGCGGCGCGGTTCCGGGCCGCCCGGCGGACCAGGGCGACCTCTCGTACGGCACCGGCCAGTCGCCCTTCCGCGAACGGGCCGCCGGGGGCCCGTATCTCTCCGGCCACGTCACCGCCCACTTCCGCCGCCGACCTCCTCACAGCTCCGCCAGATCACGGCGGCGTACCAGCATCACGAAGGGCACCGCCCCGATGGCGGCCGTCACGATCCCCACCTGTACCTCACCGTTCGAGGCGATGAGCCGCCCCACGATGTCCGAGACCAGCAGCAGCACGGCCGCCAGGAGCAGGCTGTACGGCAGGATCCACCGGTAGTCGGGGCCGGTGACGACCCGCGCGGCATGCGGGACGAGGAGGCCGACGAAGCCGATGGGCCCGGCGACCGCGGTGGCCGCGCCGCACAGCAGCACCACGGCCGCGGCCGACGCCAGCCGGGCCATCCCCACGCGCTGCCCCAGCGCCCGCGCGAGGTCGTCACCGAGCGAGAGGGCGTTCAGCCGCGGACCCAGCGCCAGGGCGAACACGGCGCCCACACCGATGAACGGCAGCGCCTGCCAGAGCACGTCGGGATCCCGGTCGGCGAGCGAGCCGACCTGCCAGAAGCGGAACTGGTCGAAGGTCTGACGGTCCGTCAGCAGCAGGGCGGTGGTCAGCGAGGTGAGTACGGCGCTGGTCGCCGCGCCCGCGAGAGCCAGCTTCACGGGAGTGGCGCCCTCCCGGCCGAGCGAGCCGATGCCGTAGACCAGGAGGGCCGCGCCGAGCGCACCGAGAAAACCGAACCAGATGTACCGCGGCGGCTGCGTCAGCCCGAGCACACCGATCGCGAACACCACGGCCACGGACGCGCCCGCGTTGATCCCGAGGATGCCCGGGTCGGCCAGCGGATTACGGGCCACCCCCTGCATGACCGCCCCGGCCAGGCCCAGCGCCGCGCCCGCCAGCAGACCGGCGACCGTACGCGGAACGCGCACCTCCCGCACGATCAGCTGCCCCTTGTCGGACAGGTCGGGGTCGAGCAGCGCATGGAGCACATCAGCCGCCCCGGCGTCGCCAGGACCGGTCACCAGGCTCGCCCAGGTCACCACCGCGAGCACGGCGGCGGTCAGCAGCAGCCCCAGCGCGAGCAGCGGACGGCTCCGCACCGCACGGCCGGCTCTCCCGGTCTCCACGCCGGCCGGCGAGAGCGCCGTCACGCCCCGCGGGCCTTCGAACCGATCGTGCCACCACGCATGCGAGCCGCCCTCACTGCCTCTCCGCGGCCGGCTGTCCACCGGGCGGAATGTCACCGTCAAAAAAGTAAGGTGACCCTAACATTGAGGTGCGGCCGGGTGCGCACCCGGCCGGGAGTGCCCGGTCGCCCGCCGGCACCACCGGCGTCACGCCGGTCCGCGCGCTACGGTCACGCCGATCCGCGCCGCACCAGTTCGGTGGGGAGGATCACCGTGGACGTGTCCTCGCCGCCGATCTGCGCGAGCAGCACGCGCACCATCTCCGAGCTGATGCGGTCCCACGGCTGCCGGATCGTCGTGAGAGCGGGCCGGGTGTCCAGCGCCGCCGGGGAGTCGTCGAACCCGCCCACCGCCACGTCCTCCGGCACCCGCCGCCCCGCGTCCCGCAGCGCGCTCAGCGCACCCTGCGCCATCAGGTCGGACGCGACGAACACCGCGTCCAGGTCCGGTGCCCGCCGCAGCAGTTCAGCGGCGCACGACTCGCCGCTCGCCCTGCTGTAGTCCCCGGTGGCGACCAGCCGTTCATCGGCCTCGATACCGCACTCGGCGAGGACGTCCCGGTACCCGGCGAGCCGTTCGGTGCCGCCCGGGGTGTCGAGCGGACCGGTCACCGTCGCGATCCGCCGGCGCCCGCTCCGTACGAGATGGCGGACCATCTCCCGGGCGCCGTCCCGGTCGTCGGCCGCGACATAGCTGACCCGTGAACTCTGGCCCAGCGGCTTGCCGCAGGCCACCAGGGGGACGCGCGCCGCGCGCAGCCGCTCGGCGACCGGGTCCCCGGAGTGACTGGACACCAGCAGTACACCGTCCACATGGCCGGCGGTGATGTACCGCGTGATCCTGCGCCGTTCGTCCTTCGTACCCGCGATCATCAGCAGCAGCGGAATGTCATGGTGGGCCAGCGCCTGCGTACAACCACGCAGCAGCACATTGAAGTTGGGGTCCTCGAAGAAGCGCTCCTGCGGTTCGGTGAGCAGAAAGGCGACCGAGTCGGACCGGCCCGTGATCAGACTGCGCGCGTGCCGGTTGACCACGTACCCGGTCTTGCGGATGGCGGCGTTGACCGCCTCCTCGGCCGCCGGGCTCACGTAGTGGCCGCCGTTGAGCACGCGCGAGACGGTGCCCCGTGAGACACCCGCCTCCCGTGCCACGTCATGGATCGTGGGCGGCTTGCGCCGGCCGTTGCTGTCCGTGCGGCTCATACCTGTCGTTCTCTCATGATCGTGCCTGTCGCGTCAGGACTTTACGGCCCCGGACAGCAGATCCAGGCTCCAGAACCGCTGGATGACCAGGAAGAGCGCGATCAGCGGCAGCACCGCGAGCAGCGCACCGGTGATCACCAGGGTGTAGAGGGCGGGGGTGTTGGCGCCCTGCTGGAGCAGGGTGTAGAGGCCCAGTGTCACGGGGAACTTCCGGTCGTCGCCGAGCATGATGTACGGGAGCAGGAAGTTGTTCCACACGGCGACGAACTGGAAGAGGAACACCGTCACCAGTCCCGGCACCATCATCGGCAGCGCTACCGACCGGAAGATCCGCCACTCGCCGCCCCCGTCCATCCGCCCCGCCTCCACCACATCGGGCGGTACCGCCGCCGCCGCGTAGATCCGGGCGAGATAGACCCCGTACGGAGAGAGGATCAGCGGGAGCAGCACGGACGGATAGCTGTCCGCCAGGCCGGCCTTCGCCATCAGCAGATACTGCGGTACGGCCAGGATGACCGGCGGCATCAGTACGCCCGCCAGCAGTACGTTGAAGAGGGTCTCGCGGCCCCGGAAGCGGTAGACCGCGAGCGCGTAGCCGCTGAGCGCGGACACCGCGGTCGACAGCAGGGCGCCGAACCCCGCGTAGAACAGGGAGTTGAGCATCCACCGCCAGTACACCCCGTCCCGGTACGCGGACAGGCCGGCGACATTGCCGGCGAACCCGGTACCGGGCAGGAAGGTGAAGGTGGTGAACAGCTCCCGGCCGGACTTCGTGGCGGCCACCACGACCCAGGCCACGGGCAGCAGGCAGTACAGGGCGCCGGTCAGCAGTGCCACGGTCGGCACCCAGGCGATACGGCGGGTGGTGGTGGCGGCGGTCACTGGGTCTCTCCCCGGTTCGAACGGGAGCCCACGGTCCTGAGGAAGCCGAAGGACAGCACGAGCGTGATCACGGCGATGACCACCGAGGTGGCCGCCGCGGAATGGATGTCCCCCTTGACGAAGGCGTCCTGATAGACCTTCATCAGCGGAGACCAGGTGGTGGACAGCGAGTTGGTCAGCGGCTTGAGCGTCGTCGGCTCGCTGAACACCTGAAGCGTCGCGATGATCGAGAAGAAGAAGGTCAGCACCAGCGAGGGCGCGACGATCGGGATCTTGATCCGCAGGGCGGTCTGGAGCGGGGACGCCCCGTCGAGCCGGGCCGCTTCGTGGATCTCCACGGGGATCGAGCGCAGCGACGTATAGATGACGATCATGTTGAAGCCGGTGCCGCCCCACAGGGCGATATTGGCCAGAGCCGCGTAGAGCGGTCCGCCGTCCAGCAGATCGGGCGCCGGCAGACCCGCCCTGTCGAGCAGATAGTGGAACGGGCTGACGTCCGGCAGATAGAGGAAGCCCCACATCAGCGCCGCGATCACGCCGGGGACGGCGTACGGCAGGAAGATCGCGAGCCGGGAGAAGCCGCCGAGCCGGGTCCGCTCGGCGTCCAGCATCAGCGCCAGGACGAGGGCGAGCCCCAGCATCGACGGCACGACGATCGCCCCGTAGCCGAGCACGCGCAGCGCACTGGCGAGCAGCTCGGAGTCGGAGAGCACGGCGGTGTAGTGGGAGAGCCCCGCCCACACCTCCTGCCGCGCCCCCGAACCCAGCCCGAGCCCCTTGACCTCGACCTTCCGCAGGCTCAGATAGACGGCATAGCCGATGGGCAGGGCGAAGAAGAGCGCGAACAGGAGGACGGCGGGGACGAGGAAGGCGTACGGAGCGCCCCGTACCCGCCACCCGGAGGGGCCGCCTCCGGCGCGCTGGGGCCGAGTGACACGCGGGTGCCGGGCCATCACCCGGTGACCTCGAAACCCTGCTTCTCCAGGTCGGCGACGGTGTCCCGCTGCATGACGCCGAGGGCCGCGCCGAAGTCCGACTTGTTCTTGGCCGCCGCGGCGAACGCGTCACGGAACGCGCTGTACGCGACGTTCACATTCGGCCCCCACGCGGAGGGCGCGGCGGTCTTCGCGATCCCGGCCGCCTCGGCGTAGAAGTCCGGCTGGTTGGGGAAGAAGGCGGGGGCCGTGCTCAGCGCGCCGCCCGTCTGCGCGGCGGTGGCGGCCGGGTAGATGCCGCCCTCCTTCACCAGCGCGGCCAGCGCCCGGCCGTCCGTGTTCAGCCAGGCGGCGAACCGCGCGGCGGCCTTCTTGTGGCCCGAGTCGTTGGTGACGCCGGTGGAGGAGCCGCCCCAGCTGCCGGTCGCGCGCTCTCCCGCGCTCCACTGCGGCAGCGGGGCCATCGCCCACTTCCCCTTGGTGTCCGGCGCCGCGGTGGTCAGCGTGCCGGGCGCCCACACCGCGCTCACCCAGGCGAGTTGGCCGCCCGTGTTGAGCGCCTTGTTCCAGGAGGGCGTGTACATGGGCTGGTTGTCGATGGCGCCCTCCGCGACCAGGCCGCCCCAGAAGTCCGCGACCTTCGCCGTCGCGGCGTCGGCTATCCCGACCTTCCACGTCTCGCCGCGCGTCGTCCACCACTTGGCGCCCGCCTGCTGTGCCAGACCGGCGAAGAGCCCCGCGTCATTGCTGGAGAAGGTGGTCAGCGCCCTGGACGGGTCCCTCTTCTTCAGGGCGCGCGCGGTGTCGGCGAACTCTTCCCAGGTCGTGGGCACGTGCAGCCCGTACTTCTTGAACAGGTCCGCGCGGTAGTAGAACATCATCGGCCCGGAGTCCTGCGGGACCGCGTAGACGGCGTCCGTGCTGAGCGTCGTCTGCTGCCAGACGCCCGGGGCGAACGCGCCCTCGGTGGCCGCCACTTCCGAGGAGATGTCCGCCAGTACGTCATTGCTGACGAGCGTCGGGAGCGCCTGGTACTCGGCCTGTACCAGGTCGGGGGCCTTCTTGGCCTTGGCCGCGGTGATGATCTTGGTGACCAGATCGTCCCCGGACGCCTGCTTCTTGACCGTGACCGTGACGCCGGTCTTCCTGCCCTCCGTCGTGTTCCAGAGGTCGGCGACCTTGTCCATGCCGGGCGCCCAGGCCCAGTAGGTGAGTGAGACGGGACCGTCGGCTCCGGACTCCGCGCCGTCCCCGTCGCCCGAGCCGCAGGCGGCGAGGGTGGTGGCGCCGAGCGCGACGGTGAGGCACGTGGCCACGAGGCGTCCGCGCGTGGTGAATGGCATGGTGTTTCTCCCCTGACGAAGGTCCCCGACCTGGCTGCGTCGGACCGGCCGTGCTCTGTGAGCGTTCACAGTAGAGAAACGTCCCGGACACTTGTCAATGGTTGTTCCTGTGCGGTTATGTGGGATCAGCGTCGCCGTTCATGTGTGTGCACGTTCCCACACTTCACAGTCCCCATCGCACGCAGCACAGGAGGCACAGCCATGCCGGACACCGCACCCCACGGGCTCGACGGGCTCGCGTTCGGCGGGGACTACAACCCCGAACAGTGGCCGGAGGAGGTCTGGCAGGAGGACGTCCGCCTCATGCGCGAGGCGGGGGTCAACCTGGTGAGTCTCGGCATCTTCTCCTGGGCCCTGCTGGAGCCCGAGCCCGGCCGCTACGACTTCGACTGGCTCGACCGGATCATCGGCCTCCTCCACGAACACGGCATCCGGATCGACCTCGCCACCCCCACCGTCGCCCCGCCCGCCTGGTTCTACCGCGCCCACCCCGACGCCCTCCCGGTGAGCCGGGAGGGCGTGCGGTACGCGTTCGGCTCGCGCGGGGCGATCTGCCACAGCTCACCGGCGTACCGCGCCGCCGCGGCGGCCATCACCGAACAGCTCGCCCGCCGCTACGGCGGCCACCCCGCGCTGGCCCTGTGGCACGTCCACAATGAGTACGGCGTCCCCGTCAGCGCCTGCTACTGCGACCACTGCGCGGTCCACTTCCGCCGCTGGCTCAGCGCCGCGTACGGCACGGCCGACGCCGTCAACGAGGCGTGGGGGACGGCGTTCTGGGGTCAGCGCTACGGTTCGTTCGACGAGATCGAACCGCCCCGCGCCACCCCCACCGTCTGCAACCCCGCCCAGCGCCTCGACTACGCGCGCTTCGCCGACGCCACCATGCGGGAGAACTTCGTACGGGAACGCGACCTGCTGCACCAGCACTCCCCGGGCATCCCCGTCACCACCAACTTCATGACCGCGCTCAGCCAGTGCGACTCCGTCGACTACTGGGCCTGGGGACGCGAGGTCGACCTCGTCACCAACGACCACTACCTCATCACCGACGGCCGGCGGACCCACGTGAACCTCGCCATGGCCGCCGACCTCACCCGGTCCGTGGCGGGCGGCGCCCCCTGGCTGCTCCTCGAACACTCCACCAGCGGCGTCAACTGGCAGCCGCGCAACCCGGCCAAGTCGCCCGGCCAGATGGCCAGGAACAGCCTCGCCCACGTGGCTCGCGGCTCGGACGGCGCGATGTTCTTCCAGTGGCGCCAGTCCCGGCGCGGCGCCGAGAAGTTCCACTCCTCGATGCTGCCGCACGCGGGCACCGACAGCCGCGTCTGGCGCGAGGTCGTCGGACTCGGCGCCGCGCTGGGCGGTCTGGAGGCGGTACGCGGTACGAGGACGGCCGCCGACGCCGCCCTGGTCTGGGACTGGCAGTCCTGGTGGGCACAGCGCCTCGAATGGCGGCCGAGCGAGGACCACGACGCCCGCGAACGGGCCGACACCTTCTACGAGGCGCTCTACGACCGCCATCTCACCGTCGACTTCGCCCACCCGGAAGCCGAGCTGTCGCGCTACCCCCTCGTCGTGGTGCCCGCCCTCTACCTCGCGGGCGAGGCCACGGGACGCAACCTCCGTACATACGTGGAGAACGGCGGCACACTCGTCGTCTCGTACTTCTCCGGAATCGTCGACCAGCACGACGCGGTCCACCCCGGCGCGCACCCCGGCGTCCTGCGCGACGTCCTCGGCCTCACCGTCGAGGAGTTCTCGCCCCTCGGCGAGGGCGAACGGGTCAGGATCACCGCGGCCGACGGAGCGGAGCTGACCGGCGACGTCTGGAGCGAGTTCGTGGTCCCGCGCGGCGCCGAGACCGTCTGGACCTACGCCGACGGGCTGACCGCCGGACGGCCCGCCGTCACCCGGCACCGGCTGGGCCGGGGCACGGCCTGGTACGTCTCCACGCGCCTGGACGCCGGAGCCCTCGACACCGTCCTCGACGCCGCCGCCGAGGACGCCGGGCTCGCGCCGCGCACCGGCCTGCCGCGCGACGTCGAAGTCGTACGCCGCGCCGGCGAGAGCGGCGACTACCTCTTCGCCGTCAACCACACCGGCACGGACGCCAAGGTGCCGCTGCCCGCACACGGCACCGAACTCCTCACCGGTGAGAGGACGGCGGGCCGGCTCGGCCTGCCCGCCGGAGCGGTACGTGTCGTGAAGCTCGACGACTGAGGCCCGTCACACCCCCGAAGGGACATCGAAGATGCACCTCGCACACCGCACCTGGACCCGGCGCTCACCACGCGCCGCCGCCGCGCTCTGCGTGCTGGGCGCCCTGCTCCTCACCGTCCTGCCCGCCCAGCGGGCACACGCCGCCGACAGCCTCGGCAACGCCGGATTCGAGGCCGACCCCACCGGCACCACCACCCCGGCCGGCTGGAGCACCTACTCCGCCACCGGGCAGAACACCGCCTCCTACAGCGAGAACGGCGGTTACAGCGGCAGCCGCCGGCTCACCCACTGGTCGGCCTCGGCCTACAAGGTCGAGACGTATCAGTACCTGACGGGACTGGCCGCCGGTACCTACACACTCAGCGCCCGGGTCCGCTCCAGCGGCGGCCAGAACGCCGTCTACCTCGCCCTGCGCGACTGCGGCGGCGCCGAACAGCGCACGGACCTGCCTCCCACGCCGAACGGCGAGTGGATCCGTATCGTCACGTCGGTACGGGTGAGCGGCGGCAGCTGCACCGTCAGCCTCAACTCCGACGCCCACGCGGGGGAGTGGGCCAACTTCGACGACCTGACCTTCACGGCCGGCGCGACGGGCCTGGCCGTCAAGGGCGGAGACCTCTCGGCACTCGCGAAGAACGAGGCGTTCGGCGCCACCTACCGCACCGCCGACGGCACGAGCGCCGACGCCCTGCGGATCCTGCGCGGCGCGGGAATGAACTACGCGCGGCTCAAGGTCTGGGTGAACCCGGCCGACGGCTACAACA
The DNA here is from genome assembly GCF_055639435.1 of Streptomyces sp. NPDC039430. NCBI lineage: Bacteria > Bacillati > Actinomycetota > Actinomycetes > Kitasatosporales > Streptomycetaceae > Streptomyces > Streptomyces sp. NPDC039430. The sequence goes on along the minus strand of NZ_JBVKAK010000008.1, from coordinate 426,174 downwards.
ACAAGACGCGGATCCTGGCACTGGCCAAGCGCGCCAAGGCCGAGGGCATGAAGCTCCTGATCGACTTCCACTACTCGGACCGCTGGGCCGACCCGGGGCAGCAGAACAAGCCGGCCGCGTGGGCCTCCCACCCGTACAGCAGGCTGCGCACCGACGTGTACGACCACACCTTCGACGTGCTGAACGCGCTCAAGGCCCAGGGCACCACCGCCGACATGGTGCAGATCGGCAACGAGATCAACGGCGGCATGCTGTGGCCGGAGGGCTCCACCGACAACTGGACGCGGCTCGCCGGACTGCTCACCTCCGGGGCCAAGGCCGCGAAGGCCGTCTCCGCCACCACCCAGGTCGCCCTGCATCTGGCCGAGGGCGGCGACAACGCGGGCACCCGCTGGTGGTTCGACCAGGCGGTGGCGCGCCAGGTGCCGTTCGATGTGATCGCGCTGTCGTACTACGGCTACTGGCACGGCCCGCTCTCCGGTCTCCAGGCCAACCTGGACGATGTGGCGGCGCGGTACGGCAAGCCGGTCCTGGTGGCCGAGACCGCCTACGCCCACACGCTCGCAGGCGGTGACTTCCTGGAGAACAACGTGTCCTCCGCCGCCCAGCTGGCGCCCGGCTATCCGGCGACTCCGGCCGGTCAGGCGGCGAATCTGCGCGATGTCATGAACGTCGTCGAGGCGGTCCCGGGCGGCCGCGGACTCGGCGTCGTCTACTGGGAGCCGGCCTGGACCGCGGTGAAGGGAAGCGGATGGGACCCGCAGGACCCCTCGTCGGGCAACGCGTGGGAGAACCAGGCGCTCTTCGGGTACGACACCCGGCTGCTGCCCGCGGCGGGGTGGTTCGCGCACCGGTAGAACCGCCATGGGAGTGTGCGCCGAAGGGCATTTACCATGGTCGCCGTGACCGTGATTGATGCCGAGGAAGTCCGCCGTATCGCGCTGTCCCTCCCACAGACCGTGGAGAAGGAGGCGTGGAGCATGCCCACGTTCCGTGTCGCCGGGAAGATGTTCGTCACGGTCCCGGACGATCAGACGTCGTTCGCCGTGCGCTGCCCCCGGTACGAGCGGACGGAGCTGATCGCGGCCGAGCCGGAGAAGTTCTGGGTGCCGCCGCACGAGGCGAGTTCCGCGTGGGTACGGGTACGGCTGAGCGCGCTGGAGGATCTGGGCGAACTGCGCGACATCCTCGTGGACTCCTGGAAGCAGGCCGCGCCGGACCGTCTGGTGGAAGAGTTCCCGGCCGCACAAGCCGATACGGGCGCGGAAGCCGGGACCGGGAAGGACTGAGTCACACCGACACAGCCGCGCTGATTGGTTCTCGCGGACCGGCCCGCACAGACGGGTCCGCACAGACGGGTCCGCACAACAAGAACGCCCCCTCCGTCGGAGGGGGCGTCGTGCTGCTCGATCACGTCGGCCGTGGCCGACGGCGGGATTCGTACCCGCGAACTGAGAAAACCATAGCCCGCGATCGCCGCGCGTCGGGGGAGTGCGGCGGGACACGCCGACCGGGAGAGGGGTGAATTCACCCATTCGGCCGAGCCGTGGACGGTATTGATCACGGTGGGGCCCGGGACATAGATTCCGGTCCGTGCCGCGCCCATGGTCCGTGGGGGAGGCGGGACGGACAGGACGGACGGGCTGTGTGAGACGGATGGGGGCCGAGGTGGGGAACACCGGAGTACCGGTCACGGCGGGCGGGGAAGACACGCAGGTCGTGATCGTCGGGGGCGGACCGGTCGGCATGCTCCTCGCCGCCGAGCTGGGGGCGTACGGCGTCGACACCGTGGTCCTCGAAGTCCGTGCCACCACGTCGGACCGGCCGAAGGCCACCACCGTCCACGCGCGGACGGTGCAGTGCCTGGCGCGGCGAGGCTACTTTCCGGCGCCCGACGCGTCGGCGGAGGGCACCGTCTCGCGGCTGTTCCACTTCGCCGGCCTGCCCGGACTCCGTATCACCGCTCCCGCCTCCGAGCCGGAGCCCCTCCTGAAGGAGACCCAGGCGGCTCTGGAGCGGTCCTTCGAGGCACGGGCGCGGGCCGTCGGGGCGCGGGTGTTGCGTGGGTACCGGGCGACCCGGGCGCGGCAGAGCCCCGAGGGTGTGGACGTCACGGCCGAAGGCCCCGAAGGCGTACGGGTGTTCCGCGCCGCGTATCTGGTGGGAGCCGACGGTTCGCGCGGCGCGGTCCGCGCCTGGGCGGGCATCACGGCGGACATCCGGCCCGCGACGGTGTCCGCGCTGATGGGCCTGGTCCGCTTCATGGGGGAGCGGGTCCCGCCGCTCGGCTGGCACCGTACCCGCCGCGGCTGGATCGTCACCAAGGCCATGGCGGACGGTCGCGTGCTGGTCCGTACGCTCGACTGGAAGGGCGGGCACGGCGACCGCAACGCCCCGGTCACCCCGGACGAGTTGCGCGACCGGGTGTCGTGGATCGCCGGACACGACGTGGAGATGGCGTCCGCGAGCCGGCTGAGCCGGTTCAGTGACTTCGCGCGGCGGGCGGACAGCTATCGCGCCGGACGGGTGCTGCTCGTCGGCGACGCGGCGCATGTGCATTTCCCGATCGGCGGACAGGGGCTGAGCACCGGTCTGCTGGACGCCCTGAACCTCGGCTGGAAACTGGCGTTCACCGTACGGGGCACCGCGGGCGCCGATCTCCTCGACACGTATCACGACGAGCGCGGGCCCGCCGCCCGCAGGGTCATCGACAACACCTCCGTCCAGGTCGCCCTGATGCGTCCGGGCCCCGAACTCGACCCGCTGCGCGCGCTGTTCGCCGGTCTGCTCGCGGGCGACGAGGCGGACGAGGCGAAGGAGGGAGACGACGGGGAGAGCGACGACGAGGGGCGAGCCGGGGGCGAAGGGCGAGCCGGGGGCGAGGGCGGGGCCCGGCATCTGAGCGACATGATCAGCGGGCAGGGCACGGTGGTCGCGCCCCGGTCGGTCCGTTCCTCGTGGTGGGAGGGGCGGTTCCTGCGGAACACCGCGCTGCTCACGGAGTCGGGCCCGGCGGATGTGATCGGGCTGCTGCGCGGCGGCAGGCCGCTGCTTCTGCTGTTCGGCGAGCGCGGCCTTCCGTACGCGGCGGACGCCCGGGGATGGGCCCATGTCCTCCGGGTGGTGCGGACCGAGCCCGTACCGGCGCTGCCCTGCGCCGCCCTGCTGGTGCGCCCCGACGGCTATGTCGCCTGGGCCCCGGAGGGCGGCGCCGCGGCCGGCGCGGGCCTGGGCGAGGCGCTGCGCGACTGGTTCGGCGCGCCGCGGTGAGCGTGCGCTCGGAACGGTCGTTCCGAGGGGAGTACGTGCCAGGTAGTGCGCCACAACTGAGTGATCTGCGCCACATTCGGATCGATTGTGGATTGAACTCGACGCGAGGGTGACCGGTGGCGGCTCGGTCCGCGCTGTCGCGTCGACGCAGGTCGGAGCATGCCTGAGGGTGTTCGCCCGATCACGCGGTGTGGCGCATGAGGCGGATGGGATGGCATCCGCACGTAACGGGACGATCGCTTTCCGTATTTTTCTTGGGTGTCGCGTTGCACGTTTGACCACCCCGGTCCGAAAAGCTGCTTCTTGAGGACATCGAAGTCCTCCAGCACCAGCGGGAGTTCGAGGTGCTGCTCAGTAGAAGAAGGACATGCCGTGACGCCCAACGACGTCTTCGCCCTGCTGGTGCTCGCCACCGCCGCGCGCGTCTTCGCCTCGGACCTGCGCCACCTGACGCGGCGTCTGCTGCGCGCCGGGGTGCGGGTGGGAGCCGCCGCGCTGATAGAGGACCGCCACCGCGGTGCTCCCCGTGCTCCTCGTGCTCCCCGGACCGAAGTGCTCACGCCCGCCGCGCACGACGAGGAGGCCCAGCCGTGAACACCGACCTCCCGTCGCCCGACGACCACGGCGAATACCTGGCCGAGGTGCAGTACACCCTGCCGCCCGCCCTGGAAGCCTTCCACGACCTGTATGTGAAGGCCTATCTGAACTACGCCCACGCCATGCTCGGCGACAAGGCCGCCGCCGTCGCGGTGGTACGCCGCTGCTTCTCCCATCTGGCCCTCAACTGGGAGCGCGTCATGCGGGCCGAGAGCCCGGAGGCGTACGCGTGGGCGCTGCTCAAGGCGCGGGTGGACACCCATCTGCGGCTCGCGGGCCTGGACCCCCAGCTGGTGGAGACGGCCGCGTTCCAGCGGACCGCCCGCGCGGTACTGGAGTCGGTGCGATGCACGTTCGAGGTGATGGAGACCTCGCTCGGCCTCTACACCGCCATCGCCTCCCTGCCCGAGCGGCAGTACGACGTGATCGTGCTGCTGTACGTGCTGGGCTACCCCTCGTACCGGGTCGCCCGCATCATGGGCGTGGAGCGCGACACCGTCCGTTCCCACCGGCGGCTCGCCAAGCGGCGTATCGCCCAGAAACTCGGCCTGCCCCCGTACACGGACGCCGACAAGGAGAAGGAGTGAACCCCATGCAGCCCCCGCGCGGCATCGACGAAGTCCTGGAAGACGCTGTGATCCCCGACGCGTTCGCCGAGTACGACCTCGCGGCCTCCAAGGCGCAGATCGCCCGTGATGTCGCCGACACCCTCATGTTCGACACCTCCGCCGCCCGTGGCGCCGGTATCGCCCGCTCCCGTCCGGCGGCCCCGGCCGGCTTCTTCCCGACCGTCCACGACCAGGCGGGCAAGGATCTGCACGCCCTGTCGGCCGAGGCGCTGCACGGCATCGACGCGGCCGGGCAACTGGCCCGGCTCGCCAACTCCCGGCGTATCGACCCCGACGGCGCGCTGCACTTCGCCTGCCTGCTGAATCTGGCCGGATGGCACGAAGGCGCCCAGTTCTGGTGGCAGTTCGCGGCCGGCGCGGGCAACCCCACGGCCGCCTACTGCCTCTATCTCCTCCACCTCGGCAGAGGGGAGCGACGCGACGCCGCGCACTGGGCGGACCAGGCCGCCGATCTCGACTCCGGGCTCGTGGCGCTCCCGGCGGGGCGGCTCAGCGTCTGCCGGCCCACCACACACCACCGGCGCCCGCCCAGCCCGGCACTGCGCGCGGCCGTGCAGCGCCTGACCATCGAGGAGGACGAGGAGTTCGGCAGCGTTCCCCACCCCGACCCGCATCTCGCGGAACAGATCGGGGAACTCGCCGACGCGCTGTGAGCCCGCCTCCGCGCCCCCGCCTCCTCATCCGCTGAGGGCCGTGTCGCGGAAGGTGTGCAGGACGGCCGGCGGCGGCGCGTCCTCCGGCGCCGGATGGGGGTGGCCGGCGGCCAGGACGTACAGCGGGGTACGGGCGATGTTGTCCAGGGCGCAGCGCTCCGCGACCGCCGAGTCGTGGAACGCGCCGGTCTGCGCCGGGCCGAGACCGAGCGCCGTGGCGGTGAGGGCGAAGGTCTGGCCCAGATGACCGGCGTTGAGCAGGCAGACGCGATAGCAGCGGGGTGTCGGGTACTTGGCGCGCATCCGTTCCAGCGTCGCGCTGAGAACGACCAGGAACGCGGCGCCGCCCGCCCAGTCCTGGTCGGCGCACAGATGCGCGGCCTCGTCGGAGGTGAGGCCCGCGCCGATCAGTTCGAGGGAGTGCTCCAGCGCGTTGTAGTGGTACATGCCGGGAGCGACCTCACTGACGTTGAGGACGCCGACGTACGCGTCGAGTTCCTGCCGGGCGCCGCCGGCCGGGCTGGTGCGCCGGAACAGCGCGCCGCGGCCGGAGTCGATGAAGTCCACGGGCCCGAACACCACGGCCAGCAGTGTGGCCAGCGTCCGCAGCGGCACGGGCTCGCGGGTGAAGTCGCGGTGTGTACGCCGGTTGTAGAGCACCTCGTCGTAGGGGACACGCAGATCCGCGGGCAGCCGGGGCAGCGGCAGCCGGTCCGCACCGGGATGGGTGGTGAACAGCGGAGGCATGTCGGCGGCGCTCGGTGCCCGTTCGGAGACCGCCTCGTGGTCGGGGTAGGGCACGTCCTGGGTGGCGTAGTGGAAGAACGGCGCCTCGGGCGCCCACGTACCCCAGTGACGGTCGATGAGTTCGTCGCGCTGCGCCTGCGGATTGCCCTCGGACATCAGCAGCCCGGCCTCGTGCAGCGCGGGAATGGCCTCGCCGAGCGTCTCCGGGGCGAGATGGCCGAGTGTGCGCGCGGCCTCGGCGGGGTCGGTCCACTCCTCGAACGCGGAGAGGATCTCCGCCGCCGCCGGATGGAGCGCGACGGGTGTGCCGCGCGGATACGGGTGCACGACGAACTGGCCTTCGTGCCAGTAGCAGGACAGGCCGCGGGGACGGCGAAGACGCATCACGAACCTCCGGTGTGACCGGGTGTATGAGCCGCGCCGGCGGACGGAGCGACGGACCTGACGGAAGCCGCCGGACGGTGGGCCCGGAGGGCCGGAGCCCCTGTGGACTCCGGCCCCGGCACGCGTACACGAGCGAGCGGTCGGTTACGCGTAGTACCACCGCCAGCTCCACGGCAGTCCGGCCCGGTCGGAACGGGACACTGCCTGGGCGTTGATCGAAATACGGCGCATGGCTCACACCTCCTCTCAGCACCTGATGAGAGGGGTTATCCCCGGCTTGAACGCAAATATGAGAAATGCGGTCCGATAGGGGATGAAACAACCTTTTAGTGTGCTGTCGAGGCGTACCGTCCGCTTATCGCACGCTTGAGGTACGGCCGTTCGACCTCCGGCGCACGCCCGGCGAGGGTCCGGTGCCCGGTCCCCCGGTGAAGCGTTGTGGTGATGGTCCGTCAGCTACGCGCGGCGGCCGGCAGGGCCCGCAGCCAGTCGGTCAGCAGCCGGTTGACCTCGTCGGCGCGTTCCTGCTGCACCCAGTGCCCGCAGCCGTCGAGGATGTGTGAGGAGACCAGACCGGGGAGGGTGGTGGGGTACGCCGCGATCGCGTCGGCCAGCCAGGTCGTGGACGCGTCGAGCGCACCGCCGATGAACAGCGAGGGCTGGATGATCGGCGCCCCGTGCCACGCGGCGAGATCCTCCCAGTCCCGGTCCATGTTGCGGTAGCGGTTGAGCGCTCCGGTCAGCCCCGTACGCTCGAACTCGTCCGCGTAGACATCGAGATCGGCCTCGCCGAGCCACGAGGGCGGGGAGGCGTCGGGGAAGCGGTCCGAGAGCTTCCCGCCCGCCGGGACGAAGTGCGGGTCGCCGCCGTCGGCCGGGGCGACCGCGTCGCCCGAGAGCGCGGCGTAGAACCCCGCCAGCCAGCCGCGCACATCACGCTCGATCTCCGCCTCCGCCCGGCCGGGCCGCTGGAAATAGCTGACATAGAACTCTTCGGGGCCGCCCATCAGGGAGAAGGCGTCCGTAGGCCGGAAACCGCCGCGCGGCGCGTAGGGAACGCTGAGCAGCCCCACGGCGGTGAAGACATCGGGCCTGAGCAGCGCCGTATTGGCGGCGATGGTCGACCCCCAGTCATGGCCGACGACGACCGCGGTCTCCTCGCCGAGCGCCCGTACGACACCGACGTTGTCGGCGACATGGGCCAGCATCCGGTACGCCTCGATGTCATGGGGCTTCGACGAGCGCCCGTATCCCCTGACATCGACGGCCACCGCCCGGAACCCGGCAGCGGCGAGCACCGGGAGCTGGTGGCGCCAGGAGTACCACGACTCGGGGAACCCGTGGATCAGCAGAACGAGCGGGCCGGTGCCCTGCTCCACCAGATGGATCCGGCCGCCCGGAACGTCCACGAGCCGGTGTGTCACGTCCGGTACCTGAGCGGGCTGAGTCATGCGTCCTCCTTGAGCGTTCCTGCGTCGGTCGTGCGACGGCGCACCACGGCGCGGCGGCCGCGGCGTGTCAGCGCCTCGCCGCGACGGGCACGGCTGTGATGGGCACGGCCGCGACGGGCACCGCCGTCACGAGCGCCGCCGTCACGACCATGTCGCCGCGACCGGACCACGGGCAAGTTTCGTTGCCGACTCGGCAAACCCGGCTCAGGGACACCCCGACGGAGCCCGGGGCGTGTCCACGGACGCCGCGCGCAGCAGCCGGAGCTGGCCGATCTCGGCGACGTTCTTCATCAGCTCCGAATTCACCCAGCCGGCCATATCGGCGACGGTGTGCTCGGGGTCGTTCTGCCACGGGAACGGGGCGATGGCGTCCAGACCGGTGTCGGTGAGCCCGTCCAGCACCGCCAGCCACTCCTCACGGAGGCCGCGCAGCCAGGCGATGGCCGCCTCACCGTCACCCGGCCACGCCACATCCTCCCGGTCCCGTGGCGTCCGCCCCCGCGCGTGGTCGATGGTCGCGCTCCACCACCACCCGATGTGCCAGCTCAGCCAGCCGATCGTGGGGACGGGGACGGGGTCGGGCTCGGTCTCCGCCCAGTCCGGCACCCACGTCCCGTCGGAGCCCTGCCGTACCGTCCAGCAGTGGGACACCGGCTCCCACAGGAAGTCCGCGGGCTCCAGCCGCTCCAGGTGGTAGTCGAAGAGCTGCCAGGTGAGGTCGAACTGACGGCGCAGCAGCTCACATCGGGATGCGTTCACCGGCCGACCCTGTCACGCCGCCGCCCCGCCCGGAAAGCCGTTTTCCGGCGACGGCCCCCGGACGGGCCGGCCCTCGCGGGTGTCAGATCTTCCCCGTGCCGGCACCCGCCGTCACCGAGGCGACGACGGTCGACGCCGGTTCCGCCGTGTAGCCGTACGGCGGCGCGGTGAAGGAACCCGTCTGCGAGATCTCGGTGGCGGCGCCCCCGAGGTCGTTCCCGCGGAGCACCGCGTAGCCGTCCACATCGCTGCTGCGGTTTGTCGTCACCGCGACCTTCGTGTCGCGGAAGACATTGTTCTCGACCAGCAGTTGCGCCCCCATCCGGGAGTGGCAGGCGGTCTCGGCGCCCTGGACGTAGTTGTCGTAGAAGTGGCCGGTGCCGAAGCGGAGGCTCGGGATGCGCGAGTAGACGTTGCTGAAGTGGTTGTGGTGGTACGTCACGCGCAAGTGGCCGGTGTCCTCACCGCTGTTGTTGTCGCTGTGCCCGACGAGCGACCCCTTGTAGTGGTCCTTGAACGTGTTCCAGCTCACCGTCACCTGGTCGGACGCGTGGGAGATGTCCAGCAGACCGTCGTAGTAGTCCTTGTCGTGGTCGCGGTCCGCCGAGAAGGCGTTGTGATCGATCCACACCTTCGTGGACTTCTGCACGGTGATGCCGTCCGCGGGCGCGACGGGCTTGCTGATCCGGAGGTTGCGGATGATGACATTGGTCGATTCCTTGACGCGCAGTCCGCCACCGGTGAAGCCCGACGCCGAACCCACCCCCAGGACCGTGGTGTTGGAGCCGATGTCGACCTGACCGCTGAGCGTGATCAGCCCGGAGACCCGGACGACCTTCGCGGAGTCGTCCGCGACGGCGGACGTGAACGCGGCGAGTGTGCTGACCGTGACGGGCGCCGCGCCGCCGCCTCCGGTCGTGCCGGCGCCGAACCCGACGGGCCCGGTCTCCGCGGCGACGGCGGACTGCTGCGGGATCGCGCCGAGGACGGCGACGGTGACAGTGGAGGCGAACAGGGCCGCCAGTCGGCGCCGGCTGATGAGCGAGGGCATACGGGTGTGTCCCTTCGAGGGCGAGGAGAAAAGAGGGGGACGGGCGCTGTGCGCCCGGGGTACTTCACCCTCTTGTCGCCGACGGAGACGGAAAGGTTGCCGGTCCGCGAAGGTCAGCTCCCGGCGGCGGAGCCGGTGGAATCGACGGATCCGGCGGCCGGGGCGGCCGCGTCGGCCGAAGCGGAGGGACCGGAGGAGTCGGCGGCCTGAGTGATCGGCAGGCACACCTGGAACCGGGTGTGGCCCGGCCGCGAGTCCACCCTGATGTCACCGTGATGCTTGTTGACGACGATGCGGTACGAGATGTCCAGGCCCAGGCCGGTGCCCTCGCCCACCGACTTGGTGGAGAAGAACGGTTCGAAGATCCGCGGCCTGACCTCCGGAGGGATACCGCTCCCGGTGTCCGTCACCTCCACGAACAGCCGGTCGCCCTCCCGCCTCGTCCCCAGCGTGAGCGTCCCCTCTCCCTCCATGGCGTCGACCGCGTTGTCGATCAGGTTCGTCCACACCTGGTTCAGCTCGGCGCCGAACGCCGGGACCGGCGGCAGCGTACGGTCGTACTCCTTGACCACCCGGATCCCGGCGGGGATCTTCGCCCGCATCATCGTCAGCGTGGCGTCGAGCAGCGCGTGCACATCCACGACCTGATGGGGCGCCCGGTCCAGCTGGGAGTACTGCTTGGCCGCCCCGACCAGGTCCGAGACCCGGGTCACGGCGTCATCGATCTCGCCCATCAGGAGTTCGGTGTCGATGGTGTACGCCAGCCAGCGCACCGCCGAGTCCAGGTGGTCCTCGCCCACGGCCTCGGCGACCGCCGCCAGCCACGGCACATTGACCCCTCCGGAGACCAGGACGGGCGCCACGTCCCAGGGGCCGGCCACCTCGTGCTCCTCCAGCCAGTCCGTGAGTTCGTCCTCGGCGTCCGAGGCGTCCAGCGCCGACAGGGGAGAGGCCGCGGCGGCCTGCTTGACCGCCGCGTCCTGGAGCTCCACCAGCCCGCGCAGCCGGGTGCCGTCCAGCCGGCCGTCCGCGATCAGGGCGAGTTTGTGCCGCATACCGGCCACCCGCTCGCGCAGCGCCTCGGTGGCCCGTACCGCCGCGGCGGCCGGATTGTTGAGTTCATGGGTGAGCCCGGCGGACAGCGCGCCCAGCGCGACCAGCCGCTCCCGCTCACCCAGGATCGTGTCCGCCGCACGTGAGCCGAAGAAGAGCCCCTCCAGCAGATGGAGCGCCATCGGGAACCAGGTGCGTATGGCCGTGGCGAACTCATCGGCGGGCAGGACGAAGAACTCCGCGTCGCTGACGGCCCGCAGCGTGTTCGGATAGACCTGGTCGACGCGGTCACCGAGGTACGCCTGCGTAGCCCCGCTGTAGACACCGCGCCGGTCGGCCCTGGTGACCTCGATGTCGTCGCCGTGCAGCCGCCTGCTGAGCGTCACCGCACCACTGAGCAGCACGAAGAAGCAGGTGGCCGGTTCACCCTCGTTGTAGACGGCCTTCCCGCCCGGCCGCTGCTCCACTCTGCCCCGCTCCGACAGCCAGGCCAGCTGGTCCTCGTCGAGCGCCTCGAACAGGAAGAGGGTGCGCAGTTCCGCCGGCGTCATACGGTTCGAAGCGCTCACTGTGACTCCAAGTAGCGGTGGACCAGGGAAATGGCCATCGCGCCGTCACCGACGGCGGAGGCGACACGTTTGAGCGACGCGGCACGGACATCACCGGCCGCGAACACCCCCGGCACGCTGGACTCCAGGTGGTACGGGTCCCGTGGCAGTGGCCAGTTGGCCGGCCGCTGTCCGTCGGCCACCAGATCGGGGCCGGTGATCACGAACCCGCGCGCGTCGCGCTCGACCACGCCCTCCAGCCACTCCGTACGCGGCTCGGCGCCGATGAAGACGAACAGCCAGGACGAGTCGACCGAGTCCGTCGCCCCCGACCGGACGTCCCGCAGCGTGAGCTGCTGCAAGTGGCCGTCGCCCTTCCCGCCGGCCACCTCGGTCCAGGGGTGGACGACGATGTGGTCGATGCCGCCGATCTGCTCGATCAGATACCGGGACATGGAACCGCTCAGCTCGGCGCCCCTGATCAGCAGGTGCACCCGCCGTGCGTAGCGGGAGAGATACACGGCCGCCTGCCCGGCCGAATTGGCGCCGCCCACCAAGTACACCTCTTCGCCCGAGCAGGTGATCGCCTCGGTGACGGTGGACCCGTAGAAGACCCCCGCGCCCGTGAACTCGTCCAGGCTGGAGGTCGCCAGGCGGCGGTACGAGACGCCGGTGGCGAGCACCACCGTATGGGCGGTGATGGCGCTGCCCTGCCCGAACCGCACCACCCGGCCCGATCCGGCCGCGTCCAGCCCGACGACCTCGCGGGCACTGAGGATCTCGGTGCCGAACTTCAGCGCCTGGCGGCGGGCCCGGTCGGTCAGCTGGGCTCCGGAGACGCCGTCGGGGAACCCGAGGTAGTTCTCGATCCTGCTGCTCTGTCCCGCCTGCCCGCCGGTCGCCTCGCGTTCGACCAGCACCGTACGCAGCCCCTCGGACGCGCCGTACACGGCGGCGCCGAGCCCGGCGGGTCCCCCGCCGACCACCACGAGATCGTAGAAGTCCGCGGTGGGGATGGTGCTCAGGCCGACATGCGCGGCCAGCTCGCCCTCGGCCGGTGCCACCAGCGACGTGCCGTCGGCGGTCACCACCAGCGGCACGTCGGTGGGGGTCACCCCGGCGGCGGCCAGCAGCCGGGCCCCCTCGGGCTCGTCGGCCGGCAGCCACCGGTACGGCACCAGATTGCGGGCGAGGAAGTCACGCACGGCGAAGGACGGAGCCGACCAGCGGTGCCCCACCACCCGGGTCTCGGTGATGCCCGGGTCCGGGGTCGTCGCCCAGGCGTCGAGAAGCTCGTCGATCACCGGGTACAGATGCTCCTCCGGCGGGTTCCACGGCTTGAGGAGGTAGTGATCCAGATCGACGACATTGATCGCGTCGATCGCGGCGCCCGTATCCGCGTACGCGGTGAGCAGTACCCGCCGTGCGAGCGGGAAGAGGTCCATCGCCGCTTCGAGGAACTCGATGCCGTTCATCTGCGGCATCCGGTAGTCGGCGAGCATGACCGCGAGCCGTTCACCGCGCAGCTTGATCTCGCGCAGCGCCTCCAGCGCCTCCGCCCCGGAGACGGCGCGCACCACTCGGTACCGGCCGCCGTATCTGCGCCGGATGTCGCGGGCGACCGCCCTGGAGACCGCAGGATCGTCGTCGACGGTCAAGATCGTCGGGTTCGCCATGCCATCACCATCGCCTGAGGACGAAACGGCCTTCGCACAAACAGTCTACGAGCGGCCGCCCCGTCCGCCTCCAGACGCAGGACGCACGGATCGGTGAGAAGACCGGAGGTCACCCGCGGTCACCCGCGGTGACGCTCCGGCTGACCGGGGGGTCGTACCCGGCCCCGGCGCTCCCATGGGCTCGTGGCGGCACACGGTGCCCGCTCCGGGGAACATCATCTCCCGGCCCAGGTGGGGCGGGTGGGGCTGGCGAGGGGCCCGGTTACGGTGTGGCAGATCATGGTCTTCGAGATGTCAGCCGCCCGTTGGCGTCCGGGGGTTGCGGGGAGGGTCGATGAGGCTCTGTTTTGTCGTGGAGGAGCAGTACCGGTTCGACGGCATGCCGGTGGAGGTGATCCGTCAGCTCGCCGCATGGGGGCACCGGGTGGACGTGGTGCGGCCGGGCACGTCACTGCTGCGGTTGTCCGAGGTCGTACGGGCGGGCGGACATGACGCGTGGGTACTGAAGACCGTGTCCGGGGGCCCCGGGCTGGCGTTGCTGGAGGCCGCCGCCGCGGTCGGACTGACGACGGTGAACGACGCCCGCTCGATTCGAGGCGTACGGGACAAGGTGGCGGCGGCGGTGATCGGCCGCGCCCGGGGGCTGTCCGTTCCGGAGACATACGCCGTGGCACGCCCCGAGTTGCTGACGGAGCTTCCCGCGGAGGCGTTTCCGTTGGTGGTCAAGCCCGCGGAGGGGAGTTCCGGGCGGGGAGTGCGGCTGGTGCGGTCGCCGGAGTCGCTGGCGGCGGCGAGTGCCGGGCTGTCGGAGGAGGGAATGCTGATCGCCCAGCCGTACATCCCCAACTCGGGCGTCGATCTCAAGGTGTACGGCGTGGGCGGCGAGCTGTTCGCGACGGAGCGCTCCTCGCCGCTCCATCCCGGCGCGCCGAGGCGGGAGCGGTCCGTGCCGCTGCCCGCGGAGGTGGCGGGGATGGTCGCCGAGGCCGGTGAGGTCTACGGGCTCGATCTGTTCGGTGTGGATGTGCTGCTGGGCCCGGACGGCCCGGTCATCGTCGATGTGAACGACTTCCCGAGCTTCCGGCGGGTGCCGGACGCGGTGGCGCGCGTGGCGAGGGCGGTCCTCGATCTGGCCCGTACGGGCGGTAGCGCCCCGGGAACGGCGGCAGTGGGCGCGCTTCCGCCGCCGGAGCCGGTGTCCGGCGCGCTGCCCGGCCCGATGCCCGGCCCGGCCCCGGGCCTGGTGTGCGAGGCGGTCCCCGTTCCGGGGATCGTGCCACTCCTGACATCCGCCGGGGTTCCGTTCCGGATACCCGCGACGGCGGGTGAGGCCGGATGAGGATCTGTCTGATCACGTCACGCCCCGGTCACCCGCTGCTGGCGGCCACCACCGCGCTGCTGACACCCCACCATCGGGTGGAGACGATCGACCCCGAGGCGGCTGGCGACGGCGCGCCGGGCGGCCCGGCCGCGCCGGGCCCCCTCGCCGACGTCTATCTGCTGAAGGCACACACACCGCGGTCCCTGGCCCTGGCCGGCTCGTTCGAGGAGCGCGGGGCCACGGTGCTGAACTCGGTGGCGGCGACCACGCTCTGCCAGGACCGTACGGCGATGGCCGGCCTGGCCCGGCGCGCCGGGCTGCCGTTCGCTGCCACCCGGACCGTCGCGAGCCTGGCCGAACTCGCCGGCGAACGGGACCTGCCGTACCCCTTGGTGGTCAAGAGCAGGCACAGCCGGCGCCACGACCTCGTCACCCGGGTCGACAACGCCGCGCGACTGCGCGGACTGCGCTCCGGCTGGGCCCAGGAGCCGGTGGTGGTCCAGGAGTTCACGGAGAACAGCGGCTGGGACCACAAGCTCTGGGCGATCGACGGCCGGGTGTTCGCCGCCCTGCGCCGCTCGGAGCTGGCCGAGGGCGGGCGGGGCCCGACGCTGCCGCTCGCACTCGGTGATCTGCCCCACGGCTGGCAGGACTTGGTGCGCACGGTCGGTTCCGTCTTCGCGCTGGATGTGTACGGCGTCGATGTGATCGACGCGGGCGACGGCACCCCGCTGATCGTGGACATCAACGCGTTTCCCGGCATACGCGGCCAGCGGGGCGCCCCGGAAGCGCTCGCGGCCCTGGCACTACGGGCGGGTGGGCGTCCCTAGAGGCGCGACGGGTCAGTCCTCGCCGGGAGGGGTACTCGGCCCTTCCTGACGTCCTGGACGGCGGGTGCTCTCCAGCTTGCGGGCGCGGTGGCTGGCCACGTTGAGCCGGTTGCCGCACACCTCGGGCATGCAGTAGCGACGGCGCCCGGCCTTGCTGGTGTCGACGAACATCCCCTCGCACACCGGTGAGGCGCAGCGGCGGAACCGGTCGTGGCTCAACGTCCGCAGGGCGCCGAGCAGCCCGGTGCCCATGAGGACGGCCAGCTCGTCGGCGACGGACGTACCCGGCGAGATCGCGACGTACCACTGCCAGTGGCCCTCGGCGTCGCGGTACAGGGACGGACCGATGCCACCCCGCGCGACCAGCGCGCTCGCGGCCTCGACGACCTGCTCTTCGGCGCCGGCCTCAAGAATGGCGCGGATCTCCCCGCGCAGGACGCGTACCGCTTCGAGGTCGGCGTCGTCCGGCCGCCGGCCGTCGGCCAGGGCGTCGCGGCGGACATCGTGCTCGGCCAGGAAGCGTGCCAGCGCGGCGGGGCCGGTGAGGATCTCGCCCAGGGCCGTACGGACCACGGGGGAGGTGTTGACCAGATCGGTCGCGACGCCCGCCCCCAGCTTGTAATCGGAAAAAGGAATCTTCAAGCCTTACTCCATGGTAGGGTAACCGGATAAATTAACTATACCCATTAGCCTGCGGCCGGCTCGGAGCCGGCCGGCAGGGGTCGGTACGCCGGTGCCCCCGAAACCCGCTGAGGAGAACACCATGGACACCGCTCCCTTCCTCGCCTACCTCGACGGACGCCACGTCCGCTGGCAGCTGACGCTCGACCAGTGCGTCGACGAAGCGGGCGACGACCCACGCGCCCGGCTCCTCGCCGTCTTCGACGCACTGCGGTCGTGGGCGGCCTCGTCACCGGGCTTCCGCGGCTGCGCGCTCGTCAACGCCATGGTCGAGCTGGCCGACCCGCGGCACCCGGCCCGCTCCGTGACCGCCGCCCACAAGCGGGCACTGCGCGCCAGGATGCTGGAGCTCGCGGAGGCGACGGGCGCGCCCGATCCCGGCCTGCTCGTGGACCAGCTCCTGCTGGTCTACGAGGGAGCGATCGCCGCACACGCCGTGGCCAGCGTCGAGAAGGCCGAGGACAAGGCCCACCTCACGGCCCGTCGGCTGATCGCCGCCGCCACCCCGTACCCCATGGACACCTTCTGGGCCGGCCCCGATCCCATGTCGCGTGAGGTGTGAGGGGAAAGCGGGTGTGGGGGAAAGCGCGGTGGCATGATCGGGCGCATGGCTCCGATCGAGGTCGTACAGGGTGACATCACACGCCAGGACGTGGACGCCATCGTCGCCGCGGCGAATCAGTCGCTGAGGGGCGGAGGCGGTGTGGACGGCGCGATCCACCGGGCCGCCGGGCCGCGGCTGGCCGAGGCGGGCGCCGCGATCGGGCCCTGCCGGCCGGGCGACGCGAAGGCGACGCCCGCCTTCGACCTCGACCCACCGATCACGCATGTGATCCATACCGTCGGTCCGGTCTGGCGGGGCGGACAGCACGACGAGGCCGAGGTCCTCGCCTCCTGCTATCGCCGCTGCCTTGAGGTCGCCGGCGAACTGGGTGTCAGGACCATCGCCATTCCGGCCATCTCCACCGGTGTGTACGGGTTCCCGGCGCAGGAGGCGGCGCGGATCGCCGTCACCGCGATCAGAGCCACGCCGACCTCCGTCGAGTGCGTCCGGCTCATCGCCTTCGACCGGGAGACACACGACCTGCTCGTGGCCGCCCTCGCGGAGTGACGCGCCCCCCCCAGAACCGGATCCGGAGAACCGGATCCCGAGAACCGGATCCGGCACTTCCCGTACGGCCCGGTCCACGCCAGGCTGGGGCGGCACGAGTCATCAGCGAGAGGAACCGACGGCAATGACCTTCGACGTGGCGGCGGTACGCGCGTCCTATCCCGCGCTCAGCGACGGTACGGCGTATCTCGACGGCGCGGCCGGCACACAGGTGCCGGCCGCCGTCATCGACGCGATCACGGACACCTACCGGTCCGGGACCGGTAACGTGGGGGGCTCGTTCGCGGCCAGTCGCCGCGCGGGAGAGATCGTGTCCGCGTGCCGCCTGGCAGTCGCGGACCTGGTCGGAGGGGCCCCCGAGGGCATCGTCCTGGGCCCGAACACCACGTCGCTCATCTACCGCTTCGCCCAGGCACTCGGCCCGACCTGGCGGCCCGGCGACGAGATCGTGGTCTCCCGGCTCGACCACGACGCGAACATCCGCCCGTGGCTCCAGGCGGCGGCCCGCGCGGGCGCGGTCGTACGGTGGGCCGAGGCCGACCCGGCGACGGGCGAACTCCCCGTGGAGCAGTACGACACCCTGCTCGGCGACCGTACCCGCCTGGTGGCGGTGACCGCGGCCAGCAACATCCTCGGCACCCGCCCCGATGTCCCGGCCATCACCGCCAAGGCGCACGCGGTCGGTGCCCTCACGTTCGTGGACGGGGTCCACGCCACCCCGCACGGCCCCGTCGACGTCATACGGCTGGGCGCGGACTTCTACGCGACGAGCGCCTACAAGTGGTCAGGTCCCCATATCGGCGCGGTGGCGGCCGACCCGCGGCTGCTGGAGTCCCTGAGCCCGGACAAGCTGATCTGCTCGCCGGCCGCCGTGCCGTCCAGGTTCGAGACCGGCACGGCGCCCTTCGCGGACCTGGCCGGAGTCACGGCCGCCGTCGACCATCTGGCCGCCCTCGCCGGACCCGCTCCGGGAAACCGGCGCGAGCGGCTGCTCCGCTCGATGGCCGCCGTCGAGTCGTCCGAGCGGGAGCTGTTCGCGGTGATGCTGCGGGGACTGGCGGACCTGCCCGGGGTCACGCTCTACGGCGAGCCCGCGCACCGGACCGCGACCGCCTACTTCCGGGTCGCGGGCCGCACACCGGGCGAGGTCTCCGCGTGGCTGGCCGGACGCGGGGTGAACGTCTGGGACGGGCACTGCTACGCCTGGGAACTGGCCGGCGCGCTGGGGCTGCGGGACACCGGCGGCGCGGTACGGGCCGGACTGGTCCACTACAACGACCGCTCGGACGTGGACCGGCTGCTGGCGGCCGTCGCGGAACTGGAGGACTGACGGCCGGGCGCCGACCCCGCCGAACGCGGTCCCGCCGGGAAATCCGTTGGGTCCGTGGCCGCCGGACGCCTACGATGCGGACGACGCGGCCCTCCCGGCCGTCGCCGCGGACGCGTCGCGTACGAAGGGATGTCGGCCACCGGTGCGGGCAGTGACAGGTCCGGATACTGAGGACATCGTTCACCTGGTGCGGCAGGTGCTCGGCGCGGACGTCGTCGGCGGCTACCTGCACGGCTCCGCCGTGCTCGGCGGCCTGCGGCCCCACAGCGATGTCGATGTGCTCGTCGTCGTCCGCCGGCCCACAACACCACGGGAGCGGCGCGCACTTGTCGACGGCCTGCTGGAGATCTCCGGCCAACAGGCCAGGAACGGCCCCGCCCGTCCCGTCGAGCTGACCGCCGTCGTCCAGTCCGACGTCAACCCGTGGAGCTACCCGCCGCGCTGCGAGTTCCAGTACGGCGAGTGGCTGCGCGACGCGTACGAGCGGGGCCTGACGCCCTCGCCGGAACCGAGCCCCGATCTCGCGCCACTGATCACGATGGTGCTGCTCGGACAGGCCCCGCTGACCGGCCCACCGCCGGGCGACGTACTCGCCCCCGTCCCGCACGAGGACCTCGTCCGCGGGATCGTCGACGGCGTCCCGGAGCTGCTCACCGAGCTCGCATCCGACACCCGCAACGTCCTTCTGACGCTCGCCCGGGTCTGGATGACCGTCGCGACCGGATCGATCGCCTCCAAGGACGCCGCCGCCGCGTGGGCACTCGCGCGGCTCCCGGCCCACCACCGCCCGCCGCTGGCACGCGCGCGAGCCGTCTACCTCGGAGACGAGGAGGAACGCTGGGACGACCTGCTGCCGTACGCCGCCGCGCTCGCCGCACATGTCGTGGCGGCGATCGGCCAGGGCACGACGGGGCCGGACGTCCCCCCTCGCGGCCCTCACTGAGGGGTACGGGGGAGACCGGGAGAAGACACCGACGGGTTCCCGGGGCCGGTCCCGGCGCGGGCGTGTCAGGCCCGGCCGCGCGGCGTACGGACGTACGCTGAGCCGGCGGCCCGGCCGGACCTCGGGCGTCGCATCACGAGGACGGCACAGAGGCCGGCGGCCGGCGCGCGCGACGGTCCGCGGCCCTTCCCTCTCGCCCCGGAGGCGTCCTTGCGGTTCAGCCCACCCTCGCCGCGTCCGTTCAGCCGTATTCCGCTGGCCGGACGCTATCCCGCGGCGGTGGCGCTCTCCCTGCTCGCGCTGAGCCCGTATCTGATCCTCACCACCGCCACAGCCCTCGCGGAACCACGGATCATGGGGGACGTCGGCGCCACCGCGTTCGAGCTCCAGCTCGCCAGTGGCATGTCGAACGCGGCGTACGCGTTCGGCGCGGTGCTCGCCGCGGACCTCGTCCAGCGCGTCGCACGGCGCAGGATCTACCTCATCGCCGAGACGGCGTTCGTGCTGAGTTCGGTGCTTGCGCTCAGCGCACCGGGCGTCGGTCTCTTCACGGCCGGTGTGGTGCTCCAGGGCCTGTGCACCGGGATGCTGCTGGTCGCGGCGCTGCCACCGCTGGTCACCGGGCACCCCATCGGGCGGCTTCGGACGACCGCGGCCGTCGTCAGTCTCGGGCTGTTCGGCATGGTGGCCTTCGGGCCGCTGGTGGGCGGGCTCGTCGGCACTCTGGGCGGCTGGCGGGCGCTGTTCGCGGGCCTCGCCGCGCTGGCGGCGATCGGCCTGACCGTCGGCTCCCTGACGTTCGAGAGCAATGAACCACCGGCCCGCCGGGCGAGGTTCGACTGGTCCGCGATCCCCCTCGCGTTCGGCACCACCACACTGCCGTTCTTCGGCGTCTCCTGGCTGACCCGCGGCTCGTTCAGCGACCCCGAGTTCTTCGTGCCGGTCGTCTGCGGGCTGATCTGCGGGGTGCTTCTGGTGGGCGGTCAGTACCGCAAGGCCAAACCGCTGATGCCCGTACGGCCCATCAGCAACACACTGCCGGTCGTCGGGACACTCAACGCGATGCTCGTCGGCGCGTGCTTCACCTCGCTCCTGGAACTGACCGAGGCCTATCTGACACGGGAGGCGCACTACGCACCGCTGCGCGTCGGGGCGCTCGTCACGCCCCAGATCCTCGGCGTGTTCGTGGCCGCCGTCCTGTTCCGGCGGCTGGTGTCGACCCGCTGGACCCCGTATCTGGCCCTGTCAGGAACGGTCAGCGTGGCCATCGGCGCCGCCGTCCTGCTGGCCGTGTCCACGGCGAACGCCTCCGTGTTCGTCCCCGTCGCCGCGCTCTTCCTGGGCTTCGGCGCGGGCGCGGGCGTGACACCGGGACTCTTCCTGGCCGGGTTCTCCGTACCGTCGGCACAGATCGGCCCGACCTTCGCCCTGGTCGAACTGCTGCGGTCGGAAGCGGCGTTCCTGGTCGGACCCGTGCTGCTGCACCTCGCCCTGACCACGGGCCTGGCGCACGGCTTCCACCTCGCCGTGACGATCACACTCGTGCTCATCGTGATCGGCGCGCTGCTCCTGGTGGGCCTCTACGCCCTGGGCGGCGCGCGTCCCGAGCCGCCGGACCTCGAATCCTGGCTGACCGGCCCCTCGACGGCGTACCACTCACCGGCTCTGCTCGCCGCGATCCGCAAGACCTGAGCGGCTGAGCGGACGGCCCCCCCCGGGGCGCACACACCGGTGATGCGCCCCGGCGACCGCGTCAGCCCGGCTCCGGCGCCTCCAGCAGGCCGCGGACCTCTTCCGCGGTGGTTTCCTGAAGCTCCTCCCCGAGGAGCAGCCAGCGGGTGATGCCGGCCGCTTCGAGGAACGGCAGATCGTGGCTGGCGATCAGGAGCGCGCCCTCGTACGACGCGAGGGCGCTCGTCAGCTGCCGCACACTGGCCGTATCGAGGTTGTTGGTCGGCTCGTCCAGCATCAGCAGTTGCGGGGCCGGCGCGGCGAGCATCATCGCCGCGAGCGTGGCGCGGAAGCGTTCTCCGCCCGAGAGGGTGCCCACGGGCTGCTCGGCGCGCGCACCCTTGAACAGGAAGCGCGCGAGCTGGGAGCGAATGTGGTTGTCGGTCACCCCGGGGGCCATCCGGGCCACGTTCGCCACGACGCTCAGCTCGTCGTCCAGCACATCCAGGCGCTGTGGCAGAAAGCGCAGTGGTACGAACGTCCTGGCCTCGCCCGCCAGTGGGGCCGATTCCCCGGTGAGGGTGCGCAGTACGGTGGTCTTGCCCGCGCCGTTGCGCCCGACCAGCGCGATCCGCTCGGGCCCGTGCACGTGGAGGTTCCCCTCGCGCAGCCCCCCGAACCGGGGGCGCAGCCCGCGCAGGCTCAGTACGGTGCGGCCCGCGGGCACGGCCGTATGCGGAAGGCTCACACGGATCTCCGCGTCCTGACGGATCGCGTCCGCGGCCTCCTCCCGGCGCTCGCGCGCCTCATGGAGCCTGTCCTCCTGAAGGCCGCGCAGCTTGTCCCCGGACTCCTGCGCGGAACGCTTCCGTTCGCCCGCCACGATCCTCGGTGCCCGCCGCTGGGCGTCCATTTTCTTGCTGTGCCGCTGCCGCCGGGCCAGCTTCACGTGCGTCTCCTCCAGCTCGCGTTTCTGCCGGCGTACGTCCGCCTCGGCGGCCCGCAGCATCCGCCCGGCCGCTTCCTGCTCGGTGTCCAGGGCTTCCCGGTACGCGGACCAGCCGCCTCCGTACCAGCTCACCGACCCGGCGCGCAGCTCGGCGATACGGTCCACGCGTTCGAGCAGTTCGAGGTCGTGGCTGACGACGACGAGCACACCGGAGCGCCAGGAGTCGACGGCCTCGTGGAGTCTGCGGCGCGCGGACAGGTCGAGGTTGTTGGTCGGCTCGTCCAGCAGGAGGATGTCGGGACGCTCCAGCAGCGAGGCGGCCAGCCGCAGCAGGACGGTCTCCCCGCCGGACATCTGGCCCACGGTGCGGTCCAGTTCGACGTCGCCGAGGCCGAGCGAGCCCAGTGTCGCCAGGGCCCGTTCCTCGACGTCCCAGTCGTCGCCGATCGTCTCGAAGTGTGTTTCCCGGACGTCACCGGCCTCGATGGCGCGCAGCGCGCCGCGCCGCTCGGCGATGCCCAGGGCCTCGTCGACGCGCAGCGCGGTGTCGAGGGTGACGTTCTGAGGAAGGTAGGCGAGGCTGCCGCTCGTGCTGACCGACCCCTGGGCGGGGCGCAGCCGGCCGGCCAGCAGGCGCAGCAGTGTGGACTTGCCCGCGCCATTGGCACCGACGAGACCGGTGCGGCCCCGGCCGATGGTGAGGGACAGCCCGTCGAAGAGGGTGGTGCCGTCGGGCCACTGGAAGGACAGGGCGGAGCAGGTCAGGGAGGCCGTGGGAGTGGTGGGTGTCGCCATGGGGATTCTCGCAGTCGAAGGCGTGGTGGACGGGGGGCTTCGTATGCGAGCACCACGCGGCGACCGAACCGGGAAAGACCAGACCCGGAAACAAGGAGGGTGCGGCGGTCCGAGGGACTGGGCGGACAGCCCATGCACCGAGGTCGCATCCACGCGTGGGTCACGGGCGGCACGGAAAGCCGCTGCGACGTGACAGGCGTACGGCGAGGGCCGTACGGCGCGGTGATCGCGAACCTCAGATGCGCAACGTCCACCTCAATCGGAGACAACAGAGCCGTGTGAAACCATAACGACCCGTCCGGCGAAAGGCAAAGCCCCCGCCCAAGTCCCTCCTCCCCGGGGCCCGACCCGTCCGCGGGCGGCGCGGGCCTGCCGCGCACTCGCGGATCGCCCGGTCGGCCGTACGGATTGTTGTGCCGGAGCCGTCGGGGGTACGTGGCCATGGACCACGGGTTCGCGGGTCCCGCGCACCCGCGACCGTTCCGCTGACCCCGAGAACCCGGAAACCGAGGGAGCCGCTGTGAAGTTCGGTGTATCGACCTTCATCACCGACCAGGGCATCGCGCCCACCCCGCTGGGGCGCGCCATCGAGGAGCGAGGACTCGACTCCTTGTTCATCGCCGAACACACCCATATCCCGGCGGACCGCCGCTCGCCGTACCCCGGCGGCGGCGAACTGCCGGAGATGTACTACCGCACCCTCGATCCGTTCGTCGCGCTCGCCGCCGCCGCCGCGGTGACCGAACGGATCCTGCTGGGCACCGGCATCGCGCTGGTGGTCCAGCGGGACCCGATCATCACGGCGAAGGAGGTGGCGTCCCTGGACCTCGTCTCCGGCGGGAGGGCGGTCTTCGGGGTCGGTGTCGGCTGGAACGAGGAGGAGATGGAGAACCACGGCACGGACCCGCGCACCCGGGGCCGTCTCGTGGACGAGCGGCTGCGGGCCATCCGCGAGCTGTGGACGAAGGACAAGGCGGAGTTCCACGGGGAGTTCGTCGACTTCGATCCCGTCTACTCCTGGCCGAAACCGGTCCGGCGTCCCCACCCGCCCATCTATGTGGGCGGCGGCGAGGGGTCCTTCCACCGGGTGGCCGCCATCGGTGACGCCTGGCTGGCCAACAGCATGCCGCCCGAGGATCTGGCGTCCCGGATCGAGCGGATGCGAAGCGTCGCGGGCCGGGAGGTGCCGGTGACCGTCTACGCGGTGGGGAAGGAGCCCGAGCTCGTGGAGCAGTACGCGCGGCTCGATGTGGAGCGACTGCTGTTGTATCTGCCGACGCTGCCCGAGGCCGAGACGCTGCCGTACCTGGACGAGCTCGCCGCCGTAGCGGACCGCTTCCGGTGAGCCGCCGGATCCCGCCGTGCCGAGGATGACGAGCGGCCGGGCCCGGGAGCACTTCGACCGGGCCCGGATCGCCCGTCTCGCGACCGTCGACGCCGCCGGCCGCCCGCATCTGGTCCCCGCCGTCTTCGCCCTCACGGGTGACACCCTGGCCTTCGCCGTGGACCACAAGCCGAAGCGGTCGCCCCGGCTGAAGCGGCTGGCCAACATCCGGGCCCACCCCGGGGTCTGTCTTCTCGTCGACGGCTACGACGAGGACTGGGACCGCCTGTGGTGGGCGCGCGCGGACGGAACGGCCACCGTGCTGCCACCGGCCGGGGAATCGGAGGTCTCGGCGCGATACGTGAGCCTGCTGTCGCGGAAGTACCGGCGGCAGTACGCCGACCGCCCGCCGGAAGGGCCCGTGGTGGAAATCGCGGTGACGCACTGGTCCGGCTGGCACGCCAGCTGACCGGCTGCCGTGGCCGCAGGCCGGACCTCGGAGTTCCGAAGCCTGGAGTTCCAGACGCCGGAGTCCCGCAATCACACCGCACGCCGTTTGTCCTGTTCTGATGGGCCGAGCGGGTGACATAGTCCGAGATTTCGCGGAAAAGGCTGTATACCAGGGCATGCATCCGATGTTCGCTTCACCCGACGTAGGGAGCTCACATGCGTATCCGTACGGCGCTCGCCGCCACCGCCCTCGCCGCCACCGCTCTGCTGGGCGGCGCCAGTTCGGCGTTCGCCTGGGAAGGTCACGAAGTGACCGCCGCGGCGGGCGGCCTTGAGGCGGCGGGCGGCACGGGTCACTACCACAACCTGGGCGGCGACGCGGGAATCACCGACGCCGACCACTCGGCGTTCGAGCTCGCGGGCTGGTTCGGCTTCCTCGACCTGCGATAACCGCGCTGTCGTTGCCGCACCGCCCCCTGTGCCGAGCACAGGGGGCGGTGCGGCGTTTCACGCGACGCGGGCCGGTTCGGATCCAGCCGCGGCGGGAGGCCGGGACCGGTCAGTAGATGCTGACGCCGTACGCGTTCAGCACCGGAATGACCGGCTGGAAGAACGACGTTCCGCCACTCGCGCAGCTTCCGCTGCCGCCCGAGAGCACACCGATGGCGCGGTTGCCCGCGTAGAGCGCGCCGCCGCTGTCGCCCGGTTGTGTGCAGATGTTGGTGGCGATCAGGCCGTTGACGATGTTGCCGTTGCCGTAGTTCACCGTGGCGTTGAGGCCGGTGACCACACCGCTGACGACGCCGGAGACCGCGCCGCGGAAGGTGACGGCCATGCCGATGGTGGCATTGGCCGCGCCGGTGATGTCGACGCTTCCGACGGTGCCGGGCGCGGGCACCGCGGAGTTGGTGTAGCGCACGAGCCCGTAGTCGTGGTTGGGGAAGCTGGACCCCACGGTGGGGCCGATGAGCGTGGTCAGCGAGGAGTTGGCGTACCAGGTCGAGCCGGCGCGGGCGCAGTGCCCCGCGGTCACGAAGTAGTACGTACTGCCGCTGACGACATTGAAACCGGCCGAGCAGCGCGCGCCCGCGGAGTAGATGGCGTCGCCGCCGGCGAGCTGGGTGGAGAGCCGGCCGGCTGTGCGCTCGAAGCGCAGCGCACCCGCGTGCGGCCCCGCGGCCCGTTCGATCGCGGCGGTCTGCGCGGCGGTTACCGTGCTGTCCGCGGTGACGACCACGGTGCCCGCCGCGGGGTCGGCGTACCAGGCGGTACCCGCCACACCGGCGTTCAGGACCGCGTCACCGGCGGCGGCCGGCACACGCGCGCCGGACGTGTCGGTGACGGTCCCGGCGTTCGCCGCGCTCGCGGCGGGGACCGCCAGCGCCACGGCGGCGGCGAGGCCCGTGGCGACGGCGAGCAGACGGGGGCGTCCGGGGGTGCGGGCACGGTGAGCGGTGCGCTTGATCCTCACTTGGCGTTTCTCCCGGGAATCGGGGGCCCTCCGAGGAGTACGGGCCCGTGAGGCGCGGCGTGGGTGGCCGTGCACTCCGGCCGGACCGCGCGCCCCCGGCCGGCGTTGCTCGGGAGTATCGGGGGCCTCAACTCACCGCGCAAGGGCGCCTTTTGGCCGTGATCCGGGCGCCTGCCGGACTGTCAGCCGAGGTGCAGGAGGCGCTCGGCGTTGCCGTGGGCGATTTTGTTGAGGTCGGCGTCGCTGAGGGGGAGGCCGCGGAGGAAATCGGTGGCCTGGGTGCTCGACTCGTACGGGTAGTCGATGGCGAAACAGATGTTGTCGATACCGATCGCGAGGACGGCCCCCAACAGGGCGCTGGTGGCCATGACGCCGCTGGTGGTGATGTGGAAGTTGTCGATGAAATACTCGGAGGGCTTCTTGGCCAGCTTCACATCGGATTCGACATACGACAGCCGGGTGTCGACCCGGGACAGGTGGAAGGGCAGCATCTCACCCATATGGCCGAGGATGACCTTGGCGGTGGGGAACCGGTCGAACAGTCCCGCGCAGATCAGGCGCAGCGCGTGGGCGCCGGTTTCGATGGTCCACGCGTAGGTCGGTCCGATCAGCTCGGGGCGGCCCTCGAACACCGACCAGCCCAGGGGCGCGCTGTTGGGGTGCAGATACAGCGGTACGTCGTGTCCGGCGAGCGCTTCCCAGAAGACATGGAACTGGTGTTCGTCGAGGTAGTGACCCAGGGTGTGGCCGTTGACCAGAACGCCGGACAGGCCGAGGCTGTTCACGGCGCGGTCCAGCTCCCGTACAGCGGCGGCGGGGTCCTGCAGGGGCATCGCGGCGAGCCCCGCGAACCGGGTGGGGTGGTCGTGCACGACGCCCGCGAGGACGTCATTGGCCAGCTGTGCGTCGGAGACGGCGATGGCGGCGTCGGGCTGCATCTGTACGCCGGGATTGGTCAGGGACAGCACCTGCATGTCGACGCCGTGCTCGTCCATGTCCTTGAGGCGCAGTTCGTTGAAGTCGGGCAGCCGTCGCTCGAACTCGGCCAGCACGCTCGGCCGGAACTTCGTCGGCTGATGGAGGGACGCTCCGGCGGTGGCCATGCCCGGCACGCTGAAGGCTTCCTCAAGCGCGATGATCTTCATGGTGCTTCCCTTACCGTTGAGGTGGCCGTCCCGCGCCGCAGGAGAACGCAGCCTTCGCCGCTCCTTCACGCCGTGGCCGTCAGAGGCGAGGCCGTGCGTGCGGAGGTGCTGTGCGGAGGTGCTGTCTCGAATATGGAGGACGCCGGTGCCGGCCGCAAAGCGGGGCCGACCCGGCTGGACTCGCTCCGGCTCCGTCGTTCCGTCAGGGTCAGCACTCGTCGTGCGGGCCGGGCCGGCCGGGGGCGGCGAGGCCACGGCGCGTCAGCGCTGATAGCGGTCGAGAATACGGTTGCCGTCGTCCGCCAGGCGTTCGCGCAGTTCCGCGACGCCGAACGCGCCGTTGTAGTACTCCTGGTAGGCGGGGGTGGCGATCTTGTCCTTCCACTCCGGGTAGCCGCGCACCCCGAGCACCGGGGACGGGCGCAGACCGGCCGCGAGATCGGCGCCCGTCTTCCATCCGTACGCCTCGGTGTTGAGGGACGGGTCCTTCAGGGCCTTGACACTGGTGGGCAGGAGCCAGTCGCCGCGTGCCAGTCGCACCTGGTGTTCGGCCTGGGTGAGGAAGGCGATGAAGTCGACGGCGGCCCGTTTGTGTGCGCTGTCCTGGGAGACCGAGAGGGTCTGCGGGATCGTGCCCTGCGTCGGTTCCCCGTCGCCGCTGGGCATCGGCAGGACCGTCCAGTCGAAGCCCTCGGGGGCCTGCTGCCGTACCTGCTGGCGGAAGGAGAAGTTGAGCGGAAGCATCGCGTAGCGGCCCGCGAAGAAGCCGGGCAGGGTGTCGGAACCCGCCATGCCGAGGCCGTTTCTGGGCGCGGTCCGGTCTTCGTTGACCTGCCGGTCGATCAGTTGTGCGACGGCCGAGTCGGCGCTGTCGTAGCGGATCTCGTTCTTGCCGTCCGCGTCCTTGTAGAAGATCTTGCCACCGGTGGACAGCGACAGATTGACGGACTGGGCGACCGGCTCCTTCATGGACCAGGCCACACCGTACTGGTCGTTCGTGCCGTCGTTGTTCTTGTCGCGGGTCAGCTTCTTGCTGACGTCCTCGAACTCGTCCCAGCTCCAGGGGTGCTGGGGGGTGGGGAGCCGGACGTTCGCCTGTTCGAGAAGTAGGGGATTGGCGATCAGGACGCGTGGCTCCTGGAGGAACGGGACGCCGTACGTTCCCTTGCCGTAGGCCGTGGTGTCCCACGAGGCCTGCGGGATGTCCGCACGCAGCGTCCTCGGCAGATAGCCGCTGAGGTCGGCGAGGTAGCCGCCGTTCGCGAAGTCGGTGAGATCGGAGGCGTCGTTGTGGATGATGTCGGGAGCCTCACCGCCCTCGAAGGAGGTGAGCAGCTGGTCGTGGATGGTGTCCCAGGCGCCCTGTACGTACCTGACCTGGACAGCGGGGTGGGACGCGTTCCACTGCCTCACGAGCGCCTTGTTGGCGTCGACGGACTCCTTCTGCCAGGCCAGGCTGAGGAATTCGAGGGTGATCACGCCGTCGGAGGAGTCCGGCTCCGAGCCGGTGCAGCCGGCGACCAGGGCCAGCGAGAGGGCGGTGGCCGCGCAGGCGCTCAGCCTTTTCGTACGGACGCCCATCAGCCCTTCACCGCCCCGCTGAGCATGCCGCTCACGAGCCGGCGCTGGAGCAGCGCGAAGAAGAGGAGGCTGGGGATGGTCGCGAGGACCGAGGCCGCCGCGAGCGGTCCCAGGTCCACGACGCCCTCGGTGCCGAGGAAACGGGTGAGGATCACGGACATCGTCTGGTTCTCCGGGGATTTGAGGAGCACGAGGGCGAAGAAGAACTCGTTCCAGGCGGTGACGAAGGAGAACATCAGCGTCGCCACCAGGCCCGGCGTGAGCAGCGGCAGGACCACGCTGACGAGCGTGCGCAGCCTCCCCGCTCCGTCCATCGCCGCCGCCTCTTCGAGCGAGCGCGGCACCGAGGCGACATAGCCCTGGAGCATCCACAGCGAGAAGGGCAGGTTCCAGACGACGTACACGATGATCAGGCCGGTCAGGCTGTTGATCAGGTGCAGGTTCTTCAGGACGAGGAACAGCGGGATGATCACCAGTACGAACGGGAACATCTGGCTCACCAGGATCCAGACGGTGCCGGCCTGGCTGACCCGCGTCTTGTGGCGGACCATCACATACGCGGCCGGGACGGCGATCGACACCGAGATCACCGAGGCGCTGACCGCCACGATCAGGCTGTTGAGCGCCGAGTGGAGCAGTGGCTGTGTGTCGAACGCCGCGCGGTAGTTGTCGAGGCCGGGGTCGGTGGGCAGCCACGTCGGGTTGATCGAGCCCAGCTCCTGGGGCGACTTGAAGGACGTGGACACCAGCCAGAGGAGCGGGAAGGCCAGGAAGACCAGGAAGCCCAGCAGCGCCGCGTACTGGCCGGTGCGGCCCGCGGCGCGCAGGGCACGGACCTTGGGCGGGACAGACGTCGTGCTCATGCCGCGTCCTCCGTCAGCTTCTTGCGCAGGAACAGGGTGAGGAGGACCGCGATCACGGCGACCATGACCAGGCCCATCGCGGCCGCGTAGCCGAACTGCCCGTATTTGAAGGCCTCTTCGTACGCGAAGAGCATCGGAAGACGGGTCTGTCCGCCAGGACCGCCCTGCGTGAGGACGTACACCAGGCCGAAGGAGTTGAAGTTCCAGATGAAGTTCAGTGACGTGATCGCGAGGACGACCGGCCTGAGCGCGGGCCAGG
This sequence comes from Streptomyces sp. NPDC039430, assembly GCF_055639435.1. Taxonomy (NCBI): domain Bacteria; kingdom Bacillati; phylum Actinomycetota; class Actinomycetes; order Kitasatosporales; family Streptomycetaceae; genus Streptomyces; species Streptomyces sp. NPDC039430. Next base: position 396,632 of record NZ_JBVKAK010000008.1, on the reverse strand, counting down.
TGACCGTGGTGAAGCGGCGCCAGAGGCCGGCGCCGTCCAACTGGGCCGCCTCGCGCAGCTCGTGGGGAACGTTCTGCAGGCCGGCCAGGAGCACGACCGTGGTCTGCGGCATGCCAGCCCACACGCCGACGGCGATGACCGCGGGCAGCGCGTAGGAGAGATCGGCGAGCCAGTCGACGTTCTCGTGAAGGAGACCGAGCTGGGTGAGCGCCTTGTTCAGGACACCCGCGTCGGAGTGGTAGACGAGCCGCCACATGATGCCGACGACGACCTCGGGCATCGCCCACGGTACGAGCGCCAGCGTCCGGGCGAGCCAGCGGAAACGCAGGTTCTGGTTGAGCAGCAGCGCGAGGCCCAGGGCCAGGACGAACTGCAGCAGCGTCACGCACACCGCCCAGATGAGGCCGATGCGGAAGGACTCCCAGAACAGTGCGTCGTGACGCAGGTCGAGGAGGTTGTCGAGACCGATGAACCGGTCGGCCGCCGTGCGCCCCGCCTGCGCGTCGGTGAACGCGAGCGAGACGCCGTACAGGAGCGGGCCCACGCTGAGTATCAGGATCGGGATCAGCGCGGGGAGGAGCAGGAACCACGCGCCCCGGTCCAGGCCGAGTGCCTGTCTGCGCCGGGCGGGGGAGCGAGGCGGTGGGGTGCCGCGGCTGCCCGGGGCGGCCTTGGCCCGGGACGTGGTGAGACTCATGGGGACCTCATGCTCTCACTGTTGGCCGCCGTCGGCGTGGTGGAGGCGCGGACGGCGAGACGGGGAGGGGCGGTGCGCGGAGCCATGGGGTGCGTCGTCCGGTCCGCGAAGGCGCTCCGGTATGGAGTGCGGCCGCGTGCCGGCCGCGCCCGGTGGAGCCCAGGCCGACGCTGGTCAGCGGGGGCCAGCTTGCCCGCGCGAGGAGGCCGTCGTCCATCCCCGCGACGGCGGCGTTCTCGGGTGAGCGCGGGCGCCTGTGCGGAATCCCCCGTCCCGGTCGCGGCCTGGCACCGCGCCGGGAGGGCCGCCGACGAAGGCGACGCGGCGGACGCGGCGCCGGCCGGTCGCGTGCGGATGACCCGGTACACGTTCGCAGGAGGCGCTGCCAGGGTTTCCCGACCGTCAGGAGGAGGTGAATATGACGCATCTCATGAGGAGACGGTACGGGTGAACTGCGGCCGCCGCACGGCCGGCCGGCAGCCGGCCCCCGTCGGGCCGGCTGCCGGGGAGCGCCCCGTCACCGGGTGACGGGGCGTCATTCACGCCTGGACGGCGGACTTCTCCGGCTCGGGGGCCGAGGGGGTCTTCTCCGGGCCGGCGGCGATATGGCGCACGGCCGGGATGACGGCCGCGATCGCGGCGGAGACCACGGCGATGCCGCAGCCGATCAGCAGGCCCGTACGGAAGCCGCTCTCGGACGTGATGCTCTGTCCGCCGATGCTGGTCGTCATCTGGGAGAGGACCAGGCCGATCACGGCGGCGCCGACGGAGGTGCCCAGGGAACGCATGAGCGTGTTGAAACTGTTCGCGGCGGCGGTCTCCGAGAGCGGTACGGAGCTCATGATGAGCGCCGGCATCGAGCCATAGGCGAGTCCCACACCGCTGTTGATCACCATGATGGCCAGCATGATTCCCCACGCGGAGCCCATCAGCGCGAGCGAGAGTCCGTACCCCGCGGCGATGACCAGGACTCCGCTGAGCAGAGTGACCTTCGGGCCGCAGGCGTTGGTCAGTTTGCCGCCGAGCGGGGAGACGATCATCATCATCACGCCGCCGGGCGCCATCCACAGGCCGGACGCGAGTATCGACTGCCCCAGTCCGTAACCGGTGGCTTCGGGGAACTGCAGCAACTGCGGCATCACCAGCATGCTGGCGTACATCGCGAAACCGACGAAGACCGAGGCGATGTTGGTGAGCAGCACCCGGGGGCGGGCCGTGGTGCGCAGATCGACCAGCGGATCGGTCGTACGCAGTTCCCACGCTCCCCAGGCGGCCAGCAGTACGACGGCGGCGGCGAACAGGCCCAGCGTGGTTCCCGAACCCCAGCCCCAGTCGGCTCCCTTGGAGATCGCGAGCAGCAGGCAGACCAGGCCGGCGCCGAGGCCGAGCGCGCCGGGCGCGTCGAAACGCTGCCCCTTGGCGGCGGCCGGCACGTTCGGGATCAGGAACCAGATCAGTACCGCGATCGCCGTGGCCAGTACGGCGGATCCCCAGAAGAGCACCCGCCAGTTCGCGTACTGGGCGACCGCCGCGGCGATCGGCAGGCCGAGGCCACCGCCGATCCCCATGGAGGCGCTCACCAGCGCGATGGACGAGCTGAGCTTCTGCTCGGGAACGACGTCACGCAGCAGGGCGATGCCCAGCGGCACCATCCCCATCCCCATGCCCTGAAGGCCGCGCCCGATGATCATCGGGATGACGGAGGACGCGAGGGCGCACACCACCGAGCCCGCGATGAGGGGCACTGAGCACGCGAGGAGCATGCGGCGCTTGCCGATCAGGTCGCCCAGGCGGCCGACGACCGGAACACAGACCGCCGCCACGAGGAGGGTGGTGGTGATCACCCAGGTGGCGTTGGAGGGCGTGGTGTGCAGGATCCGCGGCAGCTCCGCGATGAGTGGCGTGACCAGTGTCTGCATGATCGCCGCCGTCGTGCCGGCGAGCGCCAGCGTGGCGACCACGCCACCCGAACGGGATGCGTGCTGTGGGGCGTCCATCAGGGACTCCTATGACTGTGCAGCGGGGAGCAGGAGGAAATGAGCTTGTGCATCATACATACTGTGTGCAACGGCCACTTTACGTGCATGATTCATGTGGGCGGAGACGAAGTGAGGGCCCTGAGAACGCGATGCGAGAATGGCCCGAGAGAGAGGCAGGAGGCGACTCACGCATGACCGGCGCCACCCACGAGGTCGAGTACGAGCAGATGCTGCTCAGCCGTCACACGTTCCTGAACCAGAGAGGCGGCCGACGCAAAGACGCCGTACTGGACCGCAGCGCCTACATCCTGCTCAGTCGCATCCACATGCAGGGACCGATGTCGATCGGCGAACTCAGCGACGCCTTCGGACTCGACGCCTCCACCCTGAACCGGCAGACGGCCGCGACGGTACGCGCCGGACTCGCGGAGCGTATCCCGGACCCCGACGGCGGCATGGCCCGCAAGTTCCGCCTCACGCCGGAGGGCGCACGCGCGCTCGAAGAGGAGCGGGAGGGCATCGTCCGTTCCCTGGACCGGGTCATGACGGACTGGCCCGAAGAGGACATCGCCGCCTTCGCCGCGTATCTGAAGCGCTTCAACACCGACATCGAGCGTCTCAGCGGCAGGCCCTGGCCCCGCGCGTGAAGCCTCGCGGACCACGGGTCCGCGAGGCGGGGGGTGGGCCCGCACGGTCGTCGTACGGGCCCACCCCCCGGAGTCACCACCGGCTCATGCCGCCGCTCGGGAGCGTCCCTCGGCCTCGTCCCTTCCGTCCACGTCATGGTGAATGGGCGTATCCGAACCGGTGAGCGGAACCCCTGTCCCGCCCCGGCGCGCCGCGATGATCTCCGCCGCGATGGACAGGGCGGTCTCCTCGGGGGTACGGGCGCCGAGATCGAGACCGATCGGAGAGCGCAGGCGGGCCAACTCGCCCTCGGTGACGCCGACATCGCGCAGACGCCGGTTGCGGTCCTCGTGCGTGCGGCGCGAGCCCATCGCGCCGACGAACGCGACCGGCAGCCGCAGCGCCGTCTCCAGCAGCGGAACGTCGAACTTGGCGTCATGCGTGAGCACGCACAGAACGGTCCGTTCGTCGGTCGCGGTGCGCCGGAGGTAGCGGTGCGGCCAGTCGACCACGAGGTCGTCGGCGTCGGGGAAGCGGACGCGGGTGGCGAAGACCGGCCGGGCATCGCACACGGTCACGTGGTACCCGAGGAACCTGCCCGCCCGTACGAGCGCCGTCGCGAAGTCCACGGCGCCGAAGACGATCATCCGGGGCGGCGGCACCTTCGACTCCACGATGAGTGTCACGCCGCCGGGGCAGCGCGATCCGTCCTCCGCGATCTCGACGGTGCCGGTGCGGCCCGTGTCCAGCATCGCGCGGGCTTCCGCCACCGCCGTCCGGTCCAGTTCCGGTGGTCCGCCGAGGCCGCCCTCGTACGATCCGTCGGGACGGACGAGCAGCGCCCCGCCGAGGAGTCCGTCCGGGCCCCGGGCCACCCGGGCGAGTGCCGTCGTCTCCCCCCGGTCCGCGGCCGACACCGCCGCCCGGAACACCGGCGCGTCCGCGCGAACCGGCGTGATGAGGACGTCGATGACGCCGCCGCAGGTGAGGCCCACCGCGAAGGCGTCGTCGTCGCTGTAACCGAACTGTTCACGCACCGTCCTGCCGTCCTGGAGCGCCTGGACGCACAGGTCGTACACCGCGCCCTCCACGCAACCGCCGGAGACGGAACCGATGGCGGTGCCCTGACGGTCGACGGCCAGGGCGGCGCCGGGACCGCGCGGCGCGCTGCCGCCCACGGCCACCACGGTGGCGACGGCGAAGTCCCGGCCCTCCTCGAACCAGCGGTTCAACTGCGCGGCGACATCAAGCACTCCGGGCTCCTCCAGCCGCCGCGCCCCGCGCCGCCCGGTCCTGGGTCTCGTCCGCGGCCCGTCGTGCCGCGTCCGCCGCCCGCAGAACACGGTCCGGACGGATCGGCAGCTCCCGGTGGCGTACGCCGGTCGCGTGCCACACCGCGTTGGCGATCGCGGCGGCGACGCCCACGACCCCGATCTCGCCGATGCCCTTGATCCCGACCGGGTCGTCCGGGTCGGGGTCCTCCACCCAGTCCGCCTCGATGAGCGGCACGTCGGCGTGCGCGGCGAAGTGATAGCCGGCCAGGTCGGCGCCGACATGGCCGCCCGATTCCAGGTCCCTGACCGCCTCTTCGTGGAGGGCCATGGACAGCCCCCAGGTCAGTCCGCCGATGAACTGGCTGCGGGCGGTGAGCGGGTTGACGATCCGGCCCGCGGCGTAGATGCCGAGCAACCGTCGTACGCGTACCTCACCGGTGGTGACATCGACCGCGACCTCGGCGAACTGCGCTCCGAAGGAGTGCCGTTCCTTCTTCGCGAGGGCGCCGATGGCCTCGGCGGTGTTCGACCGGGCGGTGATCCCCTCCGGCGGAACGCTGCCTCCCAGGGCCAGCCGCTCCCGCAGTTCGTCCGCCGCGATCGTCACCGCCCACGCCCAGGAGCGCGTGCCCATCGAGCCGCCGGCGAACATGGCCGGGCCGAGATCGCTGTCCGCGAGGCGCACCCGGACGCGGTCTGGCGTCACACGCAGCGCGTCCGCGGCGACCGAGGTCATCGCCGTCCGCGCGCCGGTCCCGATGTCCGCCGCGTTGATCCGCACGGTGAAGGTCCCGTCCGGCTCGGCGGTCACGGCCGCCGTGGATGGGCCGGTGCCCGACGGGTAGGTGGCAGCCGCCGTTCCGGTGCCGAGCAGCCAGCGCCCCTCCCGGCGCAGACCGGGACGCGGGTCACGGTCCGCCCAGCCGAACCTGCGGGCGCCCTCCTCGAAGCAGGCGAGTACATTGCGGCTGCTGAACGGCAGCCCGGACACGGGTCCCGTCCCGGGTTCGTTGCGTGCGCGCAGCGCGATCGGGTCGATGCCGCACTTCTCGGCCAGTTCGTCCAGCGCGGATTCGAGGGCGAAGGAGCCCGGTGCCTCGCCCGGCGCGCGCATCCAGGCCGGGGTCGGCACGTCGAGCCGTACCAGCCGGTGAAGGGTGTGATGCGCGTCGGCGTCGTACAGCACACGCCCCAGCACGGCGCTGGACTCGACGAATTCGTGCACGGTCGACGTAAGGCTCAGTGCCTGGTGGTCGAAGGCGCGCAGCCGGCCGTCGGCGTCGGCGCCGAGCCTGATCCGCTGCGCCGTGGGGCTGCGGTAGCCGACGAGGGAGAACATCTGACGGCGGGTCAGCACGACACGCACCGGGCGGTGGAGGACGGTCGTGGCCATCACCGCGGCCACTTGGTGCGGGCTGAGCCCCTTCGATCCGAAGCCGCCGCCGACATGTTCGGACCGTACCCGTACCGTGGCCGGATCGAGGGAGAAGAGCTTCGCGAGTTCGGTCGCCACCCACGTGCTGCCCTGGTTGGAGTCGACGACGTCGAGCCGCCCGCCGTCCCAGCGAGCCGTGGCCGCGTGCGGCTCCATCGCGTTGTGGTGCTCCTCGGGAGTGGTGTACTCCTCGTCCACGACGACGGCGGACGCGTCGAGCTGGGCCGCCAGGTCCCCCTTCTCGGTCTCCGCCCGGACCATCGGGTTGCTCTCCGGCGTGTACGCACCGGAACGTCCGGCGAAGAACGCGACGTCGTGCGGCTCCTCGTCATAGCGCACCACCAGCGCCTCGGCGGCCTCCCTGGCCTGCTCGGACGTTTCGGCCACGACCAGCGCCACCGGCCATCCCGCGAAGGGGACACGGTCGTGCTGGAAGAGCCCGAGGACCGGGTTCGGCCGCCCCACCATGCCCACGTAGTCGGTCTCCACACGCGGCGCGTTCCCATGGTGCAGCACCGTGAGGACGCCGGGCATGGCCAGGACGGCGGAGTCCTCCACGGAGCGGATACGGCCACGGGCCACGGTCGACAACACCAGCCAGCCGTGGGCGAGTTCGGCGAAGGGGATCTCTCCGGCGTAACGGGCCGCCCCGGTGACCTTGTCGCGGCCCTCCACGCGGGTGCGGGCGGAGCCGACGGCTCCTGTCACGGCGGAGGCGCCGGTCGTCGCGCCCGTCGTCGTCGGCGTTGCCGGTGTGGTCATCGGGTTGCCTCCTCGGTGAGTTCGGTCAGCACGGCCACGACGAGGTTGCGCGTCAACGTCACCTTGTATCCGTTCTCGGGGAGCGTCTCCGCCGCCTCCAGTTCGGCGTCGGCCGCGGCGGCGAACGCCTCCGCGCTCGCCGGGCCGCCGATCAGCACCCGCTCGGCCGCGCGGGCCCGCCACGGCCGGGACGCCACCGCCCCGAACGCGAGGCGTACGTCCCGTACGGCACCGTCCCGGACGTCGAGCGCGGCGGCGACCGAGCCGATCGCGAACGCGTACGAGGCGCGCTCACGCACCTTCCGGTACCGCGAGTGGGCGGCGACCGGGGCCGGCGGCAGTGTGACGCCGGTGATCAGCGCGCCGGGCGGAAGGGCGGTCTCGATATGCGGGGTGTCGCCCACGGGCGGATAGAACGCGGCGATCGGCGACTCGCCGGGCCCGTCCGCCGTCTCGTACGAGATGACGGCGTCGAAAGCGGCGAGCGCGACCGCCATGTCCGAGGGATGGGTGGCGACGCAGTGCTCGGAGGCGCCGAGGATCGCGTGGTTGTGGTGCTCACCCGTGAGCGCGGGGCAACCGCTGCCCGGTGCACGCTTGTTGCACCGTTTGCTGAGGTCGGTGAAGTAGCCGCAGCGGGTCCGCTGGAGGAGATTCCCGCCGACCGTGGCCATGTTGCGCAGTTGCCCCGAGGCGCCGGCCAGTACGGCCTGAGCCAACGCCGGGTAGTGACGCCGTACTTCGGGGTGGGCCGCGAGATCGCTGTTGGTGACGGTCGCGCCGATGCGCAGCCCGCCGTCGTGCGTGAACTCGATTCCGTCGAGGGGGAGTTCGCGTATGTCGATGAGCAGCGCGGGCCTTTCCACGCCTGCCTTCATCAGGTCGATGAGGTTGGTGCCGCCGCCGAGGAAACGGGCCTCGGGGGCGCCGTCGAGCAGGGCGACAGCCCCGGAGACGTCGAAGGCACGTTCGTAGCCGAACTCCCTCATGCGGCGGCCTCCTCGACGTCGGTCCCCGTCCCGGTCCCGGTCTCGGTCCCGGTCTCTGCCTGGGCCTGGGCCTGGGCCGCTTCCGCCGCCCGCTCGACGGCCCGCACGATCGACACGTAGGCGCCACAGCGGCACAGGTTGCCGCTCATGCGCTCGCGTATCTCCTCGGCGGTGAGTGCGGGCACCCCCGCTTCCGGCCGGACATCGTCGGTCACGGCGCTCGGCCAGCCCGCCGCGTGTTCCTCGATCACCGCGAGGGCCGAACAGATCTGCCCCGGGGTGCAGTAGCCGCACTGGTAGCCGTCGAGGTCGAGAAAGGCCTGCTGCACCGGATGCAGCCGCTCACCATCGGCGACGCCTTCGATGGTGGTGATCGCGCGCCCCTCGGCCGCGACCGCGAACTGAAGGCAGGACACCGCCCTGCGACCGTCGAGCAGTACCGTGCAAGCGCCGCACTGGCCCTGGTCACAGCCCTTCTTGGTGCCGGTCAGATCGAGATGCTCGCGCAGGGCGTCGAGCAGGGTGGTGCGATGGTCGACGGGGAGTGTGTGCTTCTCGCCATTGATGTTCAGGGTGATGGAGCTGTGCGTCGACGGGGCGGCTGCCGATGAGGGGGGTGGGGCCATGATCAGCCTTCTTTCGCGTCGCTGATACGCGTCGAACGAGACGATCCCGGGGGACTGTCCGGACGGGAGAGGGCACAGGTCGGCCACGCTGGCCGAATATGCCGCTATGGTGAACCTAAGCGGACAATTGTCCGCTCGCCATCGAACCTAACGGACAGCTGTCCGGTTATCAAGGCGGGGCTTGATTGTGATTCCGGGGCGAGGACCGACTCCGATTCCGGAAGGATGACGAGCACGGCCGGGAGGAGGACGAGTGCGGGAAGAAGGAGTGCGGGACGAGACGGCTCTGCGCTCGGACGCGCAGCGGAATCGCGAGCGCATTCTGGAGGTGGCGCTGGCCGAGCTGACGCGCGCCGCGGACGCCCCGCTGAGCGCGATCGCGAAGAAGGCGGGCGTCGGCCAGGGGACGTTCTACCGTAACTTTCCCAACCGCGAGGCCCTGGTCCTGGAGGTCTACCGCTACGAGATGCAGCAGGTCGCCGACAGCGCCGCCCAACTGCTCCAGACCCGCGCACCCGACCGGGCGCTGAGGGAGTGGATGGACCGGCTGGCCCAGTACGCCATGACCAAGGCCGGCCTGGCCAACGCGCTGCGCAATGCCACCAGCACGTACGGGAGCCTGGCGCAGCTGGGTCACGACCCGGTGACCCGTGCGGTCACGCTCCTGCTGCACGCGAACGAGGAGGCCGGCACGATCCGCCCGGGGCTGACCCCCGATGACTTCCTGCTCGCCATCGCCGGGCTCTGGCATCTCGACCCGCGCGGCGACTGGCAGCCGCCCGCGACGCGACTGCTGGACCTGGTGATGGACGGACTACGGGCGGGGGCGCCCGGGGCGGACGGATCCGGGGCGGACGGGCCGGAGCGGACGGGCCGGGGCGCGGAGTGACCTGAGCCGGACGGACCTGAGGCGGACGGGTCTGTGGGACGTACGGACATGCGGCGTGGCCCCGGATCACCGGGTCACGTCTCACCGGGCCACGTCTCACCGGGCCACGTCCACGCGCTGCGTGCCGACGACCGACAGCAGCCGCAGCGCCTCCTCGGACGGTGAACCGGGGGCGGCGGTGTAGATCACGACCCGCTGGTCCCGGTCGGTGATGTCGAGGGCGTCGCGGTCGACGGTGACCGGCCCGACCAGCGGGTGCTGGAAGGTCTTGCGCAGTGTGGGCTCGGCGCTCACGTCGTGGGAGCCCCACAGCCGGGTGAACTCCTCACTGCCGGCCAGGAGTTCAGTCACCAGCTCGGCCACCTCGGGATCCTCGGGGTAGCGGGTAGCGGGTAGCGGGCGGCGACGGCGCGCAACTGCTGGGCCGAGGCACGGGCGAACGTCCTGCGGGTCGACGGCGGCGCACGGGCCTGAGCCGGGGAGTGCGGCGCCGCTCGGACCTGAGCCGGGGGAGTACGGCGCCCGCACGGGCCCCTGAGCCCGGGAGCGCCCCGGCGGAACCGCTCGGCGTGCCGTCGCGTCCGTCGTGGGCATGAGCGAAAGAACCACACGAGGGACCGCGGGGATGAACCCGACGACCCGGGGCGCCGCCGGATGCCTGCTCGCCGGCCTCGGCGCGACGACCGCGGCACTCGTATGGGCACCGCGGGCCGCCTTCAGCATCGACGGAGGATTCGAGGGTCATGCCCGCGATCTGAGCGTGCTCTTCGTCGATCTGCCGCTCATCGTGCTCGGCGGCGCTCTGGTTCCGCTCCTCGCCTGGGGGCTGACCACGAAATGGGTGCACCGCCCGTGGGCCGCCGCGCTCGTGGCCGTGGGCGCGCTCGCGCTCGGCGTGTGGGGGCTCACCGAGTGGTGGACCCCGCGCCGGCAGCCGGATCCCGGGTACGGCCCAGGGATCTGACCCCCCGCGTCGTGGGCGCCGACGTCGACCGCGAACGCCGGCGTGCCACCATTGACGCCACCGCGATCCCGCGCGCCCGCCCTCGACACCCTCCCCGGAGCCCCATGTGAACGTCGTCGTCTTCGGAGCGTCCGGCATGGTCGGACACGGTGTGCTGCGCGCCTGCCTGCTGGACCCCGCGGTCACCAGCGTCCTGGTGGTGGGCCGCGGCCCGCTCGGTGTGACCCACCCCAAGCTGCGTGAGGTCATCCACCAGGACCTCACCGACCTGTCCGCCCTCAGCGGGCAACTGGCCGGGCTCGACGCCTGTTTCTTCTGCGTCGGCGTCTCCGCCGCCGGGCGCACCGAAGCCGAATACACCCGCGTCACCCACGACTTCACCCTCGCCGTGGCCGCCGCTGTCTCCCGGCGCAACCCGGGCATCACGTTCGCCTACGTCTCCGGCGAGGGCACCGACAGCACCGAACGCGGCCGCACCATGTGGGCCCGCGTCAAGGGACGAACCGAAAACGCGCTGCTGGCCATGGAGATGGACGCCTACATGTTCCGGCCCGGCTACATCCAGCCCCGCCACGGTGCCGTCTCCAGGACCCCCGCCTACCGCGTGATGTACACCCTCACCTCCTGGCTCTACCCGCTCCTGCACCGGATCGCGCCGGGGCACACCACGACCACAGAGCACCTCGGCCGCGCGATGCTCGCCGTCGCCCGGCCCGCTGCGGTCCGGCCCGGCGGGGTGAACCCCCGCGTCCTGGACAGCCGGGAAATCAACCGCCTGGGCGCGTAGCGGCGGAGTACCGGTTCAGAGTGCCGGCCTTCATCACGAAGGCCGGCACTTCGGCCTGGGCGGACGCCGGCCGGCGGGACTCCTGAGGCGCACGAGCCGCGTAGGGGCTCATAGGGGTTGTAGGGGATGAAGTTCATCCTCCCCTCTTCGTAGGATGGCTTTGCCCGAGGGAACACGGTGAGGCGGCACACCGGAAGCCGCGAACCACCAGGGGGCGGCGGATTCTCCGAATTCGCCCGCCCGCCATGCGTTCCGCTCTCGGCTTCGCACTGTCCTGGAAGGGGACACGAGGAGCGAATCTCTGCCAGCGCTGAGGGCCCAGGGAGGTCTCGTATGCCGGTCGGTGTCTTAGGGGTTGGATTTCATGTTCCTGACGTAATCATCGACAACGCGTGTATCAGCGAATGGGCGGACGCCCCGGAAGACTGGGTGGCCCGGCGCACCGGAATTCACGAGAGGCGTTACGCGCCCGGCGGGGTGGCTACTTCCGATCTCGCCTATGAGGCCGTCACCGACCTGCTGGGCAGAACCCCCGGGATCGAGCGGGACATCGGTCTCGTGATCGTCGCCACCGCCACTCCCGATCAGCCGCAGCCCGCGACGGCCGTGGCCCTGCAGGGCCGCCTGGGCCTGGAAGCGGCGGCGTCCTTCGACATCAACGCCGTGTGCTCCGGCTTCGTCTACGGGCTGACGATCGCCGACGCGCTGCTCTCCTCGTCCTCCGCCTTCGGTACGTACGCCCTCGTCGTGGGCGCCGACATGTTCTCCTCCGTCATGGACCGCACCGACCGCAGGACGGTCAGCCTCTTCGGCGACGGTGCCGGGGCCGCACTGCTCGGACCGGTGCCGGAGGGTTACGGAATCAGCGCGTCGCGGATGGTGGCGCACGGGAGTCTGCGCTCACTGGTGGAGGTGCCGGCCGGCGGTACCAGGAAACCGCTGACGCCCGAGGCGCGTGCCGCGGGGGAGCATCTGTTCAAAATGGACGGACGGCCCGTCGCGGAGTACGCCCTGCGGGCGCTCCCCGAGGTCGTCGGCGCGACTCTGGCGGACTGCGGGCTGTCGATCGAGGACATCGACCGGTTCATTTTCCATCAGGCCAATGTGCGACTGCTGGAGAACATCACGTCCGAACTGAAACTGGACCCGGACCGCGTTCCGATGACGGCCCCGCAGTACGGCAACACCGGAGCGGCTTCCATTCCCATCACGATGCGGGACGCGCAATCGCGCAAGCCGTTCCGGCGCGGTGAGCGAATTCTCCTGGCCGCGGTGGGAGGTGGAATGACAGCGGCGGCCACTGTGCTGACCTGGTTCTAGTTCTGTCTTCCTCTGGATTCCCCCCACCGGATTCATCCCCGGATTCCGCCGGATCCCTCCGGACAGTTATTTGCGATTGATCGCGCCTGAGAACTGAGAAGAAGAGGTTGGAAAGTGACAGTCTTCGAAACCGAGTCGGTAGATGACGCGCTCAATGGCCAGGTGACCGCCGGGCCCCCAGCGGGCCCGAGCGAGCCGCCCGAGGGTCTGTACGAGGTGCTGGACGGCAGGATGACCTGCGACGAACTCCACGACGTCATCAGGTCGGTGCTCCACGACGACGGCCGGCCCACGACGGAACACACACTGGAGGTACTCCAGCCCGGGAACTACCGGGTGCGTCTCGGTGACAGCTGCCTGGAGGTCCGGAGCCGGCCGCTGCCCGATGTCGCGCCCGACACCCTTGACCACATCCTGCCGGCGACGGGCAGCCGCCGGGTGCTCCTCACCACCTCGGGCCCACTGCCCGACGACATTCGCGCCCTGTTCGTCGCCCTGCTGGAGAAGCTGACGCTCCGCGGCCAGTGCTACAGCGAGGCGGAGATCGATTCCATCGTCCGGGCCATGCCGCTGGTCGACCGGTACGCCACGAAGGAACCCGCCCTCGCCGACTGGGCGTTGATCTTCCGCGACCACTACGTGGAGAACAGCGTGGGCTTCCTGCTCGGCATGGAGCGGGCCGGTCTCGACCCGAACTGGGTCTTCGCGCTCTCCAAGGGTGACCGGACCTTGCACCGCAGCCGGGTGCACGCCTGGTTCCTGAACCACGGCTACCTCAGCGACGTACTGGACAACTCCGTCATCAACGACACGGCCGATCCGGCCGCCCAGGCGTACGCGCTCGGCGTCAACGAACGCGTCAACGCCTTCATCCGGCAGGCCCATGCCGCCGGCCGCAAAGTGCTGGTCATCGATGACGGCGGGCTGCTGGCACAGGGCTACGGAGCGGACGGACAGCTCACCGAGTACATCGACGCCGCGCTCGAACTGACCGTCAGCGGCCTGAAACGCATCGCCAACGCCCCGGGCACCCTGTCCATCCCCGTACTCAACATGGCCCGTTCGCGGCTGAAGACGATGCTCGGCTACAACGAGATCGCGGACTCCTGCGTCCGGCGCCTCCGCGCCATCCTCCCCGGCGAGAAGTTCATCGGCCGGCATGTGCTGATCCTCGGCTTCGGCACACTGGGAGCGCGGGTGGCGCACGCGCTGCGGGCCCTCGGCTGCCGGGTGAGCGTGGTGGACACCGACATCCTCGCCCTCATCACGGCCGCGGAACACGGCTTCGAGACCTACACCACCGCCGCCGAGGCGCTGCGCGGCCACTCCCCGTTCCTGGTCATCGGCGGCACCGGAGAGCTCGCCGTCACCGCGGAGGACCTGCCGCTGCTGCCCGACGGTGTCTACCTCGCCGGGTTCGCCACCAAGGACTTCAGCATCCTCAGCGAGGGATACCCGGGGGTCGAGTCGACGGTCGTGCCGTACGTCGGGGTGCGCTACGTCCTCCCCTCCGGAGCCGTGGCCACGGTGCTGGGCGACGGCCGGTCGCTCAACCTCTTCGAGTACGAGGGGATCGCCAACCGCGGCTACGACGCCTACCGGGCGGGAACGCTGATCGCCGCCAAGGCCCTGTGCCGGGACATCGGTTCGCTCGAACCCGGTCTCCAGCTGGAACCGGTGGACCGGGCCATCGACGACGCCGAGCTGTTCCACGCGTACTACCGCGAGTACCTCTCCGGGAAACAGCACCGGACGGCCGCGCCCGGGCACCTCCTGACCGCCACCGCCCTGTGACAGCGCGTATGTCCGGGACACATGTGTGCGTGGTCGGCTACGGGGTCGCGGGCCGGCTGCACGAGAGGTTGCTGAGCGCCCTCGGGCACCGGGTCAGTGTGGTGGACCCGCTGGCCGACGCGCCCGGCACGGGCGCCCCCCGGTACGGCCGTGTGGCGGACGTACCGCGTGATGTGCCCGTCGACGTGTGGTCGGTGTGCTCGCCGACCGCGACGCATCTGGAAACCGTGGCGGAGGTGCTCGCCCGTGACCCGGCGGCGCGGCTGCTGGTGGAGAAGCCGGTCTGCCGTCCCGGCGAGGGCGCCGGTCTCAGCGCGCTGCTCGCCGAGCACGAGCGGGCCCGCCTGGTGGTGATGAACCAGTACGCGCATGCCCAGGCCGGCGCCGTCCTGCGCACACTGAAGAAGGAGTTCGCGCCCGGATACCCGGTGAGCGGCGTCCGGGTCGGATTCGGCAAGGACCGCAGGGAGGACATCGCGGCCGGCCGGTTCGTGGACCACGACTACGGGGTCTTCGGGTACGAGTGGCTGCACATGCTCGCGCTGGTCAGCGGTGTGCTGCCGGCCGGGGTGTACGACCGGTACCTGCGCACCGACCCGGCCGACCACGACGTACGGGTGGAGACCGACCCGGAACTGACCAGCACCGCCGCCTACGAGACCACCACCGTCGACGACCTCACCATCGAGCTGTACTCCACCATCGTGGGGCCCCGCGCCCATCCGCTCGTCCCCACGCCGAAGTGGATGGGGCCGGCTCCCGGGGGCGCGGAGAGCAGACAGCGACTGGTCGAGATCACCGCGGGACCGGTGCGGTTCACCGTGAAGCTGGATCCCGTGACGCTGCTCGACGGTTCACCGATGGCACGCAACACGCACTGGCTGGCCGTCGAGGGACCCGACCACCGGACGGAGTGGTTCTTTCACGACTCCCCGATGGACAACGCGCTGCGGTGGTCGATGGACGCCCTGCTCACCGAACCCGCCCGCCCCGAGGTCGACCTGCGGCCCATTCACCGCATCAGCCGGCTGGCCGAGGTGGCCCGGTCCCGCGAGGGGCTGCCATCCACGGCACAACCGCATGCCACCCCCTCCGCCCGACTGTGAGGTCACGCACTCATGAGCCGAATCTGCTTGGTGGTTCCCAGTAACAAGTTCGACCAGTACTTCATCCAGATCCCCCTGGACATCCTCATGGCCGCCGGCCAACTGCGCGCGGAGGGCCATGACGTCACCGTCTGGGACCAGCGGCTGCAGGACGCGCCGCCGGGTGGCGACGACCCCGACATCCTGCTGATCTCCTCCGCGATCGCCGACCGGGCCCAGTGCTACCCACTGGACCTGGGCCCGATCAGGGCCGCCACGGACGTCGCGAAAGCCCGTTTCCCGGGCGCCCGCACCATCGCCATCGGGCCGCACGGCACCCATCTGCCCGAGGCGACCAGGCTCGACCTCGGGGTCCAGCACGTCGCCCTCGGCGAGGCGGACTCGGCGGCCGTCCAGGCCGTCCGCAGCCTGAGCGCGGGCGTGACGGCCCCGGTGCTGTCCGGCGATGTCGCGCCCGCCTCCCCGCTCGCCATCGTCGGGGACCGCCCGAAGCCGTATCCGAACATCCCCCTGGAGGAGTTCGCGCTCCCCGCCTACGACCTGGTTCCCCTGCGGAACTACACGGCCGAGGTCATCGTCGACGGGCTGCCCCAGCCCGGCCCCTGCGGGATGGTGCTGGCCGCCCGCGGCTGCACGTACGGCTGCACGTTCTGCCATCTGCCGTTCGGCAACCGTATGCGGATCCAGCCCGTCGACCGGGTGATCGCCGAAGTGGAGGCCCAGCAGACGGCCGGCCTGGACTTCCAGTTCTTCCTGGACTACGTCTTCGGCATCAACAAGACCTTCTACACCGACATCTGCCACCGGCTGCGCGGCCAGGGAGTCGGCTGGGTCGGCCAGACCCGGGCCGAGATCGTGCTGAAGAGCGATGTCACCGAGTGGGCCAGGGCGGGCTGCCAGGGCATGTGGCTGGGCGCCGAGTCGCCCGCCGTGGCCGGTACGGGCGTCCACAAACGCGTCAGCGAGCAGCAGATCCATGACGCCGTGCTCAAGCTGAAGGACGCCGGGATCGTCCCCTTCGCGTTCATCCTTCTCGGACTTCCCGACGACGACGCCTGCATGTCCGACTGGCTGGTCGACTGGGCGGGCGGTGTCCCCGGGTGGTTCGGCATCAACCAGCTGTTCCTGCGCCCCGGGACCAGCCTCTACGACCAGCTCGCCCCGCGGTACAACGACGGCGTGATGCCCACGAGCTGGCGCGAGATCCAGGAAGTGACCCGGCGCTACCGCGAGCGGTACCCGGCCGATCTGGACGACCAGGAACGCCGTCTCACCACCCTGCCGAACTACCTGGGGAACGCCATTGTCCCGGTCGGATGATCCTGTGGAGCTGAGGTTCGGGATCATCGGCTGCGGGTCCATCGGAGGCTTCCTGGGGCGGCTCCTCACCCGGGAGGACCCCGAGCTGAACGGCCGGGCCCGGCTGACCGCCGTGGCCGGCCGGGAACGGACGCGCGCCCGGGAGCTCGGCGCCGAGCTGGGCTGTGACCACCACGACGTGCCAGAACTACTCGCCCGTACGGACGTGGACGCCGTCCTGCTGTGCACACCGAGCGGAACACACGCCGACCTCGGAGCCGCCGCGCTCCGCGCGGGCAAACACCTGCTCGTCGAGAAGCCCATCGATGTGTCACCCGCCGCCGCCGACCGGCTGATCTCGGTCGCGCGGCAGGAGGGCGGCACGCTCGGTGTGGTCTCCCAGCGCCGCTTCGACCCCGCGACCCGCCTCGCCCGGTCGGCGATCGACGCCGGAGAGCTGGGACGTATCACCTCCGTCCTGATCGAACTGCCCTGGTGGCGCGAGCAGTCCTACTACAGCTCGGGCAGCTGGCGCGGCACACGTCTCCTCGACGGGGGAGGGGCGCTGATGAACCAGGCCGTGCACGCGGTGGACCTGGCCCAGTGGCTGGCCGGACCTGTCGTGGAGGTGGCCGCGCACACCGCCCTGCTCGCCCACCACGACATCGAGGTGGAGGACGTGGCCACCGCGAGCCTGCGGTTCGCCGGCGGCGCGCTCGGCGTCCTGCTCGCCACCACCGCCGCCTACCCGGGCCGTACCGCCCGGATCTCCGTGCACGGCGACCGGGGCTCGGTGGTCATCGACAGCGACGAACTGGAGTACTTCCACGCCGCGCGCGAAGGTGAACGGGCGCCCGCCTACGGGGCGTTCGGCAGCGCCAACCAGGCCGCCGACCACGCACCGTCCCAGAAACGCGACACGGCCAGGGACCGCATCGGTCTGCTGTACCAGCCGCATCGTGACCAGCTCCTGGACTTCCTCGACGCGGTACGGGACGGCAGACCCCCGCTGGCGGACGCGGCGGCCGGACGGCAGGCGGTGGCCGTAGTGACCGCCGTCTACACATCGGCGGCGACCGGAGGACCGGTACGGCTCGGTACCGGCACGCGACACGAGGAGGGCACACCGTGAGCGATATCGCGCAGGACAGGGAGGCGGACCGGAAAGCGGCGCTGGCCCTGCTCTTCGACCGCAGCGCGCCGACCTACGAACGGGTCGGGGTCGAGCACTTCAACGACCTCGGCCGGCGGCTGGTCGACCACGCCAAGGTCACCACCGGGCAGCGGGTGCTGGACGTCGGGTGCGGCACCGGCGCCGTGCTCGTTCCCGCCGCCCGGGCGGTCGGACCCGAGGGCGAGGTCATCGGGGTCGACCTGTCCGGCGGGATGGTGGCGCGGGCTCGGGAAGAGGCGGCCCGGCAGGGGCTGCTGCACCAGGTGCGGGCCGTCGTCGGCGACGCGGAGACCGTCGCCCTGGCGGACGTGCCCACCGCACCGGGTTCCTTCGACACCGTACTCGCCGGGATCTGCCTGTTCTTCTTCCCCCGCCCGGGGGCCGCCGCCGCCCGCTACCGGGAACTGCTCAAACCGGGGGGCCTGTTCGGGGTGTCCTGGTGGGGGCGGCCGGACCCGCTGTGGGACCCGGTGTACGCCGCCGGCGCCCCGTACGGCCGGGGCCCCTCCTCGCACACCCTGCCCGCCACGAGCCCCTTCCGTTCGGTCGACGCCCTGCACACCATGCTCGACGAGGCCGGCTTCACCGAAGCCGAGACGGCCGAGGAGGACTGTGTCACCCACTTCGCCAACGCCGAACAGTGGTGGCGGTGGGTGTGGTCGACGGCCGGGCGCCAGTTCTGGGAGAGCGTCCCCGACGACGAGCGCGAGAAGGCCGTCGCCGCCGTGAACGCGGAACTGGACACGCTCAAGGCCCCCGACGGAAGCCTCACCATGACCTCGAAAGTCCGGTTCACCCTGGCCAGGAGGTCCTGATGGGCACGGCTCCCGCCAGGACGGACCCGTCCGCCACCACCGTTCCGACCCGGTACGCGCTGTTCTCGCCGGAGTGGCTCGGCGGCGCGGACTCCGCGTTCGCCGCGCTGCCGGCCGACGAGAGCGCCGCCATCCGGGTCGCGCTGGACATCACCGACGCGCCCGAAGGCACCGCCGACGCGCTCGACATCCTGATGGATCTCACGACCGGCGCCCTCCGGTTCGCGGCGGGCCACAGCGCCGTACGCCCCACCCTCGCCTTCACGCTCACCCACGCGGACGCCGGCACTCTGCTGTTCGGAGACCAGACGCGCCGGACACGTCTGTTCGAACACGGCGGCCTGCGGCTGGAAGGCGCGTTCCTGTTCGTCTTCTTCCTCGACCGGATCCTCCAGCAGGACGTATCGGGAGGGCTGGCGAGACTGCGGGCCGAAACCGCCGGTCTCGCGCACCCTCAGGGCCCGCCGCCCGCACGGCGGGCACACCCTCCGGGCACCGGCCAGGAGGACGAGGCGGCGGCGGTGGAGGCGGCCCGCGACACGCTGCCGCGGACCATGGCCGTCCTGCGCGCCGAGCTGGGCCGCACCACCCCCGGCGCGCAGCTCTATGTCTCGCACGCCCCGTCGCGTACCGCCGTCTCCGTCGCCCTCGGGGACAGCCGGCCCCACGAGCCCTTCACCCGCCGGTCCTGGCCGATCTGGTACTGCTGCTCCAAAGCGGTCGGGGCCGTGGCCGTCGGACAGCTCTGGGAGCGGGGGCTGGTCGACCCGCTGCGTCCCGTCGCCGCGTACCTCCCGTGGTTCGAGGGCGAGGGACGGGAGAACATCACCCTTTTCCAGCTGCTGACCCACACCACCCCGGTCCCCATGGCACTGGACCCCCTGCACGGCACCTTCGCCGCACCGGCGGAAGTACGCCGCGAGCAGCTGCGCACGATGCGGATCCCACCGGGCGCGGAACCGGGGACCAGGATCAACTACGCGCCCTGGTGGGCCTGGTTCCTGCTGGCGGACATCGTGCGGGCGGTCGACGGCCGGAGCTACGAGCGCTATCTGACCGAAGAGGTGCTGGCACCCTGCGGGATGACGGACACCCGGATGGTGCTCACCCCCGAGGAGTACCGGGAGGCGGCCGGCCGGCTGCCGCTGATCCACATCACCGGAGGCGGCTTCCCGGCGGAACCGACGCAGTGGTACGCCACGGAGGACTCGTGCACCCGCCCCATCCCGGGGCTCAACATGCGCGGACCGATCCAGGACCTCGGCCGGTTCTTCGAAACGCTGCTGGCCGACGGACAGGGAACCGGCGGCCGGATCCTGCGGCCGCAGACCGTCATGGCGATGACGGCCCGCCACCGCGTCGGACTCACCGACGCCTTCGGCAATGCCGACTGGGGGCTGGGATTCCGGCTGGAATCACACCACCTCGGCAAGGAGTACACAGCATTCAGCCACTACGCCTCCCGTCGTGCTTTCGGCCACTACGGACTGTGGACGTCCGTGGCCTTCGCCGACCCGGACACCGGAGTGGTGGCCGCCGTGCATCTCAACGGCAAGGCGTCGCAGGACGAACACCAGGAACGGATGCTCGCCATCGGCGACGCCATCCATCACGATCTCGGCCTCGTGTGATGTGCCGGTTCTTTCAAGAGGGGAATCAGAATGACTCTGCCGCGGAATGACGCCGGATCTCCCGGACCGGCCGGATCTCAAGGACCAGCAGGATCTCCCGGATCTCCACACGCCATCATCGACATCGCCACCGCCTTCTGGAAGTCGAAGGTCTTGCTGAGCGCCGTTGAACTTGGCATATTCACCGAGCTGTCCGGGCGGTCCCGTACGGCCGAGGAACTGTGCGCGCGGCTGGGGATCAAAGGCAGGGGAGCGCCCGACTTCCTGAACAGTCTGGTCTCCCTGGGAATGCTGGAGCGTACGGAGGGGCGGTATCGTAACTCCCCGGTGGCCGAGGAATATCTCAACCCCCACAAACCTGCCACCGACGTGTCCGGATATCTGTCCTTCCTGAATTCCGGATTCGGTTGGTGGTCCCGGCTCTCCGAAGGGCTGCGCAGCGGCGACCGGCTCGATTTCTCCGGGGCCCTGGCCGAATCGGGCGGCGGCGACGGCCGTACGGCGGGCGACGGCACCCTGGTGGAGGCGGACGCCACCAGCGACACCTTCGGCGAGGCGTTCGCGACCCCCGACCAGGTCACGGGCTTCGTCCGGGCCATGACCGGCTACAGCATGGGGGCGAACCAGGCCATCGCCACCGCGTTCGACTGGAAGCCGGTACGCACGGTCGTGGACGTGGGCTGCTCCGAGGGCGCGCTGCTGGCCCAGGTACTCGGCGCGCACGAGCACCTGAACGGCATCGGGTTCGACCTGCCCGCCGTGAGCGACCGCTTCACCCACCACCTCGGCCAGGCGGGGGTCACCGACCGGTCCCGGTTCGCCGGCGGCGACTTCTTCCACGATCCGCTGCCGGCCGGGGACGTGATCGTCATGGGCCATGTACTCCACGACTGGAACCTGGACATCAAGCAGATGCTGATCCGCAAGGCCTACGACGCGCTGCCGTCCGGCGGCTCGCTGCTCATCTACGAATCGCTCATCGACGACGACCGCCGGACCAACACCACGGGGATGCTGACCAGCCTCAACGTCTCGCTGGTCTCCGCCGGGGGACTGGGCTACACCGGCGCCCAGTGCCGGGACTGGCTGACCGCGGCGGGCTTCCGGTCCGTCGCCGTCAGCCACCTCGACGGGCCCGAATACATGGTCGTCGGCGTCAAGTAGACGGATCCGGCCAGATGACGACCGACGAAGGCGAGTTGTCCTTGTCGCGGACCGCACCCGGCGGCTGTCCCCGGACCACATTCGGGGGCAGCGATCCGTCCGGGGGCGTCCCCCCGTCCGGCACCATTCCCCCACGAGCCCCCGGACAACAGGTGGTTGCCGCGCATACTCAGCACGCCACCGGGGTGCAGCGCGGCCCTATGCTCCCCTACCTTCCACGGCACCCCGTACCGGACGTGGTGCGTGTGCTCGCGCCGACCGGCGACCGGCTCTGGCTCGTCACCCGGTACGAACTCGGGCGTCAGGCGCTGACCGACCCCCGGTTCAGCCGGGCCCTGGCCGTGGCGGAGTCGGCACCCGCCATCCACCCCCTGCGGCCGGACCCGGTGGCCCTCACGAGCCTCGATCCGCCCGCGCACGGCCGGCTGCGCAAACTGATCAACCGTGCCTTCGTCCCCGAGGCCATGGCCGCCCAGGAGGGCCCGATCCGGCGGACGGCCCGTGCCCTCCTCCGGGACAGGCGCGCGATCGACCTCGTATCCGGCTACGCGATGCCGCTGTCGGCCTCGACGATCTGTCAGGTACTGGGCGTACCGGAAGCCGAACAGGACCGGTTCTCCCGGCTCGCCGACCGGGCGCACGGCATCACCCCCTGCTCACCGCGGGAGTCGGAGACGGCCAGGCGCGAACTGCGGGCGTACTTCGAAGCGCTGGCGGATCACGCCCGCCATGACCCCGGGGAGGATCTGCTCGGCACGCTGATCCGGGCCCGCGAGCAGGACGGCGCGCTGGACGAGCGGGAACTCCTCGCCCTCATCGAGCTGCTGCTCAACGCGGGGTACGAGACCACGATCGGCCAGATCGGCCTCGCGGCGCTCGCCCTGCTGGAACACCCCGCGCAGTGGCGGGAGATGGTGTCCCGGCCGGAGGTGATCCCGGGGGCGGTGGAGGAACTGCTGCGGTACGCGCCCGTCGTCCCGATCAGCTTCACGCGCGTGGCACGGCAGGACATCGAGCTGGGCGGGGAGCTGATCAGCGCGGGGGACGGCGTCCTGGTGTCCCTGCTGCACGCCAACTTCGACGCGGCGGAACATACGGAACCCGAAGCCCTCGACGTCCGGCGCGACATGCCCAGGAATCTGACGTTCGGGCATGGACCGCATGTGTGTCTCGGGGCCCAACTGGCCAGGCTCCAGATGCGCGTGGCCCTGGAAGAACTGGTCAGGGCGGCCCCCGGGCTGCGCCTGACCGTGGCCCCGGCCGCCCTGCGATGGCGGCCCGCCGAGGCCGTCGTGCGCGGGCCGACCACGCTCCCCGTTTCATGGTGAGGCGCGGCCCGGGGAGTTGAGAGCCGAGGGAGGTGAAAGCCCGGGGGGTTGAACGCCCCGGGAGCTGAAACGGGACGCCGTGCGGCGGTGAGCCCGTTCGCGGGGGCGACCACCCCGGCCCGTCGTCCCCCGCCTGTCGTCCCTCGTCCTCCGTCCCTGGTTCAACACCCGTCAGTCCCTCGCCCGTCGCGGCCTTCGCGGCGGGCGAGGGTTTTTGCCGTCCCGCCGCGTTTACGGGTGACGCGGTAAATTAAAGGTAAAGCTATGGCTGGAGTGCACTGGCGGTCATTGGTACGTACCGATGGAGTCGAGCGGACAATCAGTCCGGCGAATCGTCACCGTATGACCGATCCCTCCAGTACGTGGACGGAAGGGAAAATGCCAGATAACTCCACCGCCGAACTCGCGGTTTTTGGCGCGTAATTGCTCACGCAACGTTCATTCGTGCGTTCTCGCCGGTTCGCGGTTCCCGCCCGGGGGACGGTCGGGGGCGGACAACATGGCGGCGCGCTTCACGGAGAGGTGAAAGCGCGAGAATGGCGAGTATGCGTCGTATCCCGCTCGCCCGGTTTCGAGTCCGATTGGCCTCCCGGAACCGGCGAAGTGATGCCCGGTCGGGCATGTCGCGAACGTTTGCATGAGGAAGCCGGGTCCGCACGCACTCAAGACAGTTCGCACTCGACTGATTACACTTGATAACCACGAGGTTCGGATTGCGGTGATTCTGCGTTCCTGGGTTTCAGCAACACATTCCTTGAGTGCAAAGGTAGGACGATGAGTTGGGCGAGCCGACGGGATTACGTGGCGGAATTCGGTGAGCTGCTGGCGGAAGCCGGGCCACATCAGGGCGGTGTGATGGCCCTGCACGGAGGGCCTGGGACGGGGAAGACCACGCTGCTGGGGAGATTTCGCGAACACGCCGCGGAGTCCGGAGCGTTGTATCTGGCCGCCACCGGTTTCCGGAGCGAGAACGACGTTCCCTTCGCCACCATCGAGCAACTGACGCACTCCTCCGGCATGCCCGAGGAGGCGCGGGCGGCCGTACACCGGTTGTGGGAGGACGGCGTGCCCCGGGGAGCCTCCGACCGCGGGCATGTGGAGCGGATGCGGGACCTGACCTCTGTCCTGGAAGCCGCCGCGCGGGAAACGCCCCTGGTCGTCGCGGTCGATGACGCCCAGTACGCGGACGAGTTGTCCCGCTCCTGTCTGCTGCATCTGGCCCGGCGTGCGCAGAGCAGCGGAATCCTCATGGTCATGACGCTCGACCGGTCGATGGGCGAGGGCCACATGGACCGGGCGGAGGAGTTCCTGCTCGTTCCTGGCTGCCGAGTGGGGGCGATCACGCCCCTGCCGGAGGCGGAGGTACGGCGGCTGCTGGAGAGCAGGCTCGGCGCGGACGCGGCGAAGGAACTGCACGCCCCCGTCCACCGTGTCAGTGGGGGCAGCCCTGCTCTCGTGTACGCGCTGATCCGCGACCACAGGGCCGCCGCCCGCAAGGCCGCCCCGGCCCCCGGTGCGTCCGGTGAGGGGGGTGTCGTGGTGGGCGAGACCTTCGAGCGGACGTATGTGGCCCGGCTGAAGCACCATCCGCAACTGCTCTCGTGCGTACGGGCGCTGGCCGTCCTCGACCGGCACGCGACCCCGGCCCGGCTGGAACGGCTGCTGGACCGCGGCCAGGAGCGGCTGGCCATGGAGATGCGGGAACTGGAGATGGCGGGGTTGCTGGAGGACGGCGCGTTCCGGCATCCGGCCGCGCGCAGGGCTGTGCTCAAGGCGCTCGGCGGGGACGAGTGCGCCGGGCTCCATCAGCGAGCGGCGGAGGTGCTGCGCGCCGAGGGAGCGTCCGTGACCACGGTGGCGGAGCATCTGATGGCCGGCGGGGCGATACCGGACGAGGCGGGCGTCGCGGTGTTATTACGCGCGTCGCGGCAGTTACTCGCTGAGGGGGACGTGGACGCCTCGCTCCGGTGCCTGCGCCTGGCGGACCGGGCCGGGCTGGAGGAGCCGCAGCGGGTGGAGGTCGCCCTGGGACTGCTCGGCGCGCTGTGGTGTGTCAACCCGGCGGCGGCGGAGCCGGAGGTGAGCCGGCTGATGTCCGTGATGCGTGCGGGAGAGCTCAACGCGCGGTCCGTCCACGCGCTCGTCACCTGGCTGTTGTGGTTCGGCCGGACGAAGGAGGCGGGCGAGGCGATCACTCATCTGGAGAAGCCCCACGACCCACGTGATCCGCGTGCGAGGGAGCGGCTGGCGGCCACCCGCACGATCGTGGCGCACTTGAGTCCGGCCCTGCTGCCCGAACTGCCGGAGCCGGATCCGCTGTCGGGCACGCGCGACACCATGTCGGCCGCCTACCTGGAGCACGCGGCACACATGTCCCGCGGCAGCTCACGCGTCCCTGTCGGCGACATCGACCCGCTTGTCCTCGGCCATGTCGAGACGGACTACGGAGAAACGTTACCTCCCCCCGTCCCCGGACCGCGGTACTCCTGGGACCGTGACGCCATCACGCTGATCGAACTGCTTCAGCACGGGGATCTGCCCCAGGCCGAGAGACTCGGCACGGCGCTGCTCGACCGGCTTCCCGGCGAAGGATCTCCCGCGCGCGTCGCGATCTTCCGCAGCGTCCACGCCTATATCGCCCTGCAACGAGGCGAGACGGCCACGGCGGTCACTCGCGCGGCCACCGCTCTGGAACTCCTTCCGCACCACGGCTGGGGTGTGGTCATCGGCTCTCCCCTGGCCACCCTGGTGGCCGCCCACACCGCCATGGGCAGGTTCGACGAGGCCGCGCGCTACCTCGAATACCCCGTCCCCGAGGAGATGTTCCACTCCACCGTCGGTCTGTTCTATCTGGTCGCCCGCGGCCACCACAGCCTGGCCACCGGCCGTCCCTACGCGGCTCTCAACGACTTCACCGCCTGCGCGCCGCTGGCCGAACGCTGGCACTCACCCTCACGTCACCTCCTCGGCTGGCGCACCGGAACCGCCGAGGCGTACGTCGCACTCGACGAACCGGCCCGCGCCCGCGCCATCATCGAACGCGAACTCGCCGACGTCGGCCCCCGGCCCTCCCGCTTCCGCGGCAACGCCCTGCGCGTCCTGGCCGCCGCGAGCCCGCCCGGCGAGCGCGAGGAACTCCTCCGGGAAGCGGTGCGCATTCTGCGCCTGTCCGACAGCCGCCTCGCCCTGGCGCGCGCCCTCGCCGATCTCGGCCATACGCACACCGACAACGGCCATGAGCAGGAGTCCCGCCCCCGGCAGCACTCGGCACAGCAGCCCGGACACCGGAGCGACACCCCGGCGTCCCCGTGGATGACCTGGACGCCCAGCCGGCCCCGTACCACCGCCGGCCTGCCCGCCGTCACCTCGGCCCCCGCCGACAAGCCACTTCTCTCCGACGCCGAACGGCGCGTCGCCGCCCTCGCCTCCGAGGGCAAGTCCAACCGGCAGATCGCCCGGCACCTCTACATCACCGTCAGCACCGTCGAGCAGCACCTCACACGCGTCTACCGCAAACTCTCCGTCCGGCGCAGGGCCGAACTCACACAATTCCTCGGACTCCTCACCAACGGTATGGACTTCCCCGCCGACTGACCCGGCATATCGAAGGGTTACCATATGAGCGCCGCCTAGCTCGAAAGATAATCCTGTGACTGTCACTGAGGAATCGTTCACCAACTGGAAGCACCGCGAGGAGATCGCGGAAGCGATGATCCCGATCATCGGGAAGCTGCACCGGGAGCGGGACATCACCGTCCTGCTGCACAGCCGCTCCCTGGTGAACAAGTCGGTGATCAGCATCCTCAAGACCCACCGGTTCGCCCGGCAGATCGCCGGCGAGGAACTCTCGGTCACCCAGACGCTTCCGTTCCTGCGCGCCCTCACCACGCTCGATCTCGGCCCTTCGCAGATCGACATCGGAATGCTCGCCGCGACGTACCAGACCGACGACCGCGGTCTCTCGGAGGAGGAGTTCACCGCCGAGGCCGTCGCCGGCGCCACGGGAGAGAACAAGATCGAGCGCCGCGAGCCGCGCGATGTCGTCCTCTACGGCTTCGGCCGCATCGGCCGCCTCCTCGCCCGCCTGCTCATCGAGAAGACCGGCTCGGGCAACGGCCTGCGGCTGCGCGCCATCGTCGTACGCAAGGGCGCCGGCCAGGACATCGTCAAGCGCGCCTCGCTGCTGCGCCGCGACTCCGTCCACGGCCAGTTCCAGGGCACGATCACCGTCGACGAGGCGAATGACACGATCATCGCCAACGGCAACGAGATCAAGGTGATCTACTCCGACGACCCGACGGCGGTCGACTACACGGCGTACGGCATCAAGAACGCCATCCTCGTCGACAACACCGGCAGGTGGCGTGACCGCGAGGGTCTGTCGAAGCACCTCCGCCCCGGCGTCGACAAGGTCGTCCTGACCGCGCCGGGCAAGGGCGACGTCCCCAATGTCGTCCATGGCGTCAACCACGAGACGATCAAGCCGGACGAGCGGATCCTGTCCTGCGCGTCCTGCACCACCAACGCGATCGTCCCGCCGCTGAAGGCGATGGCGGACGAGTTCGGTGTCCTGCGCGGCCATGTGGAGACCGTCCACTCGTTCACCAACGACCAGAACCTGCTGGACAACTACCATCAGTCCGACCGCCGCGGCCGGTCGGCGCCGCTCAACATGGTCATCACCGAGACCGGTGCCGCCTCGGCCGTCGCCAAGGCGCTGCCCGGCCTCAAGGCGAGGATCACCGGCAGCTCGATCCGCGTCCCGGTGCCGGATGTGTCGATCGCGATCCTGAGCCTGCGGCTCGCGCGCGAGACCACCCGCGAGGAGGTCCTCGGCCACCTTCGCGACGTGTCGCTGAACTCGCCGCTCAAGCGCCAGATCGACTTCATCAGCGCCCCCGACGCGGTGTCGAGCGACTTCATCGGTTCGCGCCACGCCTCGATCGTGGACGCCGGGGCGACCAAGGCCGAGGGCGACGACGCGATCCTCTACCTCTGGTACGACAACGAGTTCGGCTACTCCTGCCAGGTCATCCGCGTCGTCCAGCATGTGTCGGGGGTGGAGTACCCGACCTACCCGGCCCCGGCTGTCTGATCCGGAGCGAGGGGCGCGCCGGGGCCGCGCCCCTCGGACCGCCGGCTTCAGCCGGTCGGCTTCGAGCCGCCGCGGCCCTGACCCAGGGCGCGGGCGCACCACCCGATGAGCACGGCATTGACCAGCGCGCCGAGACCGATCGCGAAGAAGATCATGGAGGTGTGGTCCGGCAGCACGATCACGAGAAGGCTGACCGGTGCGGTGGCGATCAGCGGCACCACCCCGGCGAAGGAAGCGTCGGGGTTGTCGCCGACGCTCACCACCACGGCCCAGATGGCCAGGGCCGCGATCACGCCCAGATAGACGCGGGCCAGAACGCTGCCGAGCGCGAGGCGCACGGTGCGCAGCACCGGGTGGGTCGACGTGGACTCGGTCATGACGGTGGTCTCCTTGTGTGTGGTGCTCATGGCCGCACCTGTCCTCTCGGTCATGGGATGGGCTGTGCGCTGTGCGGACGTCAGGGGTGCGTGCCGGGCGGGGTCGCGCGGGCGAGGCCCAGGTCGTACGCGAGGATCGTCGCCTGCACCCGGTCGCGTACCCCGAGTTTGCGCAGCAGTGCGTTCACATGGGATTTGACCGTGCCGACGGTGATGTCGAGTTCGGAGGCGATCTCCGCGTTGTTCATCCCCGAGGCGATCAGGGTGAGGACGAAGCGCTCCCGTGCGGTCAGCCGGTCCAGGGCCGCCGCGTCCTGCCCGGTCCGCGGTCCCGGCGGGCCCGCGGCGTAATGGCCGATGAGCCGGCGGGTGGCCGACGGGGCGAGGACGCTCTCCCCGCCGGCCACGACGCGGATGCCGTGCAGCAGTTCGGCCGCCTGCACGTCCTTGAGCAGGAAGCCGGACGCACCGGCGCGCAGCGTTTCGAACACGTAGGCGTCGAGGTCGAACGTGGTCAGTACGAGGACGCGTGGCGGATTCTCGCGCGCGGTGATGATCCGGGTGGCGGTGATGCCGTCGAGTCCTGGCATCCGTACGTCCATGACCATCACGTCGGGCGCGAGCTGGTCGGCCAGGGTCACCGCGGCGGCTCCGTCCCCGGCCTCGCCGACGACTGTCATGTCCTGCTCGGCGTCGATGACGGCGGCGAAGCCCGCCCGGACGACCGCCTGGTCGTCGACGACCACCACGGTGAGGGTCATTGGGGTTCCTCCTGGTCGCCCCCGAGCGGGGCGCTCTCTGTACGGGGCGGCGCCTGCGGGCCTGGGTCGGTATCGGGGCGCTCGGCGTTCGGGGCGCCACCGGCACGGGGCGTCGCCCCGTCGCCCGGGACGGTGGTCAAGGGCAGACGGAGCAGGACCGTGTCCGGCTGTTCGGTGGTGAGGGTGCCGCCGAGGGCGGCGGCCCGTGTCACCAGCCGCTCGCGTGCGGCGAGACGGGTGGCGTGGGACACACCGGTCGCGGTCAGGGTCAGGACGCGGTCCGCGGCGTCGAGGACGAGCGCGGCCGGTTCGTCACCCCCTGCCCGCAGAATCGTCTCGGCGGCACGGTAGGCGGCGATGTCCACCTCGGGGGGCAGCCGCTCCGGCACCCGGTCGGTGAGCCGCACCTCCACCTGGCGGCCGGTGGCCCGGCACTGGCCGACGAGCAGGTCGAGGGCCTGCAGCGTGGGCTGCGGACGGAGTTCGGCGTGCTGTTCTCCGGCACGGACCGTTTCGAGCAGGGACCGCATCGCGGCCAAGGCGTCGCGGGCCCGTTCCGCCGTCTGCGCGAGCCGGCCCGCCTCCGCCTCCTCGACCACCTCGGCCGTGCGTGCCAGCACCGTGGTCTCCAGTCCGACGGTGATGCGGCGGCGTTCTGCCCACGCGTCCCTGACGGCCTCCTCGGTCCACGCCGCGAGACGGTCCTGGTGCGTGTCCCGTTCGGCTCGCCCGCGCTTCCCGTACCAGGTGCCCAGAAACCAGGCGGCGGCAGCGGCCGGCGCCGTCATGACGGTCGCGGCCCCGACGACACCCCAGGCGGGCGTGGCGACATCGCGGGCCAGTACGGCGGCGATCACCGCGGCCGCGTGGACGACAGCGGCCACGACCGGTACGGCCCGGCGCGGCGCGGCCACGCCCGCGGCCCGGCGCCCGAGCGCCGTCGCCCCCGCCCCTTCCACACCCTTCCCGGACGGAACACCCGGGCCGGCCTCCGGGGAGCCGACCGCCACCATGGCGAGCGCCACGCAGGTGGCGATCATGCTCAGCCCCGGCGGCAGGAGCACCGGCCCCGCGTAGCCGCTCACGGCCATCGTCGCAGGCCAGAGCCCGGCGAGGACCAGCAGCACACTCAGCGCGGTCCGCGGAGCCTGCCGCAGCCACAGCAGCGTGACCACCTGCGCCGTGGCGAGCAGCGCGAAAAGCGCACCGGCCGAGACGCCCGGCCCGGTGGGCGTCGTACTCTCCCGGATGATGAGGAACGGCAGCAGCGGCTGGAGGCACAGCCCCGCGGCCGCGGTGAACTGGGCGAGGCGGTACGTGCGCGGAACGGCTTCCGGCGGCGCTGTCCTGCGCCGCCCCGGCAGTACGGCGCGCACCTCCCACCCCCCGTCCGGTGTCGGCCCGCTGGTGAGCGTGCCGCCCGCCTCCCGAGCCCGGCCGCGCAGGAAGTTCTGGCCGTGCCCGCCCCCGAGTCCCTGGCCGCGCGGCGTACCGGCACCGGACGCGTCCGGCGGCCCGTTGCGCACCACGATCTCCGTGTGGTCGTCGCCGTAGGCGCATCGCACGGTCGTGGCGGCGCCGGAGGCGTGGCGGACCACATTGGTCAGTGCCTCGCGGACGATGCCGTACGCGGCGTCGCCGACGGAGCCGTCCGGCAGGGCCTCGGTCCGGCACGTCACCGGCTGCCCGAGAGCGCGGAAGCCGGCCACGAGTTCCCGCAGCCGCTCCTCCGGCGCCGGGAGGTCCTCCGGAGTGGGTGTCGGGGCTCGCACAGCGCTCAGGGCCCGGGTCACCTCGCGGCCGGTCTCGGCGGCGAACTCCACTGCCTTGTCGGCCAGTTCGGGTCGGCGGTCGCGCAGTCCGAGCGCCGCCTCGACGGTCACGACCACCGCTGTGAGGTGGTGGGCACTGACGTCGTGCAACTCCCTTTCCATCCGGCGCCGTTCCGCCGCCGGAAGCCGGTGCCGCTCGTCCTCCGCCCGGCGCAGACGCCGTTCGGCGGCTCGCCGGGCGGCCCGTAGCCGCCGCAGGGACAGCCCCGTACCGGTGGCGGCCGCGTAGAGCAGCGCGGTGAGGACGAGGTCGAGGCCCTGGCTGCCACCGAGACCGTGCAGGCTGAGACCGTGCACGAGCTGCCAGGCCGCGAGCGTCGCCACGCACAGCAGCGCGGTGGTGGTGTCCCGTTCGACGGCCACCGTGAACAGGGCCAGCGCGACTCCGGCGGTGCCGAGCACGGCCACCGCGCCCGCGGGCAGGGGCGCCGCGCCGACCGCGCAGGCGGCCACGACCAGGATGAGGACGGGCACGGGGCGGGTACGGCGGACCGAGAGCGCGACGGCGACCAGACCGCCCACCAGAGCGGTCGCGAGGAGTTCCGCGGCGGTCGGGGTGGCGCCCCGCAGCAGCGCGTACCCGGGCCACACCACGGCCTGAGCGGCGAGCAGCAGGACCGGGAGAAACCGGTTGTCAGTTCGTTCCATGATGTGACCCACGCTATGGTCGCACGCGGATCGCGGGCATCGGGCCACAGGACGATCACCGCCTCTAACCGGAGATAGAGACAGGCCGGAGACAGAGACAGGCCGGAGACAGAGACGCGCTCGGGGGACGGAGTGGGGTCCATCCCCGTCCCGGGCCGGGGCGAGGGTCAGCTGTCGGAGATGCGGCGGGGTGTGGCGTGCGCGTCGCGCAGTTCCTCGTTGATGCGCAGGGCTTCTTCGAGCTGGTCTTCGAGGATGACGATGCGGCAGGCGGCTTCGACGGGCGTGCCCTGGTCGACCAGCTCGCGGGCGCGAGCGGCGATTCTCAGCTGATACCGCGAGTAGCGGCGGTGTCCGCCCTCGGAGCGCAGGGGAGTGATGAGGCGGGCTTCGCCGATGGCTCTCAGGAAGGCGGGGGTGGCGCCGAGTATCTCGGCGGCGCGGCCCATGGTGTAGGCGGGGTAATCGTCGTCGTCGAGACGGCCGAGAGAGTTTCCTGCGGTCATGTGCACCTCTGATCGGGTAACGCGTCGAGGGGCCTCGGCGTCGTACGGCACCAAAGCCCCGGAGGAGGCGCGACACCATCTGCCGGCGGGGCATGCAGTACTGCTGGCTACGAGGAGGACATTAATCCTGGTAGACCCGTATGTCTACTCTCGTCATGACAGATTTTCTGTGTGGGAGAATGCCGGGCTTCTGTCGTCACCACTATCATCGCACCGCCCGGAAGACCCCGGCGGGCCGGTGCCGGACGGCGTGTCGCGGCCCGGGAGCGGGCCCGGCGGCGGGAACCCGTTGGAACCTGTCGGTAATGCCGCTGGGGGGTGATCGCCCCCGGACCTAGCGTGATGAGCGGTCCCCGCGCCGGTCCGGTCGCGCCACCCGCCCCGAGAAAGGGCACACCCATGCAGTACGTCATGCCGATCGGCATCGGCATCCTCTATGTGTCGCTCATGTCCCTCATCCGTGAACCGCACCGGCGGCGCTTCAACGCGATCATGATCGCCGGAGCGGGGGCCGCCTACCTGAGCGGTGGCGGCCTGGGCGGCTGGGAGTTCGCGTTCACCGCGCTTCTCACCTATGTCGCCTACCGCGGGCTGGACTCGTGGGCCTTCATCGGCATCGGCTGGCTGCTGCACACCGCGTGGGACGTGGTGCACCATCTCAAGGGCAGCCCCTTGATCCCCTTCGCCCACGACTCGTCGCTGGGCTGTGCGATCTGTGACCCGGTCATCGCGCTGTGGTGTCTGCGAGGAGGCCCGTCCCTGCGCGAACTCCTCCGCGGGAAGCGGCCCACGACACGCGAGAACGAGGCCGCTCCGGGCCAGGCCGTACCGGACCGGGCCGTACCGGGCCGTACCAAGGGAAACGGCCGCCTGGCCACCACACCTCGACGGCCCGGCGCCGCCAGCGCCGGGCCGTCAGGACAGAACACCTAGCCGGTCATCGCCCGGCCGGTCTCCAGCAGGGTCTTGAGGTCGCTGAGCAGCATGCTCCAGCCGCCACCCGCCTCGCTGATCTCGCCCGCGACCTGGGCCGCGTGGGCCGGTGCGCCGGTGACGTCGTGGGTCACCGTGAGTCTGGTGACGCCGCCGTACGGCTCTTCCTCGATCTCGTAGGTCAGGCGCGTGAACGGCTCGGCCGCCAGCTCCGGGGAGAACAGCATCCGGTACGTCTGGACGAGTTTGCGCGGCGGGTCCGCCTCGACGATCTCGCCCTCGATGATCTGTTCCGCCGCCCCGTGGCAGCGCATCTCGTCGCTCGACAGCACCCGGAACGTACCGCCGGCCCGCGGGTCGAGTTCGGACGCGCAGCGGTAGCCGTACTTCTCGCTCCACCCGGGCTTCGTGATCGCGTCCCACACCGCCTGGGGTGTCGTCCGGATGTAGACCCGGTGGACCTGAACGGTCGTGGTCTCCTCGGCAGAGACTGTCATGTGTTCCCCTCCAGCTCGTTCTTGAGCTCGGTGAGCGCCGTCACCTGACGCTCGGTGTACTTGTCGATCCACCGGTCGTGGATCAACCGGATCGGCACCGGGTTCAGGAAGTGCAGCTTCTCCCGGCCGGACTTACGCGTGACGACAAGTCCTGCTTCCTCCAGCACCTTCAGGTGTTTCATCGCTCCGTACCGCGTCATCTCCAGCTCGGACTCCAGCTCGGTCAGCGTGCGGCCGTCGCGCACGAAGAGCAGGTCCAGCAGGAAACGGCGCGTCGGATCAGCCAGCGCCTTGAAGACGCGGTCGTCGTCGGTCACGGCTCCAAAATAGGTGACCAGATGGTCACATGTAAAGCGGTTGAGCCCCCCGCCCGACCTTCGGGGCAGGCCGAAGGTTTACGGTCGACGAGGTGAGCACGACCACCCCGGTCACGTTTCTTTTCACCACCCCGTGCGAGGAGCAGGTACGTTGCCGTCGTCATCCGGCCTGGTCGCGGGCATGGAGCGCCACCAGGTCGCCGTCTACGTCGGGGCCCTGGCCGCCGGGGCACTGGTGGGCTCGGCCGCGCCCGCCGCGGGGCCCGGCCTGGCGCACGCCATCAACCCGGTGCTGGCCGCCCTGCTGTATGTGACGTTCCTGCAAGTGCCCGCCTCGGAGCTGATCCGCTCACTGAGGGCAGGCAGGTTCCTGGCCGCCACGCTGGTGGTGAACTTTCTGGTGGTGCCGCTCGTGGTCGCCGCGATGTTCGCCTTCCTCCCGGACGGCCAGGCCGTCCGCCTCGGCGTGCTGCTCGTGCTGCTGGCCCCCTGCGTCGACTACGTGATCGTCTTCAGCGGGCTCGCCGGCGGCAGCAGCCGGCGCCTGCTCGCGGCCACCCCGCTGCTGCTGCTCGCCCAGATGGTCCTGCTGCCGGGCTACCTGTTCCTCTTCATGGGCCCCGACCTGGCCGACGTGGTCGCCGCCGGACCGTTCATCGAGGCGTTCGTCGTACTGATCGTGATCCCGCTGGCGCTGGCCTGGCTCAGCCAGGCCTGGGCCGCGCGCCGCCCGGCGGGGCGGCGGACCGCGGACGCGATGGGCACGACGATGGTGCCGCTGATGGCCGCCACCCTGTTCACCGTGGTCGCCTCGCAGGTGCCCAAGCTCGGCGACGCCGGCAGCCTGGCGGACGTGGCCCGCGTCGTACCGTTCTATGTGGTCTTCCTGGTCGTGATGGCGTTCGCCGGACTCGGTGTCGCCCGCGCGTTCCGCCTCGACGTGCCGTCCGGGAGGGCGATCGTGTTCACCGGAGCGACGCGCAACTCCCTGGTCGTCCTCCCCCTCGCCCTGGCGTTGCCCGACGGCCTGGCCGTCGCCGCGGTGGTCGTGGTCACCCAGACGCTGGTCGAGGTGATCGGCATGGTGATCTACGTCAGGGCCGTGCCCCGGCTGCTTCCGCTGAGAAGCTGATCCGCCGTTGAGAAGCTGATCCGCCGTTGAGAACTGACGCGCCGTTGAGAAGCTGATCCGCCGTCATCCGTTCGGCTGTACTTTCACGGGCGCGCTGACCAGGGGCAGTTGACCGCTGACGGGCCGAGTCACCGGTCCGCACGCGTGGGACGTTTCATATGCGAGCAATCCCGCTTACACGTAGCGGCAGCAGACTGATGGACTATGCGTCCAACTCCTCCCGCCACTCGCATCGGCCGCCGGCAGCTGCTGGCCGTCTCCGGTGCCCTCGCGCTGACCGCCGCCTGCGGCTCCAACACCGGCCGCGGCGGGGGAGCGGGCGGTGGCCCCGCGCTCGATCAGTGGTATCACCAGTACGGCGAGGCCGGCGTGGAACAGGCGGTGAAGCGCTACGCCGCCGCGTACCGGAAGGCGCGCGTCACCGTCCAGTGGCGGCCGGGGAATTACGACCAGCAGACGGCCGCGGCACTGCTGACCGACAACGCGCCGGACGTCTTCGAGGGCGGACCGACCCTGGACCAGATCCGGGGCGGTCAGGTCGCCGATCTCACCGGCCTGCTGGAGGGCGTACGGGACGATGTCCACCCCGCGGTGCTCGCGCCCAAGACGTACCAGGGCAAGGTGTACGGCATCCCGCAGGTCATCGACATGCAGATGCTCTACTACCGCAAGAGCCTGCTGGACGGAGCCGGTGTCCGGCCGCCCCTGACCCTCGACGAACTGATCGACGCCGCCAAGGCGTTGACGACGAAGGACGTCAAGGGACTCTTCCTCGGCAACGACGGCGGCGCCGGCGTCCTCGGCGCGACCCCGCTGCGCGCCGCGGGCCTGGAACCCGTCACCGCCGGCGGGGACGTCGGCTTCGACGACCCGCAGGCCGCCAGGACCATCGGCAAACTGCGCCGGTTCCGCGCGGACGACTCCCTCCTGCTCGGGGCTCCCACCGACTGGTCCGATCCGTCCGCGTTCATCCAGGGGCTGACCGCCATGCAGTGGACAGGGCTGTGGGCCCTGCCGCAGATCCAGCAGGCGCTGGGCGACGACTTCGGTGTGCTGCCCTTCCCCGGGGACGGCCCGCGGGGCAGGCCGTCGGTCCCGGTCGGCGCCTACGGCGCGGCCGTCAGTACGCACAGCGCCGATATCGACGCGGCGAAGGCGTACGTGAAGTGGCTGTGGGTCGAACGCACCGACTACCAGGAGGACTTCGCGCTCTCCTACGGTTTCCACATTCCCGCCCGGATCTCACTGGCGAAGAAGGCGGCCGGGCTCACCAAGGGCGCGGCGGCCGACGCCGTACGGTTCACGACCGACCACGGATACGCACAGCCCCTGCTGTGGACCGAGAAGAGCCAGACCGCCTACCAGGACGCCCTGAGCCGGATCATCACCGCCGGCGCCGACCCGGAAGCCCAGCTCAGGGCGGTCGTCGCCACGACCCGGGCCGAGTTGAAGCGGGTGCGGTCATAGTCACGCCGACATCCACCCCGACATCCACCGGGAAGGCCGCCGGGCCGTCTCCCCGGGCCGGCGCCCGGACGACTCCCCGGACCGGCGGCTCGATCGGGCGGCGCCTGCGCGGACCCCAGAACCGCTACGTGTGGTTCTGGGTCTTCGTCGGCCCCTTCGCCATCGGGCTCGCTCTCTTCACCTACGTACCGCTGGCGTGGAGTGTGTGGCTGAGCTTCTACGACGCCCACAACACGGTGACCCCGACCGAGTTCGTGGGCCTGGACAACTACACCGAAATCCTCAGCGACCCCTCCTTCACCTCCAGTCTCACCACCTTCGCCGTCTTCTCCCTCTTCATCGTCCCGGCGACATACGCCCTCTCGCTCTCGCTCGCGCTGATGGTGCACCGGCTGCGCTTCGCCCAGGCGTTCTTCCGGTCGGTCTTCTTCCTGCCGACCGCCTGCTCCTACGTCGTCGCCGCGATCATCTGGAAGCTGTCGGTCTTCAACGGCGTGCGGTACGGGCTGGCGAACACGGTGCTGGACTGGTTCGGCGGCTCCGGGATCGCCTGGCTGTCGACCACCAGACCGCCGTGGTACTGGCTGGTCATCGTGACCGTGCGGCTCTGGCTCCAGGCCGGCTTCTACATGGTGATCCTGCTGGCCGGGCTGCAGCGCGTCCCGCCCGCCCTCTACGAGGCAGCCGCGGTCGACGGCGCCCGACCCGGCTGGCAGGTCTTCCGGCACATCACCTTCCCGCAACTGCGCGCGACCTCCGTCGCCGTCGTGCTGCTCCTGGTGGTCAACGCCTTCCAGGCCTTCGACGAGTTCTACAACCTGCTGTCCACCTCGGGCGGTTACCCGCCCTACGCCAGGCCGCCCCTGGTCTACCTCTACTACACCGCACTGGGCCAGGAGCAGAACCTGGGGCTCGGCAGCGCGGGCGCCGTGATCCTCGCCCTGATCATCGCCGTCGTGACCGTGGTGCAGGCGCGCTGGTTCAGCCTCGGCCGCAGGGAGGACTGACCCATGCCACGACACCCGACAGGCGCCCCCGCGGCGTACGCGACGAACCAGGCCTTCCAGCGGTTCGCCCGGGGCCTGCGGCTCGTCCTCCTCATCGCGCTCGCCGGGCTCTTCCTCATCCCGTTCTACCTGCTGGTACGCAACGGACTGGCCACGGAAGCCGACATCACAGGGACCGGCTGGACGTTCTTCCCGGACAGCCTCCACTGGGACAACCTCCGGGAACTGTTCGGCGACAGCAGCGTCCCGATGGCACACGCCCTGTGGAACTCCGCCGTGATCGCCGTCCTCACCACCGCCGGCACCCTGCTGCTCGCCTCACTGGCCGGATACGGCCTGGCCCGCATCGAATACCCCTACGCGAACCACGTCTTCTACGGGTTCCTGGTCACACTCATGATCCCGTCCGCCGTCACCTTCGTCCCGAGCTTCGTCCTGGTCTCCTCGCTCGGCTGGATCTCCACCCTGCGCGGACTGATCATCCCGACCCTGTTCAGCGCCTTCGCGGTCTTCCTCTTCCGTCAGTACTTCCTCGGTTTCCCGCGCGAGCTGGAGGACGCGGCCCGGGTGGACGGGCTCGGCCACTGGCGTACGTACTGGCGGATCGTCGTGCCCAACACACGGCCGGTCTTCGCGGCGGTCGGCGCGATCGTCTTCATCGGCTCCTGGAACTCGTTCCTGTGGCCGCTGGTGATCGGCCAGGACCGCGACGCCTGGACGGTACAGGTCGTCCTCGCCACGTTCACCACCGCCCAGACCATCAACCTCCACGAACTCTTCGTCGCCGCCGCCGTCTCGATCCTGCCCCTGCTGGTGGTCTTCCTGCTCCTGCAACGCCATATCGTCGCGGGCGCCGAGCGCTCCGGGATCGACGAGTGACCGGGCCCGGCACGGACGCCCCGGCGCCGTGCGCTCCGACGCTCCCGCGGGCCCGCCCGTACGACGTCCGCCACGGGTCAATCGGTGTACACCTCCGCCCGGTCCACGCTCACGAACCCGCCCCGGGACGCGGCGTTGTGTTCGCCGGTCACCCGCACGCGCAGGGTGTGGCGGCCGTACGGGAGGCGGGGACTGAGGTACTGGACGCTCTCGCCGGTCCGGATCGCGCCGTAGAGGTCGACGCGCCGCTCGCTGCCCCCGTCGACGCTCAGGGCCGCGATGCCGTTGCCGGTGTCGCGGACGGAGAGCAGGGCGACGCGGGTGCCGGTGAAGGTGAAGGTCGCGGTGTTGCCCGCCCGGTCGCTCCAGTGGTCGTCGCCCCAGAAACACTGGGTGGCGCAGCCGGTGCCGGAGTTCCAGGTGCCCGTGTAGGCGACGGTGCCGTCACCGCTGGAGCGGCCGTCGTCGTTGATCCAGTGGCCGCCGGATCCCGGGTCGCCCGAGGGCAGGTCCTGTGTCGCGCCCAGGGCGAGCGGACGGCCGAGGTCCGGGCCGCCGCCGGCGTTCCAGGTGATCTTCTGGGCACGGGTGGTGCGGTCCGTATAGGTGTTCGTGGAGGTCGTCTTGGCGTGGTAGACGATCCAGTCCTCGGTGCCGTCGGGCGAGCGGAAGAAGGCGTGATGGCCCGGCCCGTAGACGCCTCGGTCGTCGGCGCGGGAGAACACCGGCCCGGAGTGCTGGGTCCAGTCGCGGGGTACGAGCGGGTCGGCGCCGTCCGGCAGGGACATCATCCAGACCTGGTAGTCCGGCTTGCCTGTGTCGCACGTGGAGTACGTCATCCACGTACGGCCGTTGCGGTTGAGGAACTCCGGGCCCTCGCGGACCTCCGGGCAGCCGCCGGCCGCGTCGAGCGCGACCGCGTCGCCCGAGACGGTGTAGGGGTTCGACATCGGAGCGATGTTCAGGCCGTTGTGCTGGTAGGGATTGAGGCCGCTGTAGGCGAGATAGAGGCGGCCGCCGTGCTGGAACACACTTGGGTCGATCGCGAAGTCGGAGGCGTGGTTGGGCGGGGTGAGCCTGGCCTTGAAGCGGTACGGGCCGGCCGGGTCGTCGCGTTCGGACTCCAGCACGTACAGCCGGTGGTGCTCGTCGGTGCCGTCGTCGGCGGTGTAGTAGAGGTACCAGCGGTCGCCGAAGCGGTAGAACTCCGGCGCCCAGATGTCGCGGTTGCGTGAGGTGTCGCTGTCCGTCCATACCGTCACGGGGTCGGCGGAGAGCAGGGTGCTCAGCGAGGGGGAGCGCCACATCCGGATGCTGTCGCCCTGGGTGGAGGTCAGGTAGTACGCCCCCTTCCAGTACGTCGTGAACGGGTCGGGGCCGGGGTTGAGCGGATTGCGGAAGGTGGTGCCCGCGACGGCCGGGTACGGGGCAGGGGCCGGGCTCGTGGCGGTGGCAGGCGGGGCGGAGACGAAGCCGAGCAGGAGTGCCAGGAGTGCGGCGACGAGTGCCGCGTGACGCGCCGGGCGGGAATCTGTACGCATGGGCGGGCTCCTTACATCGATGTAAATCCCCGTCGGGCACCGTAGGGAAGGCACGAGGAGGTGTCAACGGCCCTGGACGTGACGGAGGTTGCCCGTCCCGGGCCGTTCTGTTCACTGCCCGCCGAGCCCCGTCGTGGCCACGGACTTGACAATGTGCCGCTGGAAGAACATGAAGACCACGACGAGCGGCAGCGCGGCCAGGACGGCCGACGCCATCGACTGGGCGTACTGGATGCCGTAGGCGTCCTTCACCGACGTGATGCCCACGGGCAGGGTCATCAGGGCGGGGTCGGAGGTGGAGATGAAGGGCCACAGGAAGTTGTTCCACGCCCCGATGAACACGAAGATCGACACGGCGGCGAGCATCGGCCGGGACAGCGGCAGCAGCACCGACCAGAAGATCCGCCAGTGGCCCGCGCCGTCGATCCTGGCGGCCTCCTCCAGCTCGTGGGGCAGCGAGTCGAAGTGCTTCTTCAGGATGAACACCATGACCGGCGCCACGGTCTGCGGCAGGATCACCGCCGCGTACGTGTCGAGCAGGCCCAGGCTGAGCATCTGCTGGAACCACGGCACGATGAGGATCTGGGGCGGTACGAGTACGGCCGCCACGGTGAGGGCGAACAGCCACCTGCGCCCGGCGAACAGCGTGCGGGAGAAGGCGTATCCGGCCATCGCGGAGACCAGCACCGTGATCACGGTGACGGCGGCCGAGATCAGGAGGCTGTTGAGCATCCACAGCGGCAGGTCGCCGCGTTCCCAGACGGCGCTGAAGCCCTGGAGCGTGAAGCCGTGGGCGGGCAGGAGCCAGTGGAGGGGATCACTCGCGTCCCGCTCGGACTTGAAGGCGGTCAGCAGCGCCCAGGCCATGGGCAGCAGCCACACCAGGGCCATGACCGTGAGGGCGGCCAGGGCGAGCACGCGCGAGGTCCGGCCGGCGCCGAGAGTGAGGTGCGTTCGGGGGTGGTGACGGGAGTGGGGACCGGTTCGGGGCGCCCGGCGCCGTACCGCCGACGCCCGTCCGGTGTGCGGTGTGTGCGGGGCGGGACCCGAGGCGTCGCGGACGGGCAGGTCGGTGGAGGTCATGTCACTTCTCCCGGCGGCGGAGGGCGGCGAACTGGGCGGCGGAGGCGAGGATGACCAGGGCGAAGAAGATATAGCTGATCGCCGAGGCGTAGCCGAGCCGGTAGCCGGTGAAGCCGACGTCGTAGACGTACTCGACGACCGGGCGGGTGGAGTTGTCGGGGCCGCCCTTGGTGAGCAGGTAGACCTGGTCGAAGACCTTCAGCGAGGCCAGGATCTGCAGCACGGTGATGACGGTGGTGATACGGCTGAGCTGGGGCAGTGTGATCGACCACAGCCGCCGCCAGGCCCCGGCCCCGTCGATGGCGGCCGCCTCGTACAGATGGTCGGGTATCGACTGCAACGCGGCCAGGTAGAGCAGGAAGTTGAAGCCGACGGTCCACCACAGCGTGGTCAGGGCGATCGCCCCCATGGCCACCGACTCGTCGCTGAGCCACGCCACATGACCGAGGCCGAGCACGTCGAGCAGGTGGTTGTACAGCCCGAGATCGGGCTGGTACAGCCAGATCCACAGCAGACTGACGACACCGACGGGCAGCAGGTAGGGGGCGAAGAACGCCAGCCGCCACACCCACTGGCCGGGCAGACCGGTGTGGACGAGCAGCGCCATGCCGAGCGCGACCGCGACGAGGGGGACGGTCGACAGGACGGTGAACCACACGGTGTGGCCCAGCGCGCGCCACATCTCGGCGTCTCCCAGGGCCTCGGTGAAGTTGTCGAGGCCGATGAACGCCGGGGCGTGGGCCGACAGGGAGGCGTCGGTCAGGCTCATCCACAGGCCCTGGCCCAGCGGCCAGAGCAGGAAGACGGCGAACAGGACGAGGAAGGGGAGCGCGAAGAGCAGGCCGGGGGAGAACAGCCGGCGCGCTGACAGGGCCCCGGAGCGGGGTGCGGCGTGGGGAGAGGACATCGTTGTGCCTCCTGCGCGGTGGTTCGCAGCCGGTCAGGCCGGGCTGGGCTTGGAGAGGAAGGTGTTCAGGCGCCGCACCATGGCGCGCGCCGCGCGGTCGGGGGCGAGACCGTCGAGAAGGGCCTGCTGGAGGACCTGGGACATGGCGTTCTGGAAGTCGGATCCGGCGCCGGCGAACCAGACCGCCGGGTCGAGCACGACGTGGCTCTGCGCCTGTACGTAGTGCGCCTGGGGCCGCAGGCGCTCGTACTCCTCCGTGCGGGTGACGGGCCGGTAGGCGGGGATGTGGCCCGCGGTGGCCCAGATCTGGCCGGCCTTCAGCAGCGCCGCCACCGCCTGGTGGGTGCGGCGGCGCTGCGCGGCGTCCGGGCGCGGGCGGTGCGGCAGGACGAAGGAGTGCGCGTCCGCGTAGACGGCGGGTGTGCCGAACACCGTGGGAAAGGAGGCCGCCTGGACGTTCTTGTCCGCGGCCCGGAAGGTGCCGAGTTCCCACTCGCCCGACAGGATCATCGCCGTCTGCCGGTTGGCGAAGGCGGCGATGGCCGCCGCGTAGTCGAGCCCCCGGGGGTTGACGCGGCCGTCGACGAGCCGGGCCATGAAGGCGATGACCTCGGCCATACGGTCCTCGTCGACCTCGGCCGGTCCGCCCTCGGGCAGCCGGAAGGCCCCGCCGGTCTGCTGGTACAGGCCGTAGAACAGGCGCCAGCCCTGGGCGGTGTCGGTGACGTAGCCGAAGGCGATGCCCTGCTTGCCCGAGGCCCTGGCCAGTTCCCTCCCGGCGGCCAGGAAGCGGTCGGGCGAGCTGAAGGCCTCCGCGTCCAGGGTGCCGTCCTTGGTCAGCAGGCCCGCGTCGGCGGCGGGTCCGGGATGGAAGAAGACGATGAACGGATGGGTGTCCAGCGGGATCGCGTACGTCGCGCCCCCGGACCGCGTGCGCGACCACACCGCGTCGGTGAAGTCGTCGCGGGTGACGCCGTATTCGGCCAGGACGTCCAGATCCCACGGGTCCAGCAGTCCGGTGGGCGCGTACCCGGCGAGACGCGACAGGTGCGCCACCGCCATGTCGGGACCGCGGCCGCCGGCGGAGGCCATGGCGAGCTTGGTGTAGTACGGGGTGCCCCACTCCAGGACGGTGCGCTCGATCCGCGTGCCCCGCGTATCGGCGCGAGCGGCCCGCGTCATGTCGTCGAGGAGGGCGCCGTCGGCCCCGCTGAACAGGTCCCAGAGGTGGACGGTCGGCTCGTCGGCCGCGGCCGCGGATCCGCAGCCGGCGAGCGCGCCGCCGCCGAGGACCGCCGCTCCGGAGGCGAGGGCCGCCGTCAGCGCGCGGCGCCTGGTCAGGCCGGGGCGACCGACTGGTACGGGCGTGCCGGTCATGTGGCTCCTTTCCCGCGGCCGGCGGTGCGGGGGGCGGGGACACCGTGGTCCCCACCTCGCCGGCACCGCCGTGCCGTGGTCATACATCGATGTAAACGCGCGGGCGGGGTGAGTGGTTCACCGCTTCCGTTCGCGCGGGTCCGGGGGATTGCGCGGTGCTACGGCGTGCCTTCGTACGCCGCCGGGCGGGTCTGGGCGGCGCGGAGCGGCGCGGTGTCGACCTTCTCGGAGCGGTCGAAGCGGTAGACGCCGTTGCGTTCCTGGAAGACGTCGGTGAGCTGGGTGTAGCAGTAGCCGAACATGCCCGGGTCGGAGAGCAGCACGCCGGTCAGGCCGGTGAAGCGCTCGACGAACTCGTCGGCGCTGCGGGGCCGTTCGCCGTAACCCCAGGAGGCGTCCCGCTCGGTGCCGGCCGTCCCGGCCGCCGCCTGCGGGTCCCACCAGATGCCGCCGAACTCGCTGCAGAAGTAGGGCTGTCCGCGGTACGGGACCGACCACGGCCGTCCGTCCGGCGCGGTGTTGACGTAGGGGCGGTCCTCCGCCAGGCCGTCCATGGTCCTGGCGAGGGCGGCCGGGTCCTGCTCGTAGCAGTGGGAGTCGTACACGTCGGTCTCCGGCACCCGGTGCGCGTATCCGGAGGCGTCGATGACCGGGCGGGTGGGGTCGGCCAGCTTGGTGGCGAGGAACATCGCCCGGGTCACGTCGTCGAGTGTGGTGACGCGGTCGTGCAGCGGCTGGTACGTCTCGTTCAGCGGGCACCAGCCGACGATCGAGGGGTGTGAGTGGTCCCGCTCCAGGGCCTCCAGCCACTGGGTGACGTACGAGGCGTCGGGGCGCTGGTTGTCGTCGCGGGCGCCCATCTCGCACCCCCAGTCGCCGAACTCGCCCCAGACCAGGTAGCCGAGCCGGTCGGCGTGGTGGAGATAGCGCTCCTCGAAGACCTTCTGGTGCAGACGGGCGCCGTTGAAGCCGGCGCGCAGGCCCAGCTCGATGTCGCGGACCAGGGCGGCGTCGCTCGGGGCGGTCATCAGCCCGTCCGGGTAGTAGCCCTGGTCGA
Source organism: Streptomyces sp. NPDC039430 (assembly GCF_055639435.1). Lineage (NCBI taxonomy): Bacteria > Bacillati > Actinomycetota > Actinomycetes > Kitasatosporales > Streptomycetaceae > Streptomyces > Streptomyces sp. NPDC039430. Next base: position 352,556 of record NZ_JBVKAK010000008.1, on the reverse strand, counting down.
GCACCAGACGCTGGAAGACGGGTTCGCCGTTCAGTACCAGCCGCTTTCCGTGGACGGCGACCGAGCGCAGACCGGCGTAGGAGCGCGCCGTGTCGACGACCGTGCCGTCGGGGTCCAGGACGTCGAGGGACAGGTCGTACAGGTGCGGATCCGCGGGCGACCAGACACGCAGCCGGTCGTCGGGCAGTGGCAGTACCAGGCGCGGGCACAGGTCGAGGTCCGCGCGGGCCTCGGCCGTGGTGATGTCGCCGTGGCCGTCGCGGAGCGTGGCCCGGACGCGGTGGCCGGGGGCGTTCGCGGTCAGCGGCAGTTCGAGGTGGAAGGAGCCGGAGGCCAGGTCGGGGGTGATACGGGGACGCTTGAGGGCGACGGCGCGCGGGACCGGCTCCAGCCACACGGTCTGCCAGATGCCGGTCGTACGGGTGTAGTGGCAGTGGGAGTTGGCGTACCAGGTGGCCTGCTTGCCACGCGCCTGGACGCCGTGCCGGCTGTCACGGGCCCGGACGACGATCGTCAGCTCCTCGCCCGGTACGGCGACGTCGCCGAGGTCGGCCGTGAACGGGGTGAAGCCGCCGCGATGCCGGGCGACCTCGCGGCCGTCGGCCCACACGGTGGTGTCGTGGTCCACGGCCCCGAAGTGCAGCAGTACCCGGGAGCCGGCCCAGCCGGCGGGCACGGTCACCGTCCGCCGGTACCAGACGGCCTCCAGGAAGTCCGTCTCCCCGATCCCGGACAGCTCCGACTCGGGGCAGAACGGGACGAGGATACGGTCGGCGAGCTCGCGTTCCAGCAGACCGCGCTCAAGACCGGTGTCGGACCGGTCGGTCTCGAACTGCCACTCGCCGTTGAGATTGAGCCAGGCCTCACGGGCGAACTGCGGCCTGGGGTACTCGGGACGGGGCACGTCCGGGAGGTGCGGGACGGGCATGGCGCTCCTTGCAACGAGTAGTGCCGGGTCGGTGCGAGGCTCATGGCACCATGGCGATTACATCGATGTAAATACGTCGGTGGAGGATGGTCCGGCCCGCAACCGTTTCGTGATGGTCGGTACGATCACGGCCGACGGAAGGATGAACACAGTGGCGGCCAGGCCGAGGATCAAGGACGTGGCGCGGTACGCCGGGGTCTCTCCCAAGACCGTCTCCAACGTCATCAACGACTTCGAGCACGTGTCGGAACAGACCCGGGCCGCCGTGCGCGAGGCGATCGACGCGCTCGGCTACCGGGTCAACATCGCCGGACGGCAGCTGCGTCAGGGCCGGACCGGCATGATCACCCTGGCGGTCCCGGAACTCGACGTCGCCTACTTCTCCGAGCTGGCCAAACACGTCATGGCCGAGGCCGACCGCCGGGGACGCACCGTCCTGCTCCATCAGACCGAGGGCGTACGCGAACGCGAGCTGGCCGCGCTGCACGGCTTCGACACGCAGTTCTCCGACGGCGTCATCCTCAGCCCCCTCTCCCTCCTGCCCCGGGACCTGGCCACCCGCGACCAGCGCCTTCCGGTGGTGCTCCTCGGTGAACGGCCCGTCGCGGGCGGCACCGACCACGTGGGCATCGACAACGTCCGGGCCGCCCGGGAAGCCACCGCGCACCTGCTGTCCCGGGGACGTCGCCGCATCGCCGTCCTGGGCGGCGCCGTCCGCGGACGCCAGGGCACCGACCGGCTGCGCACCGACGGCTACCGCCAGGCCCTTGAGGCCGCCGGCCTGCCCTTCACCGCCGACCTCGTGGTGCCGGTCGAGGCGTACCACTGGCGGGACGGTGCCCGCGCCGCGGCCGCGCTGCTGGCGAAGGAGCCGCACCCCGACGCGCTGCTGTGCCTGAACGACCATCTCGCCCTGGGCGCGCTGCGCACGCTGTACGAACAGGGCCGCTCCGTCCCCGGGGACCTCGACGTGGTCGGCTTCGACGACATCGAGGCGTCGCGGTTCAGCGTGCCGAGCCTGACGACGGTCGCCCCCGACAAACCGGAGATCGCCCGAGCCGCCGTATCCCTGCTCCTGGAACGCATCGACGAGCCGGACACCGGCGCCCTTCAGGACCATGTGGCCGGGCACCGGCTCATCGTGCGCGAGAGCAGCGGCGGCTGACGCGGCATTTCGCGCGTGCGCCGGACCGGCCGGGGTCGACGACCGGCGCCCGGCCCTCACTCCCCGTGGCCCCTACTCCCGGTGGCCACCCGCCGGGAGGGGGCCCTCGATGAGGTCACGCAGCTGGGAGCGGGCGGTGATGCCCAGTTTGGGGAAGCTGCGGTAGAGGTGCGAGCCGACCGTGCGCGGGGAGAGGAAGAGCCTCTCCCCGATCTCGCGGTTGGTCAGCCCGCGGGCCGCGAGCCCGATGATCTGCCGCTGCTGCGGGGAGAGTCCGGCGAGCGCGTCGGGGGCCGGGTCCGTGACATCGAGGCCGGCGGCGCGCGACTCGGCACGGGCGCGCTCGACCCACGGGCGCGCGCCCAGGCGCCGGAAGATCTCCAGGGCCTCCGTCAGCGGCGCCCGCGCCTCCGCGACGCGCCGGCGGCGCCGCAGCCACTCGGCGAGATCCAGCAGGGTCTGGGCGCGTTCGAAGGGCCAGTGCTCCAGCACCGGATCCGCCAGGGCCGCCCGGTAGTACGGCTCCGCGTTCCCGGCGTCCGCCAGCAGGCCACGCGCCCGGCTGATCAGCGCCCGCAGCCGGGGCGAGGCGTTGTCTCCGAGCGTGCGTGCGCAACGCTCGACGATCGCGGCCGCCTCCTCGCGGCGGCCGGCGCGCACCGCGGCGGCGGCCAGATCGGCGAGAGCCGGATAGGAGGAGTGGTAGTGCACGGGCGCGCCGTCCGCCGTGAAGACCATGCGGAGGTGGTGGTACGCGGTCTCGTAGGCGCCTTCGGCGGCCGCCGCGGCACCGAGGGCGCGACGGGCACGGACGGATACCGAGCGGCTCTCCAGCGGATCGATCAGGGCGAGTGCGTCGGCGGCCCGCTCCCGGGCCGCCGACGTGTCGCCCTGGAAGGCCAGTACGGTGGCGTCCGCCGAGGCCGCGCACGCCACGGCGTGATCGAGGCCGGCCGTCGAACCGACCGCGGTGGTGCGGGCGCAGAACTCACGGGCCTGGTCCCATTTCCCCTGTTCCACATAGGCCCAGGCGACCGCGCCGCCCAGCCCCTCCGGCAGCGGTCCCCGCGGCTCCCAGCCGCTGAGAGCCTCGTCGACGGCGCGGACGGCCCGCGGGGTCTCGTCCAGGAGCCACGCCATGATCGCGAAAGTGATGAGCCGGTCCGGCCGGCGTTCCGCCTCGGCGGCCAACCGCGGCAGCCGGGAGACGAGTTCGGCTCTGTCGTCGAAGGGATCGGACACGGCTCTCACCCACGCACGCAGCCAGGCGTGTGACGCGTTCTCGGGAAGGCGCCGCAGGAGGGCCTGGACGCGAAGCCGTTGCGCGTCCTCTCCGGAGTAGAAGCGGACGACGGCGGCGACGGCCAGCAGGTCCAGCGCGACGGCGGGCCGTGAGAGCGTCAACCGCTGGGCGGTGTCGGCCAGTCGGGAGAAGACGACGGTGTGGCGCACGGTCAGCGCCGCCAGCCGTCCGGTCTGTACGGCGGCGGACGCCAGCAGCGAGGCGTCGTCGGTGCGCGCGCGTGCCGCGGCGGCCAGTTCCTCGACCCAGCCGATGTCGCCGGTGAACACGGCGGTCGCGGCGGCCTCGACCAGCAGCCGGGCGCTCTCCGCACGCCGTGGCGCGAGTTCCGCGGCGCGTTGCAGGGCCTTGGCCGCCGCCGCGTAGCCGCCGCGCCGGCGGGCCCGGCCCGCGGTCCGCTCCAGCTCCGCCGATACGGCCGCGTCCGGGTGGGAGGAGGCGGCGGCGAGATGCCAGGCACGCCGGTCCGGTTCGTCCCGCAGCATCCCGGCGAGTGCGAGATGGGCCGCGCGCCGCGCGTCGGAGGACGCGGCGTGATACACGGCGGACCGGACCAGCGGGTGGCGGAACCGGACGTCCCGGCCCGTCCGCCGGACCAGCCCGGCCCGCTCGGCGGGCGGCCACGCGTCGGCGTCGGCGTGCGGCAGCCCTGCGGGGGCGGCGATCGCCGAGTCGACGCCGTCCATGGCGGCCAGGAGCAGCAGGGCCCGCGTGGTGGCGGCGGGGAGGCCGTCCAGCCGGGCGGCGAAGATCCGCTCCAGGCGATCGGTGAGCGGGAGCGGACCCGCGGACGGCGATCCCGTGGACAGCGGACTCGCGTCCGGTGATCCTGCGGACGGCACCCCCGCGGTCGATGGCGCGGCGGTGGCGCCGTGCCCGGCGGCCGCCCTCGCCAGTTCGGCCAGTGCCAGCGGGTTGCCGCCGGCCTGGTCGAGGATCTGCGTCCTGGCCCGCCCGGTGGGGGGCCACGGCCGGCGGTCCAGCAGTCTGCCGGCCGCGGCGTTGTCGAGCGGCCCGAGGACGAGCGCCGGTACGCGCCGGTCGAACCCCGGGAGAGGATCGCCGACGCGGGCTCCGATCAGCATCGTGACCCGTTCGCCGCGCAGCCGTCTGGCGGCGAAGGACAGCGCGTCCAGGGAAGCGCGGTCGCACCACTGCGCGTCGTCCAGCACCACGAGCACGGGGCCCTCATCGCCCAGGGCCGACAGCAGGCTCAGGACCGCGACCCCGATGAGCATGAGATCGGGCGCCGTGGTGGCCGGCCCCACGCCGAAGGCGTCGTGGATCGCCGTGCGCTGCCTCTCCGGCAGCCCGTCCACCTCCGCCCGCACCGGCCGCAGCAACTGATGCAGCGCGGAGAACGCGAGGCTCGACTCCGACTCGCTGCCATCGGCACTCAGTACGCGAGCACCCCGCGCTTCGGCGCGGCGCGCCGCGGAGTCCAGCAGCGTGCTCTTCCCCGTGCCCACCTCACCGACGAGCACCAGAACCGGCTCGGCCGGCACCGGGCCGGCCGCCGGACAGGAGCCGGCCGCCGAACCTGGTCCGGCCGCCGATATCGAGTCCACCGCACGGAAAAGGCGTGCCAGCTCCGCGTCCCGGCCGACGATCAGCTCCGCCGAATCCGGCTCCGATTCCCTTTCCAGGACCGCGCCGGGGCCGCCTGCCTGCTTGTCCACAGAGTCTCCGGGAATCGTGGCTCCCGCGCGGAGCCGCCGTGCCGTGTCCCGCCCAGGCTACAAGTGGCGAGGCCGGTGTCCGGTGTCCGGTGTCCGCGGTTCATGAGTGCGGGCGCGGTGGTGCAGTCATGTGACGGATACCGCACGCGCCGGGGCCGCTCCTACGCTTCCGGGAAATCCTCCGAATTCTCAAGGACGCCCTGTGGAACAGATCAAGCTCGGCAATGTCACCGTCACCCGGGTCTGGGAATACTTCGGTTCCGTGGACATGACGCCCGAGACCTTCTTCCCGGAAAGCTCGAAGGAGGTATGGGACGACGGAGCCTCCTGGCTGACCCCGCATTTCCTCGATTCCACGACCAATATCGTGAATTCCGCGATCCAGACCTGGCTGCTGCGCAGTGAGGGCAGGACCATCCTCATCGACACGGGCGTGGGAAATCACAAGGAGCGCCCCTACGCACCGGTCTGGAGCCATCTCGAAACCGGCTTCCTGGCCAATCTCGCCCGGGCCGGTGTCCGGCCCGAGGACGTGGACATCGTCGTCAATACGCATCTCCACGTCGATCACGTCGGCTGGAACACCTGTCTGGACGGGCGGAGCTGGGTTCCGACGTTCCCCAACGCCACCTATCTGATGGCGAAGGACGACTTCGACTTCTGGAATCCCGAGAACGGCCACAAGCCGTCGCTCGGACGCGGCAACCAGAACGTCTTCGAGGACAGCGTGGCTCCGGTGCACGAGGCCGGCCGGACGCTGCTGTGGGAGAACAGCCACCGGATCGACGCCAACCTGCGCCTGGACGCGGCTCCCGGGCACACCCCCGGCTCCTCCGTGCTGACCCTCGAATCCGGGTCGGACCGCGCGGTGTTCGTCGGCGACCTGCTGCACAGCCCGGTGCAGATCCTCGAACCGGACGCGAACAGCTGCTTCTGCGAGGACCCCGTGGGCGCTCGTGCCACCCGCCGCAAGCTACTGGGCTGGGCGGCCGACAACAACGCGCTTCTGATCCCCGCGCACCTGGGCGGCCACGGCGCCGCGGAAGTGGTGCGTGACGGAAGCACGTTCGCCATCAAGGGCTGGGCCCCCTTCGCCCCGTACACCGAGCAGGGCTGAGGCCCACGGAAGGCATGACCGTGAACCACCAGAACCACCAGAACCACCAGAACCACCAGAACCACCAGAACCACCAGAACCACCAAGACATCCGGAACGACGGCAGTCACCGCCCGGGACCCGTTGTGACCACCGCGCAGGGGGCGGTCCGGGGCCTGCGCCGGGGCGGCACCGCCGCCTTCCTGAACATCCCCTACGCCGCTCCTCCCCTCGGCGCCGGCCGGTTCGCGCCGCCACGGCCGCACGAGCCCTGGGACGGCGTACGCGACGCCACCACGCCGGGCCCCAACGCGCCGCAGTCCCCGCGCAGGCTCGGCAGCGTGAACATGTCCCCGTACTTCGGCGAGGGCTGGAGCCACGGGGAGGACTACCTCACCGTCACCGTGTCGACCCCCGGGGACACGGGTGGTGACCTGCCCGTCATGGTGTTCGTCCACGGCGGGGGATTCGTCGCCGGATCGACGCGGTCCGCGATCTACGACGGTTCCGCCTTCGCCCGCGACGGCGTCGTCCTCGTCACCCTGAACTACCGGCTCGGCATCGCGGGGTTCCTCGACCTCCCCGGAGCGCCCCGCAACCGCGGGCTGCTCGACGTCGTCGCCGCGCTGCGCTGGGTACGGGAGAACATCGCGGCCTTCGGCGGTGATCCGCACAACGTCACCCTCTTCGGCCAGTCGGCCGGGGCGACCGTCGTCGGCGGCGTCCTCGCCACCCCCGAGGCCGCGGGGCTCTTCCGGCGGGCGATCATCCAGAGCGGCAGCGGCCTGGGGGCGTTCACGACCGAGCAGGCCGCCCGTGTCACCGGCGCGGCGGCCGAGGCCCTGGGCGTCGATCCGCGCGCCGACGCCTTCGCGGAGATCTCCGACGAGCACCTGGTCGAGGCCGCGTCCCGGCTCACCGGCATCGACCTGCGGACCGGGACGCACACCGACCCGCTGGCCGGGCTCAGCCCCTTCAGCCTGGTCCTCGACACGCAGCCCGCCGAATCCGTCGCCGCAGGCCTCGGCGCCGATGTCGATCTGCTCATCGGGACCAACACCGAGGAGGGAAACCTCTACCTGGTCCCCGTCGGCCAGTACGCCACCTCGACCGCGAGGGACGTCGACGCGGCGGCGGCGCGCTCGCACTCGAATCCCGCGCGGCTCGTCGAGGCGTACCGGACGGCACGCCCCGGCGCGTCCTTCGGCGAGCTGCGGTCCGCGATCACGGGCGACGCGCTGTTCGGCGCGGGCAGCTGGGCCATGGCCGACGCGCATGCCGCACGCGCGCACCCCGAATCCGGCACCTTCCGCTACGAGTTCGCGTGGCGCTCCCACGCCCTGGACGGAGAGCTGGGCGCCGCTCACGCGGTCGAACTCCCCTTCGTCTTCGACCTCGCGCGCCTTCCCCAGCTGCACGGACCCGACGGCCTGCTCGGCCCCGGCGAGCCACCCGCGAATCTCGCCGCCCGCGTGCACGAGACCTGGATCCGGTTCGCCAGGACCGGTGATCCCGGCTGGGCTCCGTACGACAACGAGCGCCGGACCACGATGCGTATCGACGCCGGGTGGACCCAGGTCGACGACCCCCGAGGCCAGGAACGACAGGCCTGGAGCTGACCCCGCCGGCACCTCGTACACCCTGCTCCGCAGGGACCCGCGCGGGGGACGACGTCCGAGTGGAACCCGGCCCGGGGGCGGCGCGTCACAGGGGCGGCAGGAGGTCCGCGCGGTCCGCGCGGCCGCCGCTCGCCGCCGCCGTCAGTACCGTCTGTCCTCGGGGGGACCCATGCGTACGAAGACCCGACGCGCCGTCGTTCCGGCCGTCCTGCTCACCCTGTTCACCGCCGTTGCCGGCTGCGGCTGGGACTCGGCCGACCGGGAGGCCCGTGCCCGTGAGGTCGCCGAGGCCTGGGACGGTTCCAAGGCCGCCGAGGTGTGGGGCGCGGGCTTTTACCCGATGGGGGATGCGGTCCAGCTGCCCGGGAGCGGCTTCCGCGGCGAAGCCGGCGAACGCGCCTACGCGACCCGGAAGTTCGTCCTGCGCACCGGACTTCCCGCCATCCGCCGGAAGGACGGACAGGTGAGATGGGAGAGCGGTGGCTCGCTCACGCTGCCGCTGACGGAGGCGCGAACGGCGTACGAGAGCGTGGCCCGAGGTGGCGGCGACGGACCGCGTCTCACTGTGACCGGGGCGGAGCTGGGCGAGATGACCCTCGCCACCAGCCGTGGCCCGGCGACCGTCCCGGCCTGGCTGTTCTCTGTGGAGGGCTACGACACTCCGCTCAAGCGCGTCGCCCTTGCCCCGTCGAAGCTTCCCGTGCCGCCGGTCAAGCCGGTCGCGGACCCGCCCACCGACGCGTTGGCGCCGCTCGGCCGGCTGGTCGAGGTGGCCGGGGACGGACGGTCCGTCACCGTGGTGGCCAACCATGGATCCTGCGACGACGGCCCCGCCGTGGACGTGCTGGAGACGAGTGACAGCGTGGTGCTGTCCGCGTCCGTCGTCGGGGCGAAGGACGGCCCCTGCACTGCCGACCTGCACCACGAAGAGCTGACGGTGAGGCTGGACCGGCCGGTCGGCGACCGTATCCTCCTGGACGCGTTCACGGGCCGGCCCGTGCCGTACGGGCTGCCGCACCAGCCCTCGGCGAGCTGGAGCTGAACCGGCGGTCAGAGCGCCGTAGCGCATGACGTCACCATGTCCGGGCCTCGCGCGTTCCGGGGCCCGGACATGCGTCCAGGCCCCGGTGCGCGTCCGGGCTCCGTCGCGGGACGGCCTGCGGCCGGCGGTCCAGACATGAGGCTCTGGACCCCGGGGGTTCCGCGCCGCGGACGGAACGAGAGAATCCCGGTATGAGTATCAGTGCGCACGCGCTCAACCGGGCCACGCTCGCCCGGCAGTTGCTGCTGGGCCGTGAGCCGCTCGACGTCGAGGACGGCATACGACGTGTGGTCGCGCTGCAGGCCCAGCAGCCCGCCTCGCCGTACATCGCGCTGTGGAACAGACTCAGCGGCTTCGACCCGGCCGCCCTCGACACCGCCCTCGCCGGGCGCCACGCGGTCAAGGCGACACTGATGCGCCTCACCCTGCACGCGGTCCACGCCGAGGACTACCGGACCTTCCGTGAGGCCATGGAGCCGACGCTGCGCGGCTCCAGGCTCGGCGACTCACGCTTCACGGCATCCGGGCTCACCGTCGACGCCGCCTCCGTACTGGTCACGGATCTGCTGAACTACGCCGACCAGCCGCGGACGGTCGCCGAGATGGGAGCCTGGCTACGGGACCGGCTCGGCGCACCGCTGGAGTCCGCGGCCCAGCGGATGCTGCGGCAGTACGCCCCGCTGTGGCACGCGCCGACGGGAGGCCCCTGGTCCTTCCAGACCCGGCCGTCGTACGTCGCCGCGGGCACGCGGCCGGTGCTGGCGGATCCCGACGTCGCCGCCGGGAGTCTCCAGACCCTGATCCGCCGCTACCTGGCGGGATTCGGGCCGGCGTCGGTGGCGGACATGGCGCAGTTCGCGCTGGTACAGCGGGCTCGGGTCCGAGCGGCGCTGACCGCGCTCGCCGGCGAACTCGAACAACTGGAAGGACCGGGCGGCACGGTGCTGTACGACCTGCCCGGCGCGCCACGGCCGGCCGAGGACACCCCCGCTCCCCCCAGACTGATGGCGATGTGGGACAGCACCCTGCTGGCCTACGCCGACCGCAGCCGCGTCATCCCACCCGCCTACCGCAAGCACGTGACGCGTGTGAACGGCGACGTACTGCCCACACTGCTGGTCGACGGCTACGTCGCCGGCGTCTGGCGTGCCGTGGCCGGTGGGATCGAGGCCACCGCCTTCCACCCCCTTTCCGGCTCTGTCTGGGAGGGACTGGCCGCGGAGGCCGAATCGCTCGTCGCGTTCCTCGCCACCCGTGACCCCAGGGTCTACGGACGCTACGACCACTGGTGGGCCAAGGGGCTGCCGGGCGCCGAAACACGGCTGCTGCCCGGTGACTGAACCGACGGGCCCACGCGTACCCGCTCCGTAGCAGCGCGGCCCGCCCGCTCCGTGACCGCGCCGCCCGTAGAATGCGAGCCATGCCGGACGCCCTGTCTCGCCCCGAGCCGTTCATCCCGCGGACCGCCCCCGGGGCGCTTGAGGACCTCCGCGCGCGGCTGCGCGCGACGCGCTGGCCGGACTCGCCCGAGGACGCGGGATGGTCGCTCGGGACCGACCTCGCCTACCTCCGCGAGCTGGTCGCCTACTGGGCGGACGGCTTCGACTGGCCGGCGCGGGAGGCGGAGCTCGCCCGGCTTCCCCGCTTCCGCGTCCGGCTCGGCGGCCTCGGGATCCACTACGTGCACGCCAGGGCCGCCGCGCCCGCCGGGACCGTGCTGCCGCTGGTCCTCAGCCACGGCTGGCCGGACTCGTTCTGGCGGTACGCGAAGGTCATCCCACTCCTCACCGATCCCGGCGCGCACGGCGCCGACCCCGCCGACGCGTTCGACGTGGTCGTGCCCGACATGCCGGGCTACGGGTACTCCGACCGCCCCGCCGGCCCGCCGCTCGACTCCATCGCCGTCGCCGGCCTGTGGGCCGAGCTGATGAGCGTCCTCGGATACCCGCGATTCGGGGCGGCGGGCGGGGACATCGGCAGCCATGTGAGCCGCTACCTCGGGCTCGACCACTCCGAGCGGGTCGTGGCCGTCCACCGCATGGACGCGGGCCTGCCCATCTTCACCGGAGACCCGGCGGACCTCGCGCCCGAGGAGCGCGCCTGGATCGAGGGCGCCACGGCCTGGGGCGCGGCCGAGGGCGCCTACGCCGCCATGCACCGCACCAAACCCCAGACCGCCGCCGTCGGGCTCACCGACTCGCCCGCCGGGCTCGCCGCGTGGATCGTCGAGAAGCTCCGGGCCTGGAGCGACTGCGACGGCGATGTCGAACGGAGCTTCACGAAGGACGAGATCCTCACGAACGTCACCCTCTACTGGCTCACGGGGACGATCGGCTCGTCCATGCGCATGTACCACGCGAACGCCGCGATCCCGCCCGCGCAGCACGCCCGCCGGGTCGAGGTGCCGTCCGGTTTCTCGCTCTTCCCCGGTGACATCGTCCGCCCGCCGCGGGCGTGGATCGAGCGCACGGCGAACACCGCGCGCGTGACCGAGCCCGCGCGCGGCGGGCACTTCGCGCCGTTCGAGGAACCCGAGCTCTACGCGGAGGAGTTGCGCGCGTTCTTCCGCCCGTACCGGATGGCGGCGGGGGACTGAGGCGGCGGCGGGGGACCGAGGGCGCCCCCGCGCGCCCGGAGCGGTCGCCACGTCCCGTACATGGCAGGTCCCGTGGGAGAAGGTGACCGGCTGCTGTCTCGCCGCCGCCGACGGCCGCCGTAAGCGCCGCGGCCTTCCCGCACCACGAACCACCGTGATCGAAAAGGGTTTGCGGCCGGGGGCCGCGGTTGGATAGACGTTACCCCTGGGCCCCACCACGAGGGGTGAGTGGCCATGACAGCGAGAGGAGGGATAAGCCCATGATCCCCATGATCATCGCGCTTGTGACCTCCCGGGGCGCGGACCGCGTCTGACCCCGGAGCGAACGGGCGCCTTCACCGGAGCGTGCCTTGACCGTGGAACAGCACCATCTGACCATGCGTCCGATCACCGGACGCGAAGAACTCGATCTCTTCTCCCAACTGCCCTACGTTCTCGACGAGGAACTGGCGGACGACCTCGCCGCCGGCCGCCGGCGTCCCGAATGGATGTGGGTCGCCCTGCGCGGTGACCGTGTGCTGGCCAGGGCCGCCTGGTGGAGCCGGCCTGGCGGCGGCGCGCCACTCATCCTCGATGTCCTCGACATCGACGACAGCCTCGCGGGGCCCGACCGTGTGGACATCGGAGTGCGGCTTCTGCACGCCGCGATGGCGGCCACCCTCCCGGGCGGGGAGCGCCGCCCCAAGTACAGCCGTTTCGTCCCGCCGGACTGGCGTGACAACGCGGAAACCAGGCAATCCGTCAAGGACCGCATGACAGCGCTGCGACGGACCGGTGCCCGGTTCTTCGTCGAACGGCTGCGTCTGGAATGGCGTCCGGAGTCGCCCGTTCCCGAACCCGGCGGACGTCTTGTGTTCCGGCCGATCCAGGACGCCGAGGAGCTTGTGTCTCTGATGGCCCTGGCCCTGGACGGAACACTGGACGCACACGGCCGTGACGACCTCACCCGCATGTCCGTCCACGAAGCGGCCGCCCGGCACTACGAGGACGAGCTCGCGCGCTACAGGAGCCCGCGGGACTGGTGGCGGATCGCGGCACTGCCCGATGGAGAGCCGGTGGGGTTCGTCCTCCCCGCCCGCAACGACTACAACCCGATCATCGCGTACCTCGCGGCCCTGCCCGCGCACCGCGGCAACGGCTACATCGACGACATCCTCGCCGAGGGCACCCGCGTCCTCGCCGAACAGGGCGTCCCCCGCATCCGTGCGGCCACGGACCTGGGCAACGTCCCGATGGCGAACGCTTTCCGCCGCGCCGGATACGTCAATTTCGAGCGCGAGATCAATATGACCTGGAGCTGAGCGAGTACGGGGCCGGGGGCTCCGCCGTCCCACTCGGTGCGCCGGCCCCCGGACCGGCGCACCGTGTCCTCCGGCCCGCCGGACCTGCCCGGGGCGCCGCCGCCGGGACGCCGCCGACGTTCAGGAACTCATCGCGGCCCGGTCGGAATCGCTGCGAAGAACACAGAATTCATTGCCTTCGGGATCAGCGAGGACCGCCCAGCCGGAGCCATCAGGATTCCGGTGATCGGTGACAAAGGTGGCACCGAGTCCCAGCAGCCGTTCCACCTCCTGCTCACGTGAGGTTTCAGGGCGCAAACACAGATGCATCCGGTTCTTGACCGTCTTGGACTCGGGCACCTGGTTGAAGTACAGCACCGGTCCCTCCGCCAGCAGCACCTGAGTCTCCCGGCTGCCCGGCCTGTCCTCCGGATGCAGGGGACAGCCGGTCGCCCTGCTCCAGAACCGGGCCAGCTCGTAGGCATCCGCACAGTCGATCGCCACGTTCTGCAATACCGAAACCATGCGCGCAAGCCTTGCCGACTTCCACGCCGGGCGCCACCGGGTTGCGCCCGGCCCTCGGGCACACGGCCCTCGGGCACACGGCCCTCGCGCATACGGCCCGCGCGCACACGGCCCGCGCGCACTGCGGGTAGCCAGTTCGTCGGGAGAAACCGTTGATGAGGCAACCGCCCTACTCCAAGGTCGCGTTCATCGAACGTTCGCCCTCGCCGCTGATCGGCGGGGGCGGACCTGGCCTACGGCGGTGGCGGCCACGGAGACGACCGCGGCCGCGCGCGGTCGCGGACCTGCCGGTCGCCGTGACGGCTCTGACCGACGTCCTGCTCGCCATCGCCGTGGTGGGAATGGGCGGCATGTGGGCGCAGAGCGGGGTGCGCTCCGTCCACGCGGGCCCCGCGGCGGGCCGGACGGGGTCATGCGTGCGGCAGGGCCGCCCCCGTCCCGGATTTGCGGGCCAGCAGGTGAACCTCCTGGAACTGCCGTCGGTCGGTGGGCTGAGGCTCGCGCACCGTCCGGGCCACCTCGGCCAGCCCGGACTCGCGCAGCAGCGCCGCGAGGTGATCCGGCGACCACCGATAGGCCGGCGCGACGGTGTGGTCGAAGGTCTGGGTCGGATGCGTCGCGTCATCGCTGGCCGAGAAGCCGACCAGAAGGTGGCCGCCAGGTGCCAGCACGCGGTGGAACTCCGCCAGGATGACGGGGAGTTCGCGCGGTGGCGTGTGGATGATGGACCAACGGGAGAGTACGCCGTCCAGCGCGCCGTCAGCGATGTTCAACGCGGCCATCGAGCCCACGTCGAACCGCAGGCCGGGATAGGCCTGCCGAGCCAGCTCGATCATCGCCGGAGAGGTGTCGACGCCGGACGCCGCGAGCCCCAACTCGTCCAGGTGAGCGGTGATATGGCCGGGCCCGCACCCCACATCCGCGACCTGACCGTTCCCGCTCGCCCGTACGGCCTCGGCGAAGACACCCAGGACCGCGCGGTCCAGGGGACTGTCGCGCAGCGAGTCGCGGAACAGCTCCGCGTAGGTGAGGGCGACAGCGTCGTAGCCCTCGCGGGTGACACTGAGGGCATCGTGTTCGACCATGGTCGCGACCGTAGCCCCTGGTGCTGAGGCGAGCCAAGGGAATTACGGGCTGCCCTCCCACCCGTTCGTCCAAGCCCCGCGAGGGGTGACCGGGCCCCCGCGAGGGGCGAGCGGGCTCCCGCCAGGGGTGGGCCGGCGGGCTTCTCCCGGCACAGGTCAGCCGAGCGGTACGTCCGCCGAGCGCGACGGGACCGCGTCGAGCGCGGCGAGCGTCGCGTCGTCGAACGTGATCCCGGCCGACGCGACGTTCGCCTCCAGGTGGCCGGTGTCGGCGGTGCCCGGGATGAGGAGCGTGTTCGGCGAGTGGCGGAGCAACCAGGCGAGGCCGACCTGCGAAGGGGTGCTGCCGAGGGACTGTGCCGCGGCGCGGACCGCCGGCTCGTCGGTCACCTTCGGTATGCCGGGGAACGCACCGCCGAGCGGGAAGTACGGAACCCAGGCGATCCCCTCGGCGACGCAGAGCTCCAGCATGTCCTCGTCGTCGCGTGTCACGAGGCTGTAGGCGTTCTGCACACAGGTGATGCCCGCCGGGATCGCCCGGCGCAGTCCGTCGAGCGTCACACTGCTCAGCCCGATCGAGCCGATCTTGCCCTCATCGCGCATCGCGACCATCACCGCGAGCTGGTCATCGAGGTCGACCGCTTGGTCACCCTCGGCCCGGATGCCGGGGCCGGCGTCGAGGCGGCGCAGGTTCACGGCCGGGATCCGGTCGACACCGAGGCTTGTGAGGTTGTCCTCGACGCTGGCCCGGAGCTCCTGGGGCCGCTGGGCGGGACGGAGCGGGAGGGGGCCGCCGGGGTTCGGGTCGGCGCCGACCTTGCTGACGACGAGGACGCCGTCCTCGGGACGGATCGCCTCGCGGATGAGCCCGTTGACGAGACCGTCGCCGTAGAACTGGGCGGTGTCGATGTGGTCGACGCCGAGTTCGACCGCGCGGCGCAGGAGCGCGATGGCCGCGCCGCGGTCTCCCCGGAGGCGCTCAAGCTGCATCGCGCCGTAGCCGACGCGGGAAACGGAGCGGCCGGCGAGCCGGCCACTGCCTCCCGGGCGCGGCACGCCGGTGACGGTGACCTCGGGGGACGGTGTGCTGTTCGATGTCATGGAATTCCGCCCTTGTGCGATGATGAAGGAAGCGGAGGAGCCTCCGTTAATTCGACTGTAGCACTACCGGAGGTGCCTCCGTTTTGAGTCTTCCCGAACCGGCGTCCGAGCCGACGCCCCTTCCCACGCCTGAGCCGACGACCGGGCCGGCCCCTGCCTGCGTGCAAGCCGACGACCTGCCCGACGGGGCCGAGCGCCCGGTACGCGCCGACGCGCGGCGCAACCGCGAGAAGCTCCTCACCGTCGCCCGAGCCGCCTTCGCGGCCGCCGACGACACCGTCGCGCTGGAGAGCGTCGCCCGCGAGGCCGGGGTCGGTATCGGCACGCTCTACCGCCACTTCCCGACCCGTGAGGCACTCGTCGAGGCCGTCTACGCCGCCGAGCTGGACGCCGTCGCCACGAGCGCGCCCGGCCTGCTCGACGAGCTCCCGCCCGAGGCCGCGCTCCGTGCCTGGATGGACCGGTACGCGGGATTCGTCGCGACGAAGCGAGGAATGATCGACACGCTCCGCACCGGCTGGGCCTCGGGGCGGATCGCGACACCGACCACACGGGAGCGCGTCACCGCCGCGATCGGGACGATCCTCGCGGAGGGAGCGCGAACGGGTTCACTCCGCGCGGACGTCGACCCCGAGGACGTCACCACGATGCTTCTCGGCGTCTTCCTCTCGACGGCGGCCGGCGACACCCCGGAGCGGACGGAGCGACTGCTCGACCTCGTCGTCGACGCGCTGCGCCCACCGAGGGGATGAGGAGGGCCGGACGCAGGACGACGGTCACGGCGCCCCGGGCGGACGCGTAGGCAGCGGGAGGCGCTCGGTGCTCGCGGACGGCCTCGTCGTGGAGGATTCCGTACCCGGTCGGTTCAGGTTCAGGTCGCCATGAACCGGCCCAGCTCGCGTGACCTCTGCCGCAGGGCGGCCATCCACGCCTCCCCGGTGGGACGCGGGGCCGCCGGGACCTGGACATCCTCATGGCCGCCGTTCCCGGCGGCGTCGGCTGCCTGCCACCGCACCTCGATGCCCGCCCTCTCCGCCAGAACCAGCACCGTGGCGACGAACCCCTCGGACAGGGCGGTCATGACGGCGTGACTCGTCCTCCGGTGTCGCGCGAGCAGGGCGTCGGCGAACGCCTCGAACACGACGGGATCGATCTGGCACGCGTCGGCCTCCATGGGCCCGATGCCGGACGGCTGACCCAATTCGTCCTGGTGGAGGTCCACCTGACGCAGGAACAGCCGGGAGGCCCCGTTGGACGGGTTCCACAAGGTCTGGTCGCCCATCTCGTAGTACTGGCTCACCGGTGCCTCTTCCTGCTGTCGTACGGGCCGGGCCGGCAGGTCGTGGCATGACATCCTGCCAGCGGCGAGCCGCAAGCTACTTACTTGACAAAATCACCGCCCGGAATGCCTGGCCAATGCACTATTTGCCGTCCTCAAGAGTGTCCGAAGGTTACAGGCCAGCATTTTGTCACCGCTGTTGACTAACTACGGGGCGGGTGCCAGCATCGCTGCGACTTCTGGAGATCCGTCTTCCGGTCAAGATCGCACAGGAGAGCCGACGTATGACGTCCCGTAGTACTGCTGTGTCCGTACACAATCCAGGAACAGGTGAAGTCCTCGGTGAGATCGAGGACTTCACAGCCGAGCGCATCGGCTCCGCACTCGAAGCCGCGGCGAACGGCCAACGGGCCATGGCTGCGCTACCCGCCCACGCGAGGGCACAACTCCTGCTCAAGGCAGCCGAGTTGATCGAGGGCGAGGCCGACGCGCTGGCCCGGCAGCTCGCCGCGGAGAACGGCAAGCCGGTCTTCCAGACCACCGAAGAGGTCCGCGCCGCCATCAGGATCTTCCGTGGCTTCGCGGGCGAGGCCACGCGGCTGCTGGGGAGGCAGATTCCGCTCGACGCCGTGCCGGGCCTGGAGCGCCACCTCGCCGTCACGATGCGCGAACCCCTCGGCCCCGTCGCGGCGTTGGTGCCCTTCAACTACCCCGTCGAGCTGTACGCCCACAAGGCGGCCGCCGCACTCGCCGCGGGCAACGCGGTGCTCGTCCACCCGCCCGTGCGGTGCCCGCTCACGCTCATCCGGATCGCGGAACTCATCGCCGCCGCCGGCTTCCCCGACGGCGCGCACCAACTGCTCACCGGCGGGGTACACGTCTCGCAGGAACTGGCCACCAGGGCGGGCGTCGCCGCGGTCAGCCTGACGGGATCCACCACCGCCGGACGCGAGATAGCCCGCCGCGCCGCGGACACCCTCAAGAAGGTCCACCTCGAACTCGGCGGCAACGACGCCCTGATCGTCTGCGACGACGCCGACGTGGAGGCCGCGGCGAACGCCGTGATCCTGGGACGTCTCGCCCGCGGCAACGGGCAGATCTGCTGCGCGGTCAAGCGCGTCTACGTCCAGAACGGCGTGCACGACGCCTTCGTGGACGCCCTCCTGTCGGGTGCCGCCAAGCTCAGCGTCGGCGATCAGCTCGCCGACGGCACCGACGTGGGCCCGCTCATCAGCGAGGCCGCCGCCCAGCGCGTGGAGCAGGCCGTGGGCACCCTCGTCTCGGACGGCGCGCGCAAGGTGGCGGGCGGCGCCCGTCGCGGCGCCTTCTACGACCCCGCCGTCCTCGTCGACGTACCCACCGACAGCGCGGCCTTCAACGAGGAGATCTTCGGACCGGTCGCCCCCGTGGCCCGCTTCGACGACCCCCTGGAAGCCGTCCGGATGGCGAACGCCTCCCCGTACGGACTCCAGGCCGCCGTCTTCACCCGGGACATCCAGCGCGCCTACACCCTGGCCGGCCGGCTGGAGGTGGGCGGCGTCGTGATCAACGGATCCACCGCGCTGCGCGCCGAGAACCTGCCCTTCGGCGGCCCCAAGGACACCGGCGGCTCCGCCGAGGGGCTGCACGACACGGCTCTGGAGTTCACCCGGCAGAAGACGGTCATCGTGATGGAGGCCTTCCAGTGAGCGGTGCGCCCGCTCCGCTGGCTCTCGATGTGCGGGGGGTGCACAAGTCGTACGGCGGTACGAAGGTGTTGCACGGCGTGGACCTCAAGGGCCGTGCCGGTGACGTGCTCGCCGTGGTCGGCGCGAACGGCGCGGGGAAGTCCACCCTCATCAAGATCCTCGCCGGCGCCGAGCCCATGAGCAGCGGTGAACTGTGCCTCGACGGGGAGACCGTGGCCCTGCGCTCCCCGCATGACGCGCACACCCATGGCATCAGGACCGTCCACCAGGAGCTCACCCTCGTCCCCGAACTGTCCGTCACGGAGAACCTGTTGATGGGCCACTACCCGCGGATGCCGGGCGGCCTCATCAACTGGCGGGCCGCGCACGCCCGCGCCCGGGTCCTCCTTGAGGACATCGGATACGGGGCGATCGACCCCCGGGCCAAGGCAGGCAGTCTCACCGTCGCGCGCCAGCAGATGGTGGAGATCGCCAAGGCCCTCGTGGACGAGAACGGGGAGCCGCGGGTGCTGGTCCTCGACGAGCCGTCGGCGGTGCTCGCCGGCGCCGACCTGGAGGCCCTGTTCGCCCTGATCCGTAGGCTCCAGAAGCGTGGTGTGGTCATCGTCTACGTGTCGCACCGGCTCGCCGAGGTCACCGAACTGGCCACCACCATCGTCGTCATCAAGGACGGCCGCGTCGTCGCCGAGACCACACCGCGGCACACGGACGAGAACGAGATGATCCGCCTGATGGCGGGCCGCCGTCCGCAGCAGCTCTACCCCGACCGGCGCACCGACGTGGGGCCCGAACTGCTCTCGGTCCAAGGGCTCAGCAGACCGGGCGAGTTCGACGACGTCTCCTTCACCCTGCGGGCAGGCGAGATCACCGGCCTGTTCGGTCTCGTCGGGTCGGGCCGCAGCGAGCTGGCCCACTGCGTGTTCGGCGCCCGGCGCGCGGCCAAGGGGACGATCAGGGCCGAAGGGTCACGTACCGACCGGTTCCGCAGCCCCAAGGAGGCCATCGGCGCGGGGCTCGCCCTGGTCACGGAGGACCGCAAGCGCACCGGCCTGGTCCTCGGCCTCAGCACCGAGGAGAACATCGGCCTGACCACACTCAAGACCGCGACCAGGGGACCGTTGCTGGACACCGCCCGGCGCAGCCGAGACGCCCTGGCGATGACCGAACGGCTCGACATCAGGCCCGCCCACTCGGCGCGGCTGCCCGTACGCACGCTCAGCGGCGGCAACCAGCAGAAGGCCGTACTGGCCAAATGGCTGCTCACGTCGCCCCGCGTGCTCCTCCTCGACGAGCCGACCCGCGGTGTCGACATGGCGACCCGGGTGGAGATCTACCGCATGCTCGACGAACTCGCCCGCGACGGAATGGCCGTCCTGCTCATCTCGTCCGACCTCACCGAGGTCCTCGGCGCCACCGACCGCGTGCTGGTGATGCACGAGGGACGGATCACCGCCGAGCTTCCTTCTGGCCGTACGTCCGAGGACACCGTCCTCGCCCACGCGATCGGACACGCCGCATGACGGATCAACTCTCGGCATCTCCCAGGGATTCCGAGCATCTCTCCCAGAAGGCCGGCGGGGCGGGTGAGGGCTCGCGGCTGCCCAGGATCAGGGTGGCGGGGCGCGACATCACCCTGGAAGTGGGCCTTGCCGCGCTGCTCGTCGCCTTCATCGCGATCGCCGGTGCGACCACCGACGCCTTCCTCACCGAGGCGAACGTGACGAACCTGCTCAAGCAGACGGTCACCACAGGACTGCTCGCCTTCGGCATGCTCACCGTGATCCTGACCGGCGGCATCGACCTGTCGGTCGGCTCGGTGGTCGCCTTCTCCGGCATTCTCGCCGCGGGCCTGTCCGCCGGACTGCCCGTGTGGCTGGCGATGCTGATCGGCGTGGCGTCGGGCATCGGGTTCGGGCTCGTCAACGGGGCACTGGTGGCCCGCTTCCAGCTCGCGCCCTTCGTCGTGACACTCGCCGCGCTCACCACCATCCGCGGGCTGGCCTTCGTCTACTCGGAGACCCCGGTCGCCCCGGAGAAGGCCGGATTCTTCGAACTCGGATCCGCCGCGCTCGGCCCCATACCCGTCTCCACGATCATCATGATCGCCGTGTTCCTGCTCGGCGGCGTCTTCCTCGGCCGCACCCCGGCGGGCCGGGCACTGACCGCGATCGGCGGCAGCGCGGAGACCGTACGCCTCGCGGGCATCGGCGTACGACGCCATGTGGTGCTCGCGTACACCATCAGCGGCGCCTGCGCCGGACTCGCGGGCGTCATTCTCGCCAGCCGGGTCGGCATCGCCCAGCCCAGCGTGGGCACCGCCTTCGAACTGGACGCCATCGCCGCCTGTGTGATCGGTGGTGCCAGCCTGGCCGGCGGCAAGGGCACCGTGCGGGCGACCTGCGCCGGTGTTCTGGTGCTCGCGCTGATCAACAACCTGCTCAACCTCTACGACGTACAGAGCTTCTGGCAGCAGGTTTTCAAGGGGCTCATCATCGTTGCCGTCATTCTCGTCCAGCGCGCGGGGCGGCTCCGCCCCGCCGGAGCGACGACCCCGGGAAAGGGATCGCTGTCATGACCGCCCACAGCAAGATGCGCTGCGCCGGACTGCTCGCCGGGGCCGTTCTCGTCACCACCCTCTCGGGCTGCTCGTCCGACGGTGGCAACGCGAGCGGCGAGGGGGATGGCGACTATACGGTCGGTGTCGCCAACTTCACCTTGAGCGGGCCCTACTTCAACGGCATGGACCGCGCGATCAAGGCGCAGGCGAAGAAGAAGGGCGTCGAGATCCGCAGCACGGACGCGGGCGGCGACGCGGCCAAGCTCGCCTCGAACGTCGAGGACCTGCTGAGCAAGGGCGTCGACGCGGTCATCATCTCGGGCGGCCCCCTGGAATCGGCCCCCGCCGTCCTCAACGCCATCAAGGCCGCGGGCAAGCCGGCCGTACTCGTCGACCGCAAGTTCAAGACCGGCGACTACACGAGCTGGATCGGCCCCGACAACGAGGCGATCGGCAAGCAGAACGGCGAGTTCCTGGCCGGCCGGCTGCCCGACGCGGCCACGGTCGCGATCGTCAAGGGCGGCCCCGCCGACAACAGCATCGGCCTGGCCCGCACCAACGGCGTCAAGGGCGCCCTCACCGGTGCCGGACTCAAGATCGTCGAAGCTCCCGACTTCGGGAACTGGAGCTCCGACGGGGGACTGACCGTGACGGAGAGCCTGCTCGCCTCGCACCAGGACATCGACGCGGTGTTCTGCGAGAACGACGCCATGTGCCTGGGCGCCCAGCGCGCCATCAAGGACGCGGGCCGCGACAAGGACATCGTGCTGGCCGGCGTCGACGGCCAGGCCGAAGCTCTCAAGGCCATCTCGGACGGTACGAACTACCTGGTCACCGGCCTCAACGACGCCGACCAGATCGGCAGTCTCGGCTTGGACAGGACCATCGACATCCTGGACGGCAAGAAGACGGAGAAGGACACGGTGGTGCCTTCGCCAAGCGTCACCAAGGAGAACGCCGACAAGTACTACGACCCGGACGGGGAGTTCTGATGAGCCGCACTGAAGCGTACCGAGCCCGTCTCCCGCTGCGCAGAACACACCGCTACGTGGTGACCGCCCTGCTCGGCGGCGCCCTCGCCCTCACACCGCTGCTCGCCGCGGCGCAGACCTCGGGCGAAAGCGCACCCGCCTCCCTCGCCGGGCAGAAGCCGCCCGCGCAGAAGCCGTCCGCGCAGAAGCCGCCGACGAAGCAGCAGTGGACGCTGTTGCACTCCGAGAACTTCGCCCAGAAACTCGACCCGGGGAAGGCACCCTGGGTCAGGGAAGCCTACGACAACCCGTTCGACACCGTCATGGACGACAACGGCGAGTGGTACCACAACGACTACGGTGACGCCTGGGACAAGCAGCTCAACTCCTTCGCCACCTACCGGAAGGAGTTCCCGGTCGGCGAGGACGGCTGGCTGACCGCGTCGCTGTCCGCCCGCGACTGGAACAAGGACGGCACCATCGAGAAGCCGCCGTCCATCACCAACGGCACGGCGGGCAAGTCCACCGTCGCCAGACTCGACGTCCCCGACCACACGGGCGGCGCCATCTTCCGGCCGACCGAGTCGCTTCCCGAGCAGTACCGCATCGAATACAAGCTCAAGACGCTCGATTTCGGCGGCAAGCGCAACGGAACCATCGACTACGACAACCGCGTCAACGGTTACAGCAAGGACGGGTGCAAGACCCAGCACCCCTGGGGCGAGGGCTCCAGAAGCCCGGGCTGGGAGGGCGACGCCGCCGCCCCGTACTGCGAGTGGCAGGACGTCCGCGCGGGCAAGTACGGCTACAACGGATTCCACTACCTGTCCATCGTGGACTTCGCCGACCCCGCGCCCCGCAACAACCACTTCTGGCACTACCGGCGCAAGGTGCTCATGGACTCCTTCGCCCAGCACCCCGACCGCGTCGGTACGGGCACCGGAGGCCGCGTCTGCAACGCGAAGACCAACGAGTACTACGACTACAAGGACAGCAGCTTCAACACGGTCAACATGTGGATCAGCGGACTGCCGAACTGGACCCCGGGCCAGGGCGGCCTGGCCGGTAACTCCCAGTGGTTCATGACCAGTTGCTCCAACGGTGTCGCCGAGCAGCAGTTGTCGTCCGCGGCCGAACTCCAGCCCGAGCTGATGCCGAACGAGGACTACACGTTCGCCATCGAGCGCGACGCGACCGGCTATACGCTGGAGGCCAGTGGAAACTTCGCCCGTGCCGGACAGCAGACACTCCGCTTCCACCGCGACTTCATCGTGAACAACAACCCGATCTGGCACTACAACGTCAAGCCCGGCGAGTACGACGGCCGCTACAACAACACCCTCGTCCAGGGCAAGGACCTCCACGGGAAGTCCGAGTGGCCCGACCAGTGGCCGAAGGACTCCGCCTACCCGGACTCCTTCGTCATCGGCGACCTCTACACCAACGTGTACGAGGGCAGCGCGAGCCTCACGGACATCAAGCTGTTCGTGCCGAAGCCCGGGAAGAAGTGAGCTGACTCCCGCGGTCCCCTGCTCCGCCTCCTCGCCCGGCCACTCGCGGGCGAGGAGGCGGAGCACTGTCACGCGCGGACCTGTGCCGTGGCGGCCGGGGGCGACCGCGGCGCCGATCCCGTGACCGGTCATTCCGTGACCGGTCATTCGTGATCGATAATTCGATGGCGGAGAAGGCGAGTTGACGGGCACACTCGCTGATCGACCACTTCCCGCGCGGGAAGCCGGCACGGTCCAGGAAAGGCACCCATGCCCGTCATCGAGGTGACAGACCTCGTCAAGGAGTTCCGCAGACCCAAGCGGCACCATGGCTCGTTCGCGGGCATCCGCACGCTGCTGACCCGCGAGTACACCGTCAACCGGGCCGTCGACGGCATCAGCTTCCGGATCGAGCCGGGCGAGATAGTGGGTTACCTCGGTCCCAACGGCGCCGGAAAGTCCACCAGCATCAAAATGCTCACCGGCATTCTCGTGCCCACCTCCGGCACCGTCCGCGTCGCCGGGGCCACGCCCTGGCGCGACCGTGCCCGCAACGCCCGCCAGATCGGCGTGGTCTTCGGCCAGCGCAGCCAGCTCTGGTGGGACCTGCCACTGCGCGACTCGCTGTGGCTGATCGGCCGGCTCTACGACGTACCCGCGGGCCGGTTCGCCGAGAAACAGAAGCAGTTCACCGAACTGCTCGACCTCGGCTCCTTCCTCGACACCCCGGTGCGCCAGCTCTCGCTCGGCCAGCGGATGCGCGGCGACCTCGCCGCCGCCATGCTCTACGACCCGAGCATCCTCTACCTCGACGAACCGACCGTGGGGCTCGACGTCGTCGCCAAGGAACGAATACGCGGCTTCGTCGCCGAACTCAACCGCCAGTCCGGCACCACGGTCGTCCTCACCACCCACGACCTCGACGACGTCGAGGAACTGTGCGAACGCATCGTGCTCATCGACCACGGCAAAGTCGCCTACGACGGCGACGTGGACGAACTGAAGGCCCGCTACGCACCGCACCGCGAACTCGTCGTGCAGACCGACCACCTTGAGGAGGTCGAGGGCGCCGAGATAGTCCGCCGCGAGGAGGGCAAGGTGTGGCTCCGCTTCGACCCCGCGCGGACCTCGCCCGCCGAGCTGGTCGCCGCCGTACTGGCGGAACACCGGGTGACCGATCTGTCGATCGTGGAACCGGAGCTGGAAAGCGTCATCCACCGGATCTACGCGGACCGCGGATGAACGCCCATCTCGCCTGCGCCCGGATGGAATTCCGCGTCGCCCTCGCCTACCGCACGTCCTACCTGTCGACATTCGTGATGATGCTCCTGCAGATCTACCTGCTGACGGTGGTGTGGAGCGCGTTCTACGACGGCCGCCAGGAGGTGGACGGGATCCCCCTCGGCACCATGACGGCGTACGCGACGCTGGCCACCCTCCAGTACACGCTGGTCAGCCCCTGGCGGTCCTCGCCCATCGACCAGCGGGTCCGCGAGGGCAAGGTCGCGGTGGACCTGCTGCGCCCCATCGGCTTCCCCGGACAGATGCTGGCGGGCCAGCTCGGGTGGATCTCCGCCTCGGTGCCGGTCCTGGTGGTGGCACTGCCGTTCGCGCTGCTGGTCGGCGCGGGCCGGGCCCCCGCGTCACCGGCCGCCGCGTTCGCCTATCCGCTGGCCCTGCTCGGCGCGCTGGTCGTCAGCCAGCTGCTGGGACTGCTGCTCGGCATGGTGTCCTTCTGGACGCTGGAGGTGAGCGGAGCCCTGCTGGCCTACCGTTTCGTCGCACAGTTCTTCTCCGGCGCCCTCGTGCCCCTGTGGTTCATGCCGGATCCGGTCAGGGCCGCCGCGGAACTGCTCCCCTTCCAGGCGACCGCGCACGCCCCGGCCGCCATCTACCTCGGCCAGGCCGAGGGCTCCGGCATCGCCGCCGCCCTCGCCGTGCAGCTGTGCTGGATCATCGCCCTGAGCGGGCTGGCCGCGCTGGTCTGGTCGCGGGCGCGGCACCGCGTCATGTCGCAGGGCGGGTGAGCGCGATGCGATGGCTCCGTGTCTATCTGCTGCTGGCCGGTGCGGCGTTCCGCGCCGAATTCCAGTACCGGGGAAACCTGTTCATCAACATCATCGGCGGTCTGTTCTACCAGGGCGTCGGGCTGGCCTTCATCTGGGCGGTCCTCGACCGCTTCGGCGAGGTCGGCGGCTGGGGACTGTCCGAGATCGCCTTCCTCTACGGGCTGCGTCTCACCGCGCACGGCCTCTGGCTCGTCCCGGGCCACCAGCTGATCCATGTCGACGAGGTCATTGTCGAGGGGGAGTACGACAGATATCTGATCCGGCCCGTCTCGCCGTTGATCCAGCTCCTCACCCGCAGACTCCGGCTGAGCGCGCTCGGCGACCTGGTCGGCGGGTTCGTACTGCTGGCCTTCGCCTCTGCCCAGGCGCCGGTCGACTGGTCACCGGGGGCCGTCGGCTTCCTGCTGCTGGCGGTCGTCGGCGGCGCGCTGGTCGAGGGATCCCTGCAACTCGCGGCGTCGGGGCTGGCGTTCAAGATGAAGAAGGTCACTCCGATCAAGTTCGCCATCGACATGATCTTCAGCGACTTCGGCAACTACCCGCTGAAGATCTTCGGTTCGGCCGCCGGCTTCGGACTGACCTTCGTCTTCCCGCTGGCGTTCGTCGCGTACCTCCCGGCCACCGTGCTGCTGGACCGCGAGGAGGAGCTGGCCGTGCCCGCGTGGCTCGGCTGGGGCGCACCCGCCGTCGGTGTCCTGCTGATGTACGCCGCGTACCGCTTCTGGGAGCACCAGTCCCGCCACTACGAGAGCAGCGGGCACTGAGCAGGAGCTCGCGGCCCCGATGGGCCTTTCCCTTCAGCAACGCCGGTCTCTCACTTCAGGAACAAGGAGCGGAGATAGGAGGACACATCAGCCAGTTCCCCGCCCGTTTGGATGATCTTCCGTTGCCGGGCGGCCCAGGAACCGTTCGCGCGTAACTCCGCCAGAAGGTCGTGGGCCAGGGCGAGGTCCCCCGCGTCGGACAGTGCGGGAGCGACATGCTCCACCAGCCGTTCCACCAACGTCCAGGCGGGCAGCGGGCGTCCGGAGGACATGTCCAGGGCGTCGCCCTCCAGTCCGTAGCGGGCAGCCTGCCAGTGAGCCGCTGCCAGCAACTGGTCCGATACTGGAGGGAGTTGGGCATCTCGTTCCACATCCCGCAGGCAGGTGGCGACCAGTGCGCGGGTCAGTCCCGCCAGCAGGATCACGGTGTCGCTGGTGGGGCAGACATCCATGACCCGTATCTCGATGGTGGGCACGTTCTCGGAAGGGCGGGCGAACCAGTACGCCATCTTCCGGTCGAGGAGCACCCCCGAGGCGACCAAGCTGTCGAGCAGCGCGTCGTAGTGGCCGGCGTCGGCGAACAGCGGAGCCGCACCCGCCACCGGTGTGTATCCCCACCAGGTTGACCGAAAGCTCGCGTATCCGGTCTCCCTTCCCAGCGAGATGGGGGAGTTGGCGGCGAGTGCCTGGAGTGTGGGCAGCCAGGTCCGAAGGTGGTTGCTCACCCGGACGGCATGCTCCCGGTCGGGCATACCGACGTGAACGTGCAGGCCGCACGGTATATGGCCGAACAGGAGAGCACCGTACTTCTGGTGGATCGCGCGATAGCGGGAGCCGCTGGTCGGTGGCATGTACGGTCCGGCCACCAGCTCCGTACCGCACGCCAGCACCGCACAGCCCGCCTTCTCCGCGGCGGCCGCGGCGGCCGAGCGCAACGCGCGCACGTCGTCGGCCAGCAGCGACAGTTCGTGATGAGGCTCCGTCACAGCCTCCACCACCGCCGAGGAGACCTCCGGCTTCAGCCGTTGAGCGGGTCCGGTGGTGGGCGTGGCCGCGATCACCGCCTCGAAAGCGGGCACGGCCGCCCCACTGTCCGGGTCGACCAGCAGGAACTCCTCCTCAACACCGACGGACAGCGGCTGTGCCATGGGCTTCCCCTCCCGGGCTTCGGAGCCTTGAGTATGTGCACGGCCGGAGCCCCACCGCCATACCACGTCACCCGTAACCGGCCACCCGCCCCGGACCCCACGGAGGCCGCTCCCGTCACGCGCGGCGAGCGGTTCGCCCGCCGCACGTCACGCGGCCGGGCGCCGGACGCCGGACGCGGAGGAGGAGGCGGTCGGCGGGCTCGACGCGGAAGCGGAGACCGCCGGTCACGGTCCCCGTCGAGAAGCCCCGGTCGAGTCCGGGGCCTCCACCTCCACGGACACGACGGCTTCGCCCGTGTACACGAGGAAGGTCAGCGTCTCCTGGAAGTACAGACGGATGCCGCGCTCGTCGTGCGACAGGTATCCGATGGACACGTCCTGGCCGAGGCGCAGTTCGAAGTCGCCGCCCCGCGTGGACAGCAGGAAAGCCCCGTCGATCGCGGGCGCCCAGACGATGTCGCCGTCCAGGAGCCGGGCCATGTGCTTGATGACCGGATAGCCGAAGTCGGAGGTCTCGCTGACGGCGGTGTACGCCTCGGCGCTCAGCGCGAGTGCGTACGGACCGCCGACCCCCGCCAGCCGCAGCGCGCTCGCGGCCTTGCTGACGACGGTGGGGTACTCGCGCACGTCGGCGGGCACGGTCAGGGCCCGGTTCGACGAACTCGCGCGCAGCCCCGCGATACCGGCGGCGGCATAGCCCTCGAAGACGGCCCGGTCCTCGGCGAACGCGAGCCTTCGCGCCGCGTCCTTCACGGGCTGCCAGTCCGCGTCCTTGGCCCCGCGTTCCACATCGTCCACCTGCTGCCGGTCCACGGTGAACGGCACGCGAAGCTCCACCAGAGGCTGGAAGGCTCTTGAGTGGGCCGTGACTCCGGCCGCGGGCGGTTCCGCGGCCCTGAGATGGCCGGTGCCCACACCGGACAGTTCGGCGCCGCCCGGCTCGGGAACGTCCACGAGCCGGCGGCCCGCCACATGGCGTGTGAACGTACGTCGCGCCTCCTGCTCCATATCGGCCCACGCGGCGGAGGAGATGGGCGCCAGTTCACGGTGCAGATTGCTCATCGGCGGTGCTCGCCTTCTGTCGCTCTCTCAGGCCGCCGACTCCCAGGGAGCCGTCCCCGGCCGGGAACCGGGCCACCGGGGGGACGGGGACGGCATCGGCGCCTGCCTTCTCGCTCCGGTCCCTCTCGCTCCGGTCCCTCTCGCTCCGGTCCTTCTCGCTCCGGTCCGGCGGATCGGGGAGATCGTCCAGGAAGTCGCTGGTGGGTACGTAGAACAGTGACCCGGTGACCGGCGTGGAGAAGTCCAGGATCCGGTCGTGGGAGACCGGGGGAGTGCCGTCCCGGGGCACCGGGGGAGTGCCCAGGAACATGCGCTCCAGCATCCGCTCGGTCACCGTCGGGGTACGGGCGTATCCGATGAAGTACGTGCCGAACTCACCCTGTCCGACGGACCCGAAAGGCATGTTGTCGCGCAGGATCTCGTGCTTGGTCCCGTCCGGGTCCTCGATCGTGGTGAGGGCCACGTGGGAATCGGGCGGCTTCTCGGCGTCGTCGAGTTCGATGTCGGACAGCTTCCTGCGCCCGATGGCCTTCTCCTGCGCCTCGACCGTGAGAGCGTTCCAGGCCCGCAGATCGTGCAGATACTTCTGCACGATCACATAGCTGCCTCCGGAGAACGGCGGGTCCTCGTCGCCGATCAGCACGGCGGCGCTCGCCGCCGGGCCCGTCGGGTTCTCGGTGCCGTCGACGAACCCGAGCAGGTCACGTACGTCGAAGTACTTGAATCCATGGACCTCGTCGCACACGGTGACGACATCGCGGAGCCGCGCCATGATCTCGGCGGCGAGCGCGAAGCACAGGTCCAGGCGGGCGGCTCTGATGTGGAAGAGCAGGTCACCGGGTGTCGACACGGCGCGGTGGCGCGATCCGGTCAGCTCGGGGAAGGGATGCAGCTCCGCCGGGCGCGCCCCGGTGAACAACCGGTCCCACGCCTGCGAGCCGATGCCCACGACGGCGCCGAGCCTGCCGTCCGGTGTGGCGCGGAAGCCGACCGCCCGCTGCAGCCCGTTCAGGTCCGACAGCAGCCCCCGTGTGACCGGCTCGCCGCCCTCGTCGATGGTGAGGACCAGGAAGATCGCCGCGGCTGACAGCGGGGACAGCACCGGCTGCGGAACCGGCTCGGGGGAGTGGGCGCCCATGGACCACATCCCTTTCTCGCGTCACGGCCCGGGAAGGCGAGGCTCCGTCCACCGTATGGCGGGACCGGGGCGCCCGCCACCGCGCTGCTCGTCACTTCCCGCCCCTGGGCCGCACTCGGGCACGGGAGCCACTACACGGGCGGGACGCGGTAGACGGAGACGTGAGAGCGCGACTCGGCCGTGAACGCGGCTCCGTCCCAGTCCGCGTGCCTGGTCTCCAGTTCGAACCCGGCCAGTCGGGCCATGAGGTCGAGTTCGGCCGGCCAGATGTAGCGGTGAGGGCTGCGGGACAACCGCGCCTCCTGGGTCTCGTCGAACCGGAAGTGGTGCGACACCACGTGCTGGTGCAGGACGTCGTAGGTGTCCAGACCGATATAGCCGGGTTCGGACTGCCAGACGGTGGCCGTCTGGCCCGGCGGGAGCTTGCGCAGCTCCGGCACCCAGAGCTCGATCACGAACCGGCCGCCGGGCGCGAGATGGCGGGCGGCGTTGCGGAAACACTCGACCTGCTCATCCTGGGTGAGCAGGTTGGAGATCGTATTGAAGACGAGGTAGACGAGGCTGAACTTCCCGGGGGCGACGGCGGTCGCCATGTCACCGATGACCACGGGGATCGTCGCCTCGTCCGCCTTGGTCCGCAGTAGCTCCACCATCGGGAGCGAGAGCTCGATGCCGGTGACGGAGACCCCCCGCCCGGCGAGCGGGACGGCCACCCGTCCGGTCCCGATGGCGAACTCAAGCGCCGGCCCGTCCCCCGCGAGCCGAGCGAGCCGGTCCACGGTCGGCCCCACGACCTCGGGCGCGAACATACCCGAGCCGGGCGTGTCATAGCGCTGGGCGGTCTCGGCGTCCCAGATGTTCTGCTGCATGCCGTCCACGCTCGCTCCTGCCCTACGCGATGTCCAACGCTTTTCCCGGCGCCGCTCCGATGTCTCCAGCCGGTTGGTTGGGCGTGCGACTCCTCATGGATGGCCGACGGAACGGGCATACGATCCACGTCATATGAGTCCCCGGACCAGCGGCGTGTCTCCATGACTGACCGCCGATGCATCCATCCACCTGGAAAGAGGGAGCCCCGGTTGTCCACGTTTCATGATCCACTCGCCCTGGACGAGGATTTCTTCTCAGCCCCGCATGCCTCCTACGCGGCCCTGCGGTGCAAAGGCGCCGTCCACCGGGCCGTCACCCAGGATGGCGCCCCGCTCCTCCTCGTCACCGGGTACCGGGAGGTGCGTGACGCGGCAATGGATCCCGCCCTGTCGCTGAACAAGCGTCATGCCCGAAGTGGCGGCCGGGACGGAAGCTCCATGCCAACCGAACTCGACGCGCATCTCCTCAACACAGACCCACCGGACCACACTCGCCTGCGACGCCTGGTGAACAGCACATTCACACCCCGCCGGACCGAGCTTTTACGAGACGATATTCAGGAGATCACCGACCGGCTGCTGGATCAGATTTCTGCCCGTCGTCGCGCGGACATCGTGGCTGATTTCGCCATGCCGTTGTCCATGGAAGTGATCTGCCGTCTGCTGGGCGTCCCGCAGGAGAAGCGCTTCGACTTCCGAGCGTGGACGAACACGCTGCTCAGTGCTGCCGCCGGAGCCGCTCCACAGTCACGTGAGGCCATGCGGCACATGTATCGCTTCCTTGGCGCGCTGATCGACGGCAAGCGGGAAAACCCGGCGATGACCTCCTGTCCGCACTCATTCTCGCCCATGACGCTGAAGGTCGCCTCGCCGCCGACGAACTGGTGGCCATGGCTTTCCTCCTTCTCTTCGGCGGTTACCACAACACTGCGAGCCTGATCGCCACCAGCGTCATGGCACTGCTCAGCCACCCGACCCACATGTCCGACTTTCGGTCCGGTGACCTGACCGTGCACGCGATAACGGAAGAGGCACTGCGCTGGAACTCGCCCGCGATGCTCGCCGTCCGGCGTTTCACCACACAGCACGTCCATATCGGAGACATGCCGGCCGTTACCGGCGACCGGATCTGGCTGTCCTGGGCTGCGGCGAATCGTGACGCGGAGCGTTTCGAGAGGCCGGAGGTATTCGACCCGCATCGGGGAAACAACTCCCATCTCGCTTTCGGGCACGGACTTCACTATTGTCCCGGCGCGTCTCTTGCCCGCTTGGAAAACAGCGTTGCCGTTGTCTCCCTGATGTCCTGGTTCCCCGAGATGTCGCTGATCGATCATCCTGATCGCTTGCGGTGGGTCGCTTCTCCGCGCAGCCGCTGTCTCCGTGAATTGCGTGTTTCTCCAGGGCTGAACCACAAAGGAGCGAGGCGCCGGTGCGGTGTCGCGCGCGTTTTCGGACGCGGTTCTCGCAGCGGGCCGCCGTCGGTGACATGCCATCTACGCCTTCTGCGCCTTCCCCGGTTCCTTTCCGGGCAGTTCAGCACGGCCCGCCGCCCTTGGGGCACCTGCGTTGTATCCGGCGCTACGGCACTTGAGCGGGTGATGTCGGGCTGTTCGCCGGACAGCGTGAGGGTGGCCTCGCCGGGCCCTGTCCGGCAGATCGTGTCTGGGGCGTGGTGGCCCGGCATGCCCATCTGCGGCGTTGTCGTCAGGCGAGGAAGGAGAATGAGCGGCATGACCATGGTGAAAGACATCGATGTCCGCGGTATGCGGCACTGCGAGACGACGGCGCTGGGTGTACTGCTGCGGCATGAGGGACTCGACTTGTCCGAGCCCATGCTGTTCGGGCTCGGCTCCGGGTTGTCCTTCGTCTACTGGGACAGCAAGAGCATGGGCTTTCCCTTCCTGGGAGGCCGGGTCAAGCCGTTCGAGCTCACCAGGAACCTGGCCGCCACACTCGGACTTGAGCTACAGGTCGAGGAGACCACCTCCCCGCGCAAGGCATGGCAGAACGTGGCGGCACCCATCGGGGCCGGCCGGCCGGTCGGCCTTCAGCTCGACAGCTACCACCTGGACTACTTCAGCACCAAGGTGCACTTCGGCGGACACATCGTGGCCATGTACGGCTACGACGAACAGGACGCCTACCTGGTGGACACCGCCGCCCAGGGCGGATCCGTCTCCACCGGCCTCGCCGGCCTGGCCAAGGCCAGAGCCGAGCGCGGCCCCATGACCGCCAAGCACCGCTCCTTCACCATCACAGCGCCCAGCCCCCCGACGCCACCGCAGGACCGGATCATCCCCGCGATCAAGAGCTGCGCCGACGCCTTCCTGAACCCGCCCATCGCGAACCTGGGCCACAGGGGCATCGGGAAGACCGCCGAGCACGTGCCGAAGTGGCTGCGGCGCGGCGACAATCCGCAGGCGGACCTGTCACGTGCCGCCACCCTCATGGAAAGGGCCGGCACCGGCGGCGCCCTGTTCCGTAATCTCTACCGGGACTTTCTGGCCGAGTGCGCCCAAGTGATCGACAACAACCACCTGCGCACCGGCCACAGCCTGTATGCCGAGGCCGCCACCCTCTGGACACAGGTGGCCGGACTCGTCGCGGCGGCAGGCGAATCCGGCGACGCGCAGAACCTCACGCAGGCCGGCTCCATCCTCCACGAGCTGTCGCGCATCGAACGCGACGCGATGCAGGCGCTCAGCCTCATCTAGGCCGTGTTCCGGGTTCGGCTTCCTGTGCGCGCCCCGCACGATGATGATCAAGATGTGGGGCGGGGGCTCTTTTTGATGAGCAGTGGTCGGTGCTGAAGTCGTTGCCGCCTGTGGTGGGCATAAGCCGCGGATGGGGTTGCACCTTCCGTAGCGGCATGTGGTCCGCTGGACTTACGTCCCGATCTTTTGAGGAAAGGTCCCCGCTCATGCGTTCGTCTTTCATGCCACCCCGCCAGGTCAAGATCGGTGACGCGGCGGCCTTCGCCGGCAGCACGCCACGGGCGATTCGCCACTACCACGAGATCGGCCTGCTCCCCGAGCCTGAGCGGGGTGGCGATGACCGCCGCCGCTACGAGTACGAGGACATGATCCGCTTGCTGTGGATTCGCAAGATGGCCGACGCGGGGATCGCCCTGGACGACATCCGTGACGCCTTCACCACCGGCACGGCTTCCGCCGGTGCGGACAGCGGAGAAGGCATCGCGGGCATCCTGGAGCGGTTGGAGGAAACCCTCGCCGAGCAGGAGGCGAAACTGCGGCGGCAACGGACCGCCGTGCAGCGGATGCGCACCGAAGGCAGCCGGATGGGCCTGCTCTCCGACTTCGTCACCGAACGCCTCAAGAGCCTGCCCGAGGGTTCCCCGCGTCAGGCGGACCTGGACACGCTGCTGGTCACTGAGCGGATTTTCGGCCCGCTCGGCGCGGCCGTCCAGGCCACCCGCTTCATCGTCCTGGCCACGCATCCCACTCTGCGGGAGGACTCCGACCGCATCGACGACGCCGAGGAGGCACTCGACGACAGCGTCGCCGTCGATGATCCACGGGTGGCTCAACTGGCCGCCGAGCGGCACGCCTTCGAGAACGTCCTGCACGCCGTCATCGAGGAGTCCGGCCTGGACAAGGACGACGATGCCCTCTTCGACGCCTGGGACACTTCGCACCCCGCTACCGCCGATGACGGCGAGGGCGAGGCCGACCTCAGCTCTGGCAGGCGGGAGGCTGACTCCATGAGCGCGTTCGAAGCCATCGGCAAGATGCCCTACGACTTCTCCCCAGCTCGCCTGCGCTGTATGGAACTGGCCGAAGAACTCTCCGCCCGGGACTCACCCGCTACCTGAGACACGGCCCAGGACTGTCCGTCAGGCCATTCATCGCGGAGCCTCGGCTGGAAGGACTACCGCGACCTGGCGGCCCACGTACGGCCCGGACCTCAACCCGCGGGAGGGCATGCGGCCCCTGGTCGTACGGGACATCTGCAATCGGCTCAGCCCGTCGTAGTCGCTCGCCGGCAGTTCCTCGGAGACCACGACGCGGCCGAGTTCGGCCAGTGCCCGGTTGACCGTGGCAAGGCCGGCGCCGTCCAGCTCGCGAAGTGGACGGCGCTCTCGCCGCGGTCGTGGTGCCGCGGCCACTCCAGCCACCGCGGATCATCGACCTCGCGCAGCAACACCGGCAGACCTGCTTCGCGGCGCCGCCTGTGGCCGGTTTTGTCAGTTCCCCGCTTCTGCGAGGTGGGTAGTGTCGTAGCCGAAGCGGTGCGCCCACGGCCGGCTGTCAACCGCTTGATGAGGAGGACCGGCAATGTCATGGATCACCAGATGCCTTCGAGCACTCAGCGGCGAGATGCGTGCGCGTCGAAACCAGTACGGTGACAGGTACGGGCGGAAGGATTGACTGTCTGTTCATGGACAGACAGAGCCTGTGGCGTCATCTGCGGCGGTGGGAAAGCCTGGCGGCGGACGCGGACGGCCCGTTCAGGCTCCGCTTCGGGACGCTGTTCGTCGCCGACGCCGATTCCGCCCGGGAGATTCTGGTCGACTCGGCCGACCACTATGTACAGCAGTCCGGCTTCTTCCGCCTGGGTGCTGAGCCTCTTCCCCAGGCGCTCCGGACGGCGGCGTCACACGAACTGCTCAGAGCCCTGAGCCATCACGATCTCCCTTCATCGTTCGATGTTGACTTCGCCCTTCATGAGGTGAGTGACAGCCGCGGCCGTCTGCGGCACCAACGCTGGGGAGTGGGGCTGGTCCGGCGCTTCTTCGCCCCCGTTGTCGCGCACCCTCGTCACGCCGAACTCAACTCGCTTGTCGACGCGTACATAAAATCGAGCGTCATCGCCGACGACATCGTCGGCCGCGTGGCGACGCGCTCGCACCGTTCGGTAAGCCGTATCCGAGCCGGGTTCGCCGAACAGCTCGGACGGATTCCAGCCCGGGAAACCGAAGCCGCAACCGACGTCGACGTGAGCGATCTGGTCGATGTGGTGCTGAGTATGCGGGGCGAGTTGACCTCGGCGGACCGCGCGCAACTTCTGCAGCGACTCATACTCTCCGTTGTCGGGTTCACCGGAGTCACCCTCGAATGGGTCGTGCTGCTCGGCATCCAGTACGGGTA
Organism: Streptomyces sp. NPDC039430; assembly: GCF_055639435.1. Taxonomy (NCBI): domain Bacteria; kingdom Bacillati; phylum Actinomycetota; class Actinomycetes; order Kitasatosporales; family Streptomycetaceae; genus Streptomyces; species Streptomyces sp. NPDC039430. The sequence goes on along the minus strand of NZ_JBVKAK010000008.1, from coordinate 316,994 downwards.
CAACACCCCTGCTGTACGGCCGGACCAGGTCCGCTCTCTGGTCAGGGAGACATTGCGCCTGTACCCGACCGCGTGGCGCCTGGTCAGGGTGTCGGCAACGGACCACGACATACGCGGTGTGCCGGTCAGCAAGGGCGAACATGTCATGATCGGCACACACGCGATCCACCGGTCGGGTGCCGTATGGGACAAGCCGCTGGACTTCGATCCGTCGCGCTGGGAAAGGCTCGCTGACGACCAGCGGCGAGCCTTCCTCCCCTTCGGCAAAGGCGCGGAGATGTGCCCGGCCAACGGATTCGCCCTCAAAGCGCTGGAACACCTTGGCTACCTGATTCTGCGCGGCTACCGGGGCGATGTGCGGATCCGGAGATGGAAGCCGCACGTCCGCACGCTCCTGGCCCCACCAGCGGGCTGGACCCGCCTCACCAAGAGCACGTGACACGATCCACGGCACCCCACGCCTTCGCTGTCCACGGTGAACGCACCCGTCACCCAGCGCAGTTCAGTTCAGCATGGCGTGGATTGTTTACTTCTGTTGCTCCCCTTGTTCTTTTTTGGTGGCGGCCCTACCTTCCAGCTACGACATCGGATGATTGGCCTCGGACACCCCCCAAGGAATGACATGAGACTGACGCGACCGGGCTCCGCCCGCTCACGGCTCGGCGGGCGCAGTCCCCTCCGCACAGCCACTGTCCTGGCCGTCGGGGTGTTAACCGCCCTGACGGGAACAGCGACCGCGCAGCCCGCCCTGCGTCCGCAGACCGCCACGGTCATCGGAGGTCTTCACGGTGGGGCCGTCGTGGACAACACCGGCCGCACGGTCATCGACGTCACGGACTTCGGCGCGGACCCTTCCGGCAAGGCCGATTCCGCGGCGGCCGTCAACGCGGCGATCGCGCACGCGAAGGCCGTGGACGGCCCCACCACCGTCCACTTCCCGCCCGGTACGTACCACATCTGGCCCGAACGGACGCCGAAGCGGGAGCTGTACGTCAGCAACACGGTCGGCAGCGACCAGGCGTTCAAGACGAAGAACATCGGCATCCTCGTCGAGGACATGCGGGACGTCGTCGTCGACGGCGGCGGGTCGAGGATCGTCAACCACGGCTTCCAGACCGTCTTCGCGGCGATCCGCTCGCGCGACGTGCGCTTCACCAACTTCTCGCAGACCTGGGTCGCCCCCAAAACGGTCGACATCACGGTCGCCGGCGCCGGAGTCGTCTCCGGGCAGGCCTACCGGATCATCGACATCCCCGAGACGTACGACTACGCCGTGGAAGGCACCTCGGTGCGCTGGAACGGCGAGCGGAGCCCGGCCACCGGACAGCCGTACTGGACCGGCACGGACTCCTTCGACTACTCCCAGGTCCACGACCCCGCCACCAACAGGACGTGGCGTACGTCCAACCCGGTCTTCCAGAACGTCACGAAGATCACTGACCTCGGCGGCGACAGGCTGCGGATCGCGTACGGCGACGCCGCCACCCCCGGCGACCGCGGATACGTGTATCAGATGCGCGAGGTCACCAGAGACACGCCGGGCGCGCTGTTCTGGGAGTCGTCGCGTGTCACGGTCGACCATCTCCGGCTCGGCTATCTGCACGGCTTCGGCATCGTGGGCCAGCTCAGCGAGGACATCAGCATCGACTCGGTCACCTTCAAGGCCGACCGCGGCAGTGGCCGGGTCACCTCGGGCTTCGCCGACCACATCCAGATGTCCGGCGTCAAGGGCACGGTGCGCGTCACCAACAGCCTCTTCGACAACCCGCAGGACGACCCGATCAACATCCACGGCACCTATCTCCAGGTGACCGCCGCCGAGCGGAAGACGCTGCGGCTGCGCTACATGCACCACGAGACGTCCGGTTTTCCCCAGTTCCATCCGGGCGACACGGTCGAACTCGTCGACAAGCGCACCATGCTCGCCGCCCCCGGCGCGACGGCGAAGGTGGTCTCGGCGACCGGACCGACCGGCAGCGGTGTCCCGGCCGGTGCGGACCCGGACACCTATCTGCGCACCATGACCGTGGTCCTCGACCGGGCGCTGCCCGCCGCGGTGCTCGCCGCCCCGGGCGACTACGTGGCCGAGAACACCACCTACACGCCGACCGTCGAGATCACCGGCAACACGTTCCAGGCCGTGCCCACGCGAGGGATCCTCGTGACGACGCGCAGGCCGGTGCTGATCGAGAACAACCGCTTCGACGGCATGAGCATGGCCAGTATCTACATCTCGTCCGACGCCCGTGCCTGGTACGAGTCGGGCCCGGTACGGAATGTCACCATCCGCGGCAATGTCTTCGACCGCCCCGCGAGCCCCGTCATCTTCTTCGACCCCACCAACCAGGACTTCGTCGCGGGACAGCCGGTGCACCGCAACGTCCTCATCGAGGACAACGACTTCAACCTCACCGGCGGGACCATTCTCTCCGGCCGCGGCGTGGGCAGTCTGACCTTCCGTGACAACCGCGTCGAGCGCTACGCCCACCTGCGGCTCACCGGACCCTCGCGGGCCCTGCGCGTGGGCGACACGACGACCGTGACCACGGACGCGCCGCCCGCCGGCCATCCGTCCCCGCTGTTCACCTTCGACGGCGCGGATGACATCACCCTCGCGCACAACACCTATGGCAACGGCTTCAACAAGCGGATCAACACAGCCGATATGGACACGTCCGAGATCACGGTCACCGGTGACGACCTGGCCCTCAACGCCGACAGCGTCTCGCCCGCGCCGGTCGCCGTCAGCTACTCCAGCTCCCGGCCGAAGGTCGCCACGGTCGACAGCGAGGGCGTGGTCAGGGCGGTGAGCGGCGGCACGGCGTCGATCACGGCCCGCGCCACCATCGGCGGGGTCCTGGTGACCTCCAACCCGGTGCGGGTCCCCGTCACCACGGCCCGGTGACGAGGACCGGTACGACACGCCGCCCGAGCGGACGCGCGGTGCCCGGGCGGCGTCCGCGCCGCTCGTCAGGCGGTGGTGGCAGGGTGTGGAAGCGGTGGCCCCTGCCAGAGGTTTTCGCTCCGTCTGATGTCAGCTGCCGTCATCACGTAGGATCTGACCATGGGCAGATGGGAGCCGAACGCGCACGGGCGCCTGGCGACAGCGGCGCTGGAGCTCTACACCGAGCGAGGGTACGAGCAGACCACCGTGGCGGAGATCGCCAAACGCGCCGGGCTCACGGAGCGGACCTTCTTCCGCCACTACGCCGACAAGCGCGAGGTACTGTTCGCCGGCTCCGGCGAGTTGCAGGAGCTGTTCGTACGGGCGGTCGCCGGCGCACCGGAGTCCGCGGCGCCGATCGACGCGCTGGCGGCGGCCCTTGACGCCGTCTCCGAGGTGTTCGCCGATCGCCGCGAGTACGCGCGGAAGCGACAGACGGTCATCACGGCGAACCCGGAACTCAAGGAGCGCGAGCTGATCAAGCTCGCCTCGATCTCGGCCGCGCTCACCGACACCCTGCGCCGACGCGGCGTCGCGGAATCGGCCGCGAGCCTGACCGCCGAGGCGGGGGTCGCCGTCTTCAAGGTCGGCTTCGAGCGGTGGATCATGGCGGCCGAGGAACGCGAGATGGCCCAGCTGATGCGGGAATCGCTGGACGAGCTCAGAGCCGTGATCGCGGGCGGCCACGGCGTGTGGTGAAAGGTGCGCGGTCCCTCCCCGGGAAGGGCCCGCGCCCGCGGTGGCAGCGGCGGACGCCACCGGGCGAACGCCTGGCGCGACGGGCCGGGAGCACCACGCGTGGTGTGCGTGTCATCCGAGTGCCCTGGGGGCGGGCAGGACCGCTTCTGTCTCAACGGGCTCCCACCGCGTGCCGATCAGACGTCCGAATGCCTGGTCACCGAAGTGGAAGGCGAACCCGATCGTTCCCGGCCGGGCGAGTTCCCCGGCGATGCGCCGGCGCGCCGTGGTGACCGCGGCGCTGTCGGAGTCGGGGCGCGACCCCCAGTGCGGATGAGCGATCTGCGCCGGGATGTGGAAGACATCACCGAAGACCACGACCCGTTCGTCTCCCGCGGTGATCACATACGAGGTGTGTCCGGGGGAATGCCCCGGCGTCACTAGGGCGTGCACGCCATCGAAGATCTCGTCCCCGTGTGAGATCAGGGTGTGCGCGCTCTTCATCGGTTCGATGGTGTCCTGAGCCGGTGCGCCGGGAACCGTCTCGCCGCGGCCGTGCGGTGCCCACTCTTCGGCGGCGACGAGATAGCGGGCGTCGGGGAAGAACTTCTCCGGCGCGAAGGCCCAGCCGGTGTGGTCGACATGGAGGTGGGTGAAGGCCACGGCCTCAATGTCGTGCGGCGCGATGCCCAGCGCGGCAAGGGTGTCCGGGAGAGCGCCGGAGTTCGTGTGTCCGACGGGCTCTCCGTAGACCCTGGTCGGCCCGGACACGGGTCCGAGCCCGGCGTCGATGAGCAGGCGGCGGCCGTCACGCTCCACGAGCAGGCCACCCGCCGACATGGCCACGAAGCCGTGCTCGTCGAGCGTCTCCGGATGCTCCTGCCAGTACCGCGTGGGTACCGCCGGGAGGAAGCTCTCCGGCAGCATGCCCATCGCTCCGTCGACGACGTAGGTGAGGCGGGCGTCGCCCAGTTCGAGCGAGCGGACGGCGGACTGTTCGTTCAGTGCACCCATGAGTCGTGCCTGCTTCCTTGGTGTGCGGTTGTACCACGCCGGTGGGAAGGGTGGGGCTGTTCGTGCCCACCAGCTTGCGGGCGCCGACGGTCGTGTGCTGTCCGTTCCCGGGTTTTGGGCCTAGGGATTTTCCCTGGTCCGTTCGGGGAGCGCGCGCGAGAGAGTGGCAGTCCGTCGGCGCCTCCCGCGTCGGCAGACGTGAACACCGCGCGCCGCCGTGAGACCCCCGCACGCGTGCGTGGGGGAGGCGGGCGACAACCGGTGTGGCCGCGGCGGTCCGCGGCCTCACACACAGCTGTCGCGGGGCAGGCATAGCGCAGGCGAACGAGGGCTCCAGGTCGTAGCACTTCGGGTTTGCCGGAAGGGCAGGCGAAGTTGAGGCGACCGCGGAGCGGCCGATGACCGACAGGAAACGCGACGAGCGCGTCTCGATCGTTCTCACACTTCTGTCGCAGCGCGGAGAACTGAAAGTCCACCTCCTGCCCAGAATTCTCGGAGTCTCCGGAGCCACGGTCCGCAGGGATCTGGCGATGATGGAGGAAACGGGCCTCATCCGCCGTTCCTACGGCAAGGTCACCGCGGCCCGGCGTGGCGTCGAGCTGCCGGTGAGCCTGCGGCATTCCCAGAACACCGAGGCGAAACGCCGCATCGGTTCCCTGGCCTCGTCCTTGATCCCCAGCCGTCCGCTCACCATCGCGCTGAGCGGCGGTACCACGATGGACTGCGTCGCCAGGTGCCTGGCCGCGCGGTCGGATCTGACGGTCGTGACGAACGGCCTCGACACGGCGACGTCCCTCACGGCGCGTCAGATGGTCCACGTCGTCGTCACCGGAGGAACCGCCAGGTCGCTCTCGAACGACCTCGTCGGAAAGGGAGCCGAGGAATCGCTGCGTTCGTACCGCTTCGACTTCGCGATCGTCGGGGCCGACGGCATCAGCCCGGCAGCCGGAATCACGCGGCACAGCTCCCGTGGAGCGGAGATCGACCGCGTCATGCTGGAGCAGGCGGACCACAGAATAGTCGTCGCCGACAGTTCCAAACTGGGCAGGGTGCATCAGGCGAAAGTCGCTGATATCGGTTCCGTCCACACCGTAGTGACCGACTCGCAGGCGAATCCCGCCATTGTCGCCGCTCTCAGAAAGGCCGGCGTGACGACAACCATGGTGGTTGTCCCACCTCTCGGCGGCGCCGTTCAGCAGCGCCGCCGTCAGCCGTGACCGGCGGGAGAGCACACCGGTCCCCGGCCGCGCCGAACGGCACAACGGTCAATCCGGGTGCGCATTTCGAACGCGGCTCGATCCATTGTTGTGGAGCGCGGTGACCCTCGTGTATTCGCCCCTGATTCAGGCCACTTCTCGCGACCAGTGAGCAGTATGGGTAAGCGGTATGACGGCACGTCATGGAAAACCTTGTGAGCCGGAAAAGCAGCTCCTAGGGTGTGCGGAAGCGCCCTCCCGATCCTCCTTTCGTAGGCGGTGGAGGAGCGTCCGTACCCCCGATCCTTTTCCATGTCGTGTTCCGCGGAAGGAGGCCCTCTGACGTGCGTCCCCAGCGCACACCCCGGTTATTACCGGATTCGGCACCCACAGGACCCGTCTGGTGGCCGCCTCACAGCCCCACCGGCCGACGGTCGATCGTGCCCGCGCCCCACGCACACGCGACCATCCGGCATCCCCCCACGAAAGAGGTACACCATGACGTCGCGTTCCACGCGCTCCCTGATAGGCGGGGTGTTCGCCGCCGGAGCCCTCGCCCTCTGCGCGGTCCCGGCCATCGCCGTGCCGGATGCGCCCGCGGGCGCCACCACGCAGGCGATCTCCCAGAAGGTCTCCGTACCCGCCTACTTCTACCCCGGCGCCCTGTGGGACCAGCTCACCCGGTCCGGAACGGGGGTCGGGCTGGCGGTCGCCAACCCGTACAACGGTCCCGGCGACGGTGACGATCAGTACACCGACGCCATCAAGAAGGCCGACGCCGCCGGCATCACCGTCATCGGCTATGTGGCGACCGGCTACTTCGGTACCACCGGCATGACCACGCGGTCCGGCTCCACCGACCCGGACGAGTGGATGCGGCAGATCAAGGCCGATGTCGACGCCTGGTACCGGCTCTACGGTGGCGCGGGACTCGGCGGCATCTTCTTCGACGAGGGACTGGCGCGCTGCGGTTCCGGAAACGCCGACGTCAACCGGTACATCGAGCTGAAGAACTACGTCGAGAGCAGCCATGGCGCCGGCGCGGTCGTCGTCGACAACCCGGGGACCGGTGTCGAGGAGTGTTACACCCAGGCCGCCGACACACTGGTCACCTTCGAGGGCGACGAGAATTCGTACCGCGGCCACCAGCCGCAGGCATGGGAGAACCGCGCTTCCCCGGACAAGGTCTGGCACCTCGTCTATGACGTCCCGGACGAGAACCGGATGCGTGGCGTCATGGACCTCGCGCGCCAGCGCAACGCCGGGCATGTCTACGTCACGCCGGACACCATGGCGGACAAGAATCCCTGGGACACACTGCCCCCGGACGCGTACTGGAACTCCGAGATCAGCCTCGCCGGCGGCGGTACAGCCCGGCGTTGACGTCCGCCGGCCGCGCACGAGCACCGCCCCGGGCGCTCGGCCCCTCTCTTCTTGTCACAGGCTCTTGGCAGGTCACGAGCTATTCCCTTTCATCCCCACATGAATGGAAGACAGCATGAAACTCTCCACGCGAACCGCCGTCTACGCCCTGTTGCCGGCGGTCGCCGCGGGGGCCGCGCTGATGACCCTGGGCGGCCCCGCGCAGGCAGCCGAGATATGCGGTCAGTACGACAGGGCCACGGTCGGCGCGTACACGGTGCAGAACAATCTGTGGAACCCCGCCGGCGCACAGTGTGTCAGCCCCACCGGGTCCGGCTTCGAGGTGACGAAGGCCGAGGGCCAGGTCCCCACCAACGGTGCCCCCAAGTCCTATCCGTCCATCTTCAACGGCTGCCACTACACGGCGTGCTCACCCGGCACCAAGCTGCCCGCGCGGATCAGCTCCATCAGCAGCGCCCCGAGCAGTGTGTCCTACGGTTACACCGCTGACGGGGTCTACAACGCGTCCTACGACATCTGGCTCGACCCGGAGCCGAAGACCGACGGTGTGTCCAAGGTCGAAATCATGATCTGGGCCAACAAGGTCGGTCCCATCCAGCCCATCGGCTCCGATACCGGCACCACCGTGACGATGGCGGGGACGACATGGCAGGTGTGGGAGGGAGACAACGGCCAGAACAAGGTCATCTCCTATGTGGCCCCGTCCGCCGTCGACGAACTCGACTTCGACGTCAAGGAGTTCATCAGCCACGCCAACAGCCGAGGCTTCGGCGACTCCTCGTGGTACCTCACGAGCGTCCAGGCGGGCTTCGAACCGTGGGAGGGCGGAGCCGGCCTCAAGGTCAACTCCTTCTCGTCCGAAGTGAACACGGGCTGATCCGCCGAAGTGAACGCGCGCTGACACGTCCAGCGGCGTCGCCGGCCGGCGACGGTGCTCCACAGCAGTGAGACAGGCCTCCTCGGCGAGCGGGTCAGCCGCTCGCCGAGGAGGCCGTCGTGCTGCCGTACCGGCACCGGCCCCCGTACACCGCACCACCAACCCCCGAGTCGTTCCTTCCCACTTCCTCCCGCCCTCACGGGCGCTCACGCCTCCTTTGGAGTTCCCCATGCGCTCCCGCCGCCGTTCCAGGACCGGAGCCGTCGTGGCCGGTCTCGCTCTAGCGACCACCCTCGGCGCCGCCGCCACCGCGCTCGACCTGACCAGGGCCGGGGCCAACCCGGCCTTCACCCTTCCGCCGGTCAACGCGCCCTTCGACTACCAGATCGGCGGGGCCTACACCCCGCCCTCCGGGGTCAAGGTCGTCAGCCGTGATGTGAAGGCGTCCCCGGCACCGGGTCTCTACAACATCTGCTACGTGAACGCCTTCCAGACCCAGCAGGAAGGCGACGCCGGCGGACCGCAGGAATGGGACAGCGACCTGCTGCTGACCGACGCCGGCGGCCCGGTCGTCGACCCCGACTGGGACGAGGTCATCCTCGACATCACCACGGACGCCAAGCGCCAGCGGATCGCGGACAAGATCAATGGCTCTATCGACCAGTGCGCGTCCAAGGGCTTCGACGCCGTCGAGCTCGACAACTACGACACCTTCACCCGTGACGTGGTGGACGGCAGGATCACCGCCGACCATGCCCAGTCCTACATCCGTCTCCTCTCGCAGCACGCCCACGCCGAGGGGCTGGCCGTCGCGCAGAAGAACACCGTCGAACTGGCCGGCAACCGAAAGGCCAACGGGCTCGACTTCGCGATCGCCGAGGAATGCGGCGACCCCCGGTGGAACGAGTGCGGCCAGTACATCTCGGCCTTCGGCGACAACGCCATCTTCATCGAGTACACGAGCGCCGGCTTGAAGAACGCGTGCGTCTACGGTGACCGCGTGAGCGTGGTCCGACGGGACGTCGACGTCACTCCGGCGGGCGGCAGCGGGTACGTGCGCGAGACCTGCTGACCCGGCCACCGCATCCGCGGGAGAGCGGGCGGGCCGTGAGGACGCGTGAACCGGTGACGGTTACGCCTCCTCACGGCCCGTCGTCGCCCGCTTCCGGGGGCTCGCATCAGGGCGCCGCGATCACTTGACGGACCCCGCCATCACTCCCTGCACGAAGTGCCGCTGGAAGGCGAAGAACACCACTACGGGCACAATCAGCGAGAGGAAGGCACCCGGGGCCAGGACGTCGATGTTGCTGCCGAACTGCCGTACCTGCGACTGAAGTTCAACGGTGAGCGGCTGCGACGACGTGTCCGCGAAGAGCAGCGCCACCAGCATGTCGTTCCACACCCACAGGAACTGGAAGATCGCGAGGCTGGCGATGGCCGGGCGTCCCACCGGGATGACGAGCCGGGTGAAGATCCGCCACTCGCCACCGCCGTCCATCCGGGCGGCCTCCAGCATTTCGCGCGGGATGTCGGCGAAATAGTTGCGCAGCAGGAAGATCGCGAAGGGCAGCCCGTAGGCGACATGGAAGAGCACCACACCGGGGATGGTGCCGAACAGGCCCAGCTGCCCGAAGAGCTTGGCGACCGGCAGCAGGCCGATCTGGACCGGGACCACGAGCAGGGCCACGACCAGCAGGAAGATCCAGTCCCGGCCGGGGAACTCCAGCCAGGCGAAGGCGTATCCGGCCAGCGCCGCGATCACGACGACCAGCGCGGTGGCGGGCACCGAGATGAACACGGTGTTCCAGAACGCCCGGGTGATCCCCGTGTTGCCGAGCAGCGCGGTGTAGTTGTCGAAGGACAGCTGTCCCGGGCTGGTGAGGGTGGTCCACCAGCCGCTCGACGCGTTGTCCCGCGCCGTGCGGAGCGAGGAGAGGAGCAGGCCGGCGAGCGGAGTGATCCAGACGAGACTGATCACGACGAGGAATGCCTGGACCAGGCTGTTGCCCAGCCAGCGGCTGAGCCGGCTTCCCGCGGTGCGTCGCGGACGCGCGGACCCGGTGGACACCGGCTGCTTCACCTCCGCCGCCGGCCGGGTGGGTGCGGTGGTGCTCATGACTGACTCCTGCGGAAGCGGCGGACGTTGAAGACCATGGCGGGGATGACCAGAAGCAGGAGCAGCACGCCGAGCGCGCTTCCCAGCCCCTGGTTGTTGCCTCCGCCGAACGAGACCAGCCACATCTGGGTGGCCAGCACGGTGGCGTCCTCCTGCACCGGACCGGGCGCGATGATGTAGACGAGGTCGAAGACCTTCATCACATTGATCACCAGGGTCACGAAGACCACGGTCAGGATGGGAGCGAGCAGAGGCACGGTGATCTTGCGGAACACCTGCCACTCGGTCGCGCCGTCCACGCGGGCCGCTTCGAGGGTGTCAAGCGGCAGCGAGGCCAGCCCGGCGCCGATCAGCACCATGGCGAAACCCGTCCAGATCCACAGGTACGCTCCGATGATGGCCGGGGTGACCAGCGCGGGTCCGAGCCAGGAGACACCTTCGTAGGGCGGGGCGAAGTTCGCCGCCGGAAGCCGCACGGTGTACGCGCCGGGGTCGAGGTCCTTGAAGCTGAAGGAGCCGTCGGCCGCTGTGGTGGCACGGGCGACGGTCGTCCCGTCCCGGACCGCCTCGACGGACATCTCCGGCAGCCCGCTCTCGGCCTTGTCGACCTTGCCCTGCTCGCCGCCGCCGCCCGGAGCGAAGTCCAGATACACCACGCCGCGCAGCTCCGTCCCGGCCGCCTCCCGGGCAGCCGCCGGGAAGGCGGATTCGGCTTGGGACGGTACGTCCTTGGGCGCCACGCCGACGAGCCCCAGGACCGTCGTCCCGCCGGGTGACACCGTGTCCGATGTCGCGTACGACCCGTCGGAGCCCTTGGTCAGACCCTGGCCGTCACGGGCGCGCGCGGAGGGATAGGCGGCCGAGTCCTCGAAGGCGTCGTGCACCCCGACGGCGGCCGCGTTGAGTACGCCCTTGTCGGGGTTCTCCTCGTAGGCGAGGCGGAAGATGATTCCGGCCGCGAGGAACGACACGGCCATCGGCAGGAACAGCAGCAGTTTGAACGCGGTGGCCCAGCGCACCTTCTCCACCAGGACGGCGAGGATCAGACCGAGCCCGGTGAGCACGGTCGGAGCGACGACGATCCAGATGGTGCTGTTGCGGATGGCCTTGAGCGTCGCCGGGTCGCGGAACACCTCGGCGTAGTTCCCGCCGCCGACGAACCGGCTGCCGCCCGCGTCGAAGAAGCTGCGGCCGACCGAGAACAGCACCGGGTAGACGACGAGCGCGCCGAGGAGGAGCAGCGCCGGGAGGACGAAGGTGACGGCGACGGCCCGCCGGCGCCGCGTCGCGCGCTGCCGGGTGTCCGTCCCCCGGGAAGGGGAGCCGGCCGGTTCTTCGGTCCGGGCGGAGGCGGTGGTGACGGTCATGATGTCCGCCTCAGCCCTGGTACGCCTTGGCGGCCGCGGCTTCGAGGCGGCCCGCCGTGGCCTTGGGGTCGGAGGGGTCGCGCAGGAAGTCCTGGAGGAGCTTCCACTCGCCCATGCCCTTGGTTCCGCCGAACGCGGCAGGCGCCTGGTCGGACATGTCGAAGCGGACCGAATCCCCGGCCTCGACCAGCGACTCGGCGGTGCGCCGTGTCGTCTCGTCGCCGTACTTGGCGAGGTCGACCTTCTTGTTCGGGGAGACGAAGCCTCCCGCCTCCGCCCAGACCTCCGCCGCCTCAGGGCTCGCCAGGTACTCCATGAAGGCCATGGCCGCCTTCTGGTTCTTGCCGTCCTTGAGGACCACAGCGGCGTCGCCGCCGCTGACCACGGGGGCCTTTCCGCCGTCGACGGCGGGGAAGGGGAAGAACGTGGCGTCCTCGCCGATCTTCCTGCCGAACTGGTCCTTGGCGACTCCGGCGACGAAGTCACCCTCGTAGACCATGCCCGCCTCGGGTTCGGGGCCGAAGACCTTCTCTACGGAACCGGGGAAGTCGGTGCTGAGGGCGCCCTTCTGACCGCCCGCGACCAGTTCCTTGTCGGCGAAGAGGGTGCCGAGCGTGGTGAGCGCCTTCACCACCGTGGGATCCGTCCACTTGATGGTGTGGGCGGCCAGCTGGTCGTACTTCTCGGGGCCGGCCTGGGAGAGGTAGATGTTCTCGAACCAGTCGGTGAGGGTCCAGCCGTCCTCGCCCGCGACGGCGAAGGCGGAGAGCCCGGAGTCGGAGACGGCCTGCGCGGAGGTGAGCATCTCCGCGTACGTCTTCGGCGGCTTGACGCCCGCCTGGTCGAGGGCGTCGGGGCTGTACCAGACGGTCGACTTGTGGGCCGCCTTGAAGTACAGACCGTACAGCGAGCCGTCGACACTGCCGTACTTCTTCCACACCGAGGCGTAGTTGGCGTCCACGGACTGCTGTGCCGCCGCGGAGAGGGGCTTGAGCCAGCCCTGCTTCGCGAACTGCTGGAGCACACCCACCTGGGGCACCATCGCGATATCGGGGGCGTTGCCGCCCTCGATCTTGCTTCCGACGACGGTCGAGACGTTGTCACCGGTGGAGACGAACTCGGTCGTGGCGCCGGTCTTCTCGGAGAAGGCGTCGAGCACCTTCTGGAAGTTCTTCTGCTCGGCCCCCGACCAGACGCCGGCGACGGATACCGTCTGCCCCGCGAGGGACTTGTCACCGCCGCCCGCGGTGGTGACGGGATCACCGCCGCAGGCGGTGGCGCCGAGTGCCAGGATCACCGCGGTACAACTCACGAGCATCGCGCTTCGTCGCGTCATGGTCTGCTTCCTCTGGGGTGTGGATGGGGTTCGTGCGGGAGCACGGGGAGGCGCTGGGGGGCGGCGCTCTCAGAGCGCGGTGCGGTCGCTGATCCACCAGGCGGCGGTGGATCCTGGAAGCACGCCGATGGGGCAGGGCCCGCTGGAGAGAAGTGGGGAGCCGGAGACCGGGGCCGGTACGGGGGCAGTGCCGAAGTTCACGGCGCAGACGAGCCCGTCGCCCCGGACGAAGGCCAGCACATCGGGCCGGGTCTCCAGCCAGCGCAGTGTGCCTTCGCCCAACTGGGGGAGCCCGGAGCGCAGTTGCAGGCCGTCGCGGTAGAGGTGCCAGAAGGAACGGGTGTCGGCCAGCGCGCGGTCGGTGGCGTGATCGGCGAACCAGCCGGGCTGCGGCAGCCAGGGCTTGGCCCCGTCGGCCCCGGAGGTGAATCCGAACGGGGACGCGTGTCCTGACCAGGGCAGCGGGACCCGGCAGCCGTCACGTATCCGGGCCCGGCTGCCGGTGCGCCGGAAGATGGGGTCGGTGACCACGTCGTCGGGAAGGTCGACGACCTCCGGCAGCCCCAGCTCCTCGCCCTGGTAGATATAGGCCCCACCGGGCAGGGCCAGCATCAGAAGGGCGGCGGCCCGGGCGCGTGCGGCGCCCAGCCCGCTCTTCTCGGTGCCGCACTCCCCGTAACGGGTGACCGTCCGGACCTGGTCGTGGTTGTTGAGGACCCAGGTGACGGTGGAGCCGGTGCCCGCGATGTCCTGCATGGCCTCCGAGATGACCTTGCGGAAGGCGTCGGCGTCCCAGGGCGCGCTGAGCAGGTCGAAGAAGAATGCCTGGTGCAGTTCGTCCGGGCGTACGTACCGGGCGTGTTCGCGCGCGGTGGGCACGGAGACCTCGCCGACCAGCAGCCGTTCACGGCCGTCGCGGGCGGTGTACTCCTCGCAGACCGACCGCCAGTGCCGCCACACGTCGTGCACCTCGGGCTGGTTCCACGCCAGTGGGTTCACCGAGTCACGCGTGCGGGCGTCGGCCTCGGGATCGGGGGAGTCGGGCAGGTCCGGGTGTTTGAAGAGGCCGGCCGCCACGTCGATACGGAACCCGTCGACACCGCGGTCGAGCCAGAAGCGCAGCGCTTCGTCGAAGTAGCCGCTCACCTCGGGGCTGCGCCAGTTCAGATCGGGCTGCTCCGGCGTGAACATGTGCAGGTACCACTGGCCCGGGGAGCCGTCCGCCTCCGTGACCCGGGTCCACGCGGGGCCCCCGAACATCGCGTGCCAGTTGTTGGGCGGCTCCTCACCGCCGGGCCCCCTGCCGTCGGCGAAGTGGAACCGGGCGCGGCCCGCACTCCCGGGCGCGGAGGCGAGCGCCTCGGTGAACCACGGGTGCTCGCTGGAGCAGTGGTTGGGGACGATGTCGAGCAGCACCTTCACACCGAGCCGGTGTGCGTCGCCGACCAGCAGACCGAACTCGGAGAGGTCGCCGAAGACGGGGTCGACGTCACAGTAGTCGGCCACGTCGTAGCCGTGGTCGTGCTGGGGAGACGGGTAGAAGGGGCTCAGCCAGATGCCGTCGACACCGAGCTTCTTGAGGTAGGGCAACCCGGCACGGACGCCGGCCAGATCGCCGATTCCGTCTCCCGTGCTGTCCAGGAAGCTGCGCACATAGACCTGATAGATCACCGCGTCGCGCCACCAGGGACGTGCCGCGGAGAGTATGGGGCCGTCGCCGACCGGAGCTGGAAGCTTCACCCGTTGACCTTGTTTCTGCGCGAAGGACTTCCGCAGTTGACCCTGCGGGTTATGCATACATGTTAGGTAGAGGTTTCAAGACGGTGTCAACGATCGGACCGAAACGCAAAGGAAGTTGGGCTCTTTGTCCCTGTTTGGGGACTGAGAGGGGCTGATAAAAGGCGTCGGTCTGATACCTAACGGATAACTAGGACTGGCAAGTAACTAAGAGGCGAGGGGATCAGCCGCGGCGCGCGATGGCCGCCAGCTCGACGGCCAGCCGGCGTACGGCGGCCTCCGGCGTCTGATGCTGCGCCATCGCGTCGTTCACCACGGCCTGCACGGCGAGGCTCACCTGTTCGTACCGCGGGCTCTTGGGCCGGGGCGCGGCGGCCAGCACGCTCGCGCGCAGCGCCGGCAGATACGTGAACCGCCGTACGAGCTGCGGGTCCTGATAGACCGACGCCCTGACCGGCGGCAGCGCGCCCTCGGTCAGCACTCTGCGCTGCACCCGGTCGCTGGTGAGATAGGCGATCAGATCCCTGGCCGACGCGGGATACCGGGCATGCGTACCGACCGCGAGATTCGACCCCCCGAGAACGCTTGTGCCCGAGCCGTCGCTGCCCGGCAGCGGTACGGCACCGAACTTCCCGGCGATCTTCGAGCCCTCGCCGGACGCGCCCGCGAAGGCGTACGGCCAGTTGCGCAGAAAGAGCAGCTTGCCGTTCTGGAAAGCCTGGCGGGACTCCTCCTCCTTGTACGTCAGCGCGGCCTTCGGGATCCAGCCGTCACGCACCCCGCGGGCCAGGAGGCCGATACCGGTACGGGCCGCGGCCGAGTCCACCGTCACCCGCTCGCCCTCGTCCCCGAGGATCGAGCCGCCGGCCGAATAGACCATCTCGGCGGCGTTGACGGTCAGGCCCTCGTACGGCAGGAACTGCCCCGCGTAGCCGTCGACACCGTACTTCGGGGCGATCGTCCTCGCCTGGCGCTCCAGCTCGGACCAGGTGCGCGGGGGCCGCTCACCCTCCCGGTCCAGCAGATCCTTGCGGTAGTAGAGCATCCCGGCGTTGGTCACGTACGGGACGGCGTACAGCTTCCCCGCGTAGGTCGCGGTCTCCACCACCGGCGGAAGGAAGGACTTCAGCGGAAACCTGCCGGGCTCCAGCGGCGCGATCCAGCCGGCCTCGGCGAACTCCGAGGTCCAGGCGACATCGATGTTGAGGATGTCGTAGCGCCCGGCGCCGGAGCGCAGCTCCGTGATCATCTGTGCCCGGGCCTCGTCGGCGGAGTCCGGGAGTTCGACAAGTGTGACCTTCTCCCGTGGATGGCCGCGGTTCCAGTCGTCGAGCAACGGCCCCAGGTAGTTGGTGAGGTCCCCGGCCGTGGCCAGCGTCATCGGCCCGCGTGCACCGTCCCGTACCCCGCCGGCCGCCTCGCCGCCGCGAACACCGGCGCCGGCGTAACCGGTCAGAACCATGGCGACGGTCAAGAGCGCCCTACCGGCGGCACGCATCCACCGCATGGGTTCCTCCCTGTGCAAGGCCTCCAGGCATCGTCGTCCGGGGTTCCTGCATGTATACCCGTTAGGCATGAGCGATACTAGGCCCGGTCAGACGACGAGGGCGATCCGGGCCCACCGGCCGAGCGGCGACGAATCCGCTCGACGCGGGGCCCGACACCAGGGAGGAGGGAGCGCGCATGCGCATGCCTCTCCTGGCGCTGTTGTCCAGAGGGCCGGCCCACGGATACGAACTCAAACAGGACCTTGAGCAACTGCTGGGCGCAGCGTACCCTCAGCTGAACGTCGGCCAGATCTACGTCACCCTGAGCCGGCTGGAGAAGTCGGGGCTGATCGCGGGCGAGGAGATCGCCCAGTCAAGCCGGCCCAACAAGAAGATCTACCGACTGACGGACGCCGGAACCGAAGCGCTGAGCGTCTGGTTCGAGGAGACGGCGGACGAGCCCCGGCTCCGGGACGACTTCTTCATGAAACTCGCCCTCGCCTCGCACACCGGGCTGGCCGACCAGATCGGCCTGATCAACAAGCAGCGACGCGAATACCTCAACATCATGCGTGGTCTGTCGAAGCTGTCGATCACCGAGAACCGCGACAACCGCATCGCCCAACTGCTGATCGAGGGAGCCATGCTGCATCTCCAGGCCGATCTCGACTGGCTGGAGCGCTGCCAGGAAGAGCTGGAGGGCCCGCGATGAGCCGGCCGGCCGACACCGCCCAGGTCGCGCTGCGCGCCGAGGCCCTGACCAAGACCCACCAGGGAGAAGGCGGCCCCGCCCACGCGGTCCGCGGAGTGGATCTGACCGTGCGCCGTGGGGAGTTCGTCGCCATCAGCGGGCCCTCGGGCGCCGGCAAGTCCACCCTGCTGCACCTTCTCGGCGGCCTCCAGCGCCCCGACAGCGGCAGCGTCTGGCTCGACGGCGAGTGCACCGACTCCTACAACGAAGCGCGCTGGGCCGTCGAGCGCCGCCGCAGCATCGGCATCGTCTTCCAGTTCTTCAACCTCGTCTCGAACCTGACGGTCGCCGACAACATCGAGCTGCCCGCACTGCTGACCGGCACCCCCTGGAAGAAGGCCCGCGCGAAACGCGAGGAACTGCTGTCCGAACTGGGCCTGGAAGGCAAAGCGCGCAGTATGCCGGGCGAGCTGTCCGGCGGGGAACAGCAGCGGGTGGCCCTGGCCCGCGCACTCGTGAACCACCCGCGGCTGCTGCTCGCCGATGAGCCCACCGGCAGTCTGGACAGCAAAGGCACCCGCGAAGTGCTGCGGCTGCTCTCCCGCTTCCACCAGCGCGGCCAGACGATCCTCCTGGTCACACACGACGCCCGGCTCGCCAGCACCGCCGACCGCGTCATCAGCTTCTTCGACGGCCGGATATCCGACGACGCCGAACTGGGCGACACACCCGCACGGCGCGCCGGCCTGTCCGGCGTCCTCGAACTGAAGGACTGACCGTGCGGGCAACCCTTCGCTGGGCGCACACCGATCTGCGCACCCATCGCGGCGAAGCACTGTTCATCGTGTCGGCCACCACCGGAATCGTCATCGCCCTGCTGCTCGCCGCCGCCCTGTTCGGTTACGCCACCAACCCCTGGCAGCGGATCTTCACCCAGTCCCAGGGCGCCCATGTCTGGATCCGTACCGGACCCGCCGCCGACCCCGGCCGGCTCGCCTCCCTGGACGGCGTCGAAGCCTTGTCCGGCCCCTTCCGCACCGCGTCCGCCACCGTCGAATCCCACGGCGCCCGAGCCGGTGTGGAAATGCGCGGCGCCGACGAGACCCCACCCGTCAACGGACGGCCGCTCATCACCTCCGGCCAGTGGCTCACCTCCGGCAGCCCGGACGGTGTGGTCCTGGAGAGCAGCCTGGCCCGCGCCCTGTGGGCCGAACCGGGTGACACCCTGACCGTTCCCGGCAGCGGCAGGACCCTGACCGTCCGTGGTGTCGCCGACAGTCCGGAACCCCGCTACCGGCCCGGCGAGCGAAAGGGCACCGTATGGGCGCTGCCCTCCGCCGTCGAGAGCGCGGGCGGCACCTGGTCGGGGCAGATCACCGGACTGCTGCTGACAGAGCCCGACGACACCGACTACGCGATCCAGCGCGCCGTCACCGAACTCGGCGCGGGAACCGTGACCGACGTCTCCAACTGGCAACAGGCGCGCGCCGAGGCACAGGGCGACACCCGGCTGCTCGGGCAAGTGCTCGCGCTGTTCGGACTCGGCGCACTGGTCGCCGCCGCACTGGCCGTCTTCGGGGCCATCAGCACACGGGTACGCGGACACCTGCGGGACATCTCCGTACTGAAGGCGATCGGATTCACCCCCGGGCAGGTCACCCGGGTCTTCCTGGCACAACACGTCGCCCTCGCCCTGCTGGGCGCGCTCATCGCGACCGTGCTGACCGAGACGCTCGTCGGCCGGATCCCCGGCAGGCTCGGCGAGGCGGTCGACGTCTGGCAGCGGCTGCCCGGCCACTCCACCACACTGCTCGCCGTGCCGGTCGGCGCCGTCCTCTTCATCGGAGCCGCCACGTGCCTCGCCGCCTGGCGGGCGGGACGGGTGCCGCCCGTGCCCGCGCTTCCGCCGACGGCGGCACCCTCCGGCCGGCTCTCCAGAACAGCGGGGAGAGGACTGGCACTTGGTGTGCCGGCGGCCCTGGTCCTCGGCTGGCACCGGGCTCTCGTACGCGGCCACAGGACACCGGCGACGGTCGTCCGGCTGGCACTGCCACTGCTGCTGATCACCGTGGCTCTCAGCGCCTGGACCACCGTCGGCCGCTTCGAAAGCAGGCCCGCGCAGATGGGAATGGCGGCCGCTCTCACCGCACGCGCCGACCAGGGACTGAGCGACCGCGAGGCGCGCTCGATACTCGAAGCGGGCGAGCAGGTCGTGGCGGCGCACCCGGGCGTCGAGGTGGCGGCGCTCGTACCGGGACAGACAGGGACCATCGCACTGCGCGGCCTCGGCACCCGGGACGAGCCCTACCCCTTCACGGTCGCCGAGGGCAGACCTGCCGACGGGCCGGACGAAGCCGTCGCGGGCCAGGGGCTGCTCGACCTTCTCGATGTGAGCATCGGTGACTGGGTGCGGATGACCGTCGGCGGACGACCGCAGATCCTGCACATCGTGGGCCGCAGCATCGAGCCCGAGAACAGCGGCCGGGTGATCTCCACCTCGCTCGACACCCTCCGCCAGAACGATCCCGGCCTGAGCCCCACGCTCTACCAACTCCGGCTGCGCGCCGGAGCCGACCCCGAGGAGGTCCGTACGGCTCTGACGGATGCCTCCCGGGGGCGCCTCGACATCCGCGAGGTCACGAGCCCGGGCGACAGACTCTCCCCGATGCCGGGCGTCGTCGTGGGCGTGGTCGCCGTGCTCGCGCTCATCGGTCTCATCGAACTGTTGACGGCGATCGGCGGCAGCGTACGGGCTGGGGAGCGAGATCTGCTCGCGCTCAAGGCGATCGGATTCTCCCCTGGGCAGATCACCGCGGTCACGGTGACGGCCATCGGCTCCACGGCCCTGCTCGCGGCGGTGGCCGGCACGGCGCTCGGGGTGCCCCTCGCCCACTGGCTGATCGACGCCGAGGCACACTCCAGCGGGATGGGCGCGGGAGTCGCCCAGGCGCCCCCGCTGCTCCATCTCGTACTGCTCGCCACCGCCGCGGTAGCGGGCGCTGTCTCCCTGGCTCTCCTTCCCGCCACCCGGGCGGCCCGCCGCCGACTGGCGGACACGATCGGCGTCGTCGGCTAGGAGTTGTCTTCTCAATGTCACGCCCGCTTCAGGAGCTACCAGAATCCACCACACAAGATCATTTGAAGACACCACCCGGCCAGACCTGGCTGGCGCCTGTCGACGGCGAGCCCGCCGTTCAGGATCACCATGCTGAGGTCGCGAAGGCCGCCGATGTCCGCGGTGGGATCGGCGTTCGGTACGAGCGGGTCGGCGCGCTTGCCGGGGGCCAGCGTGCCGAGGTCGGGGCGCACGCACTGTCGCGCCGCGCCGCTGGTACCTGCGGCCGGCACCTGGGTGGGCGTCAACCCGGCCGTCACCATGAGTTCGGCCTGGCTCACGGCGGGCCAGGCGGGACTTTCACAACACGCCCCGGACGTGGTGTGAAAGCGGCGCCGCCGGCCGGCCTAGGTGAACCGGGTGCGACTGCCCGTGGGCGCGGGAGGGGCCACGACCAGGGTCGTCGTCACACCGGTCTGCCGAAGGGCCGCGACGATGGCGGCGCTGGCATGCGAGTCGGTGACGATGGTGCGGACGGAGCCGAGGTCGGCGACCTTCGCTTGATGCACTCGGCCCAGTTTCGAGCTGTCGGCGACGACGATCGCGTGGTCGGCCTGCTCCAGCATGACCCGGTCGACCTCGGCGCCCCGGTAACTGTGCCGTGTGAGCCCGGCCTTGGGGCTGATGCCGTCCACGCCGACGACCGCGAAGTCGAAGCGGTAGGAGCGCAGCGACTTCTCCGCCTCCTTTCCCACGAGATCGTTCGACAGCGGTCTGGCGGTTCCGCCGGTGACGACGACCTGGACCACCTGCCGGGTCATCAACTGGGCAGCTGTGTCAAGCCCGTTCGTCACGACCTTCAGGTCCGCGCGGCCGACGAGAGTTCTCGCGACGAACCCCACCGTGCTGCCGCCGCTCAGGGCCATGGTGAGCGGACGGTACGGAATCAGGGACGAGACCAGGGCACCGATACGGCGTTTGGCCTCGGTGTTCTGGGAGCGCCGCAGGCTCACCGGAAGTTCGGCCCCGGGCCGGGCTGCCATGATCTTTCCGTAGGAGCGGCGGATGAGCCCCTGTCCCTCCATCCCGGCCAGATCCCGCCGTACCGTGGCCCCCGAAGTGCCGAGGATGTCCTGGAGGGTGCGTACCTGCAATTCTCCGCGTTGCGCAAGGAGCGTCAAAATCCGGGAGATGCGTTCGTCCCGTGTCCTGTCATTCACCGGCGGCCCTGCCGAATCCATGCACAGGAATGTCGGCGAACTCCTGGGTGATATCCCGTAGAGGCGCTCTGCCGGGGAACATGTCCGAAAGTCTCGGGCGCGAGTACTCGTTATCCGATTTCATGGAATTTCCCGTGAGGCCGTTCCGATGGGGGTTCCGTGATGGAGCGATAGATGTACGGGGCGACAGTGCCGGGCGGTTGGTGCGCGAAAGGCGCTGGACTCCTTACCTCAGGCTCGGCCGTCGCCGCTCACCGGCCGGCAGATCGTGCGGCCGGGTCGGCTCCCACCCGTCGTACGCCGGCAGGATCCCTCTCGCATTGCCCGGAAAGAAGCGCCAGAGGCGTTAGCTTTCAAGGCAACTATAATGCAACCTTGTTGCATTATTCGCGCCTGCGGGTGAAGTGATCATTTGGCGTGAGCGTTTCGGAGGTCCCCGGGTGCCAATGGCACCTGAGAGGTCGATTCCGCCCGAAGGGGAGAGAAGTGCGCCTCGGCTGTGAGCCCGCTGTGCCCGCTGTGTCCCGGCAGGGCGAACCGGGCAGCGGCAGAGGGCCGGCTCCGGACTGACGCGGTAAGTGCGGGAACATCCGGCGTCACTTTGGTTCCATCGAAAATACCCATGCACATCACCCGAACACACGCCACTGACAACGCCCCTCGCGCTCTTGTCGCCACGGAGGGGGACCGCCGCGGAACGCGGCGCGAACGCTCACCATTCATGAGCGCTTTTATTGTTCTGGAGCGCGTGGCGTCCCGTGAGTGGTCCGTCCGCGCGGCCGTGGGACTCAGGTGGAAATCCCGGTCGGCGGGAGACGGGGGAAAGGGGCTCCCACGGGCGGAGAAGGGCGGCGCACGCCATTTTCCCGAGGGGCCGGCCCGGTGTGTGCCCGGTGCCGGAACGGGCGCGCGCTCTGCCCTGTTTCAGCCGGTAGGGCGCCAAGCGCTCCCGGGTGTCCGGACCATGGCGGACCATCTGCCGGGAGGGGGACGGATGTTGTTTCGGGGATGGCCCTCATGCCACGCTGCGAGCGGCACGCGACGCACACGGCGATACGGCGTCCGCGACGCGAAGTGCCTTGACCGAGGCCGTCCGTGTCGGGCGGTACCTCGCTTCACACCGCTGCCCACGAAAGAGGACTCGTGTCTCACTGGCTTGCTTCCAGGATGCCAAGGCGCCGGTCGGTCGTCGACGGTGGGAAAGCGGTGTCCGATCTCGGCCTCAGACTCTGGGAAGACGAACTCGGTCCCGTCATGGCCTACGCGCGGATGTGTACGCGCAGCCGCGCCGCGGGGGCCGAACTCGCCGCGCAGGCCGTCGATTGCGGTCGTGCGCGGACGTCGCCGCGATCCGCTTCCTGGGCCGACGAACTCCCCAGCGTTCCGCGCGCCCTGCGCTGGGTTCTCGACACCGCGGTCGTGTGGAGCACATCGGACGCGCGGCGCGAGCACCTCGCGCCCGCGCTGTTGCGGTGGCTG
This sequence comes from Streptomyces sp. NPDC039430, assembly GCF_055639435.1. Taxonomy (NCBI): domain Bacteria; kingdom Bacillati; phylum Actinomycetota; class Actinomycetes; order Kitasatosporales; family Streptomycetaceae; genus Streptomyces; species Streptomyces sp. NPDC039430. The sequence goes on along the minus strand of NZ_JBVKAK010000008.1, from coordinate 294,414 downwards.
GAGGACAGCAGCGCCCAGGAGGGCCGTCGGCGGCTCGCCTTCAACGAGGATTCGCTCGCTCTGCGCGGCCTGAGAGCACTTGCCCCGTCCGACGGGGAGTTGTTCTGGTGGAGCCGTGTGGAGGCGGTGCCGGTGCCGGAACTCGCACGGCGGCTCGGGCGCTCCGCCCAGGACGTATCGGCGGAGGTCGACCGTGTGTCGGCGGAGTTCCGGGAACGGTGCTGGAGCACGCACCGCCTCGAACTCGCCGATTCCACGTGCCGTTCGTACGCCGGCATGCTGGATGCCATGGCCCGGGAGAGCGCCCCGTCGCCCCCTTCGGACCTGCCGGAGCACCTCGGCTCCTGCGAGAGATGCGCGGAAGCCCTCACGTGCCTGAATGCCAGGAACCCGTCCCTCCCCACGGTTCTGGCCGAGGCCGCCCTGCGGTGGCGTGGCCCCGCCTATGTCGCACGGAGGCGGAAGCATCCGGTGGTGGCCGCGTCCGCCGCACCCGAGGACAGGACCCGCCCGCTGCCCTCTCCCCGGGCGAATGGCGGCGGGCTGCGCACCGGGCGCCGGCTGTCCGCCCTGGTGGGAACCGTCAGCGGCGTCGCGCTGATCCTGATGGCGGCTTACGCACTGCGTGACGACCCGGCGGCCGAAGGCGGGCCGCCGTCCGCTGCGTCGCCGCCCCAGCGGCAGTGGACGATTCCGCCGCCGCCCGCGGAGGACCCGGAAGACGCGCGTACCAGCTCTCCCCCGGCGAGCACGTCCGAGCGCCCGTCCCTGTCCCCGAGCAGCTCCGGCCCGTCGTCGTCCGCAGGGCAGGAGAAGCAGAAGCCACCGGTCGAGAAGCCCCCCGCGTCGAGCGACGGCGCCGACTGCACCGTACGCTTCGCGGCGCGGAACACCTGGCCGGACGGAGTGCAGGCGGACCTGGTGTTGCGACCGGGCCGGGCCGTCCCCGAGGGCTGGGCGGTGACGTTCGACATCGCACCGGGCGCACGCGTCGGCCGGCTGTGGCACGGCCGTTACACCACCGAGGGCCGCCGGGTGTCGGTCGGCGCGGCCGACTACAACCGGACCTTCTCCGCGGGAGCGACCATGACCGTCGGCCTGGTGCTGAACGGTTACCCCGAGGGCGCGTGGGTCTCGGACGTCCGGGTGAACGGGCAGTCCTGTCGGGCGACGGCGTAACACCGCACCGGGCCGCACCGGGCCGGGGCAGGGAGGGGTGGTGCCCGCCCCGGACCGGCGCGGCGGCCTTCCCGCCGCGCGGGCCGTCTCAGCCGGTGGTCATGGAGGCTTCCTCGATCTTGACCGCGTCGATCGTCTCGCCTGCCGGAGGGGACGGAGGTACCGTGAACGGCTTCCCGAAGTCGGACAGGAGCAGCGTCATCTTCGCCTTCCGCGAGTCAGCCTTCACTATGTAGGGTCGGCCCTCGGTGGCGACGTACGCCGTCCACTTGCCGTCCTTCGCCGAGTCGATGTGCACGGGCACGGCTTTCACGCCCTCAACAGTGGTCACGGCGCCCTTGGTCAGCTTCTGTCCGTCACCGGAGAGCTTCGCGAACCCGTCCGCCGACCCGAGTTCGCAGTACGCCGAGACGAGCGCCAGCGAGAAGGACTTCTCCGCGGTGCCGTGCATGTACTTTCCCCTGGCCTCGGGGAACTTGGTGAGAACGCCCTTGACGGCCGGGTCGTTCCAGTACGCGTCCTCCGGCTTGAACCAGACCTTGTCGCCCTTCCTGATGAGGCGGCTGGTGAAGCCCTCAGTGGTGACCGTGCCAGCGCAGTTGCCCGTCTTGTCCATCGTCAGGTCGATGGAACTCGTGCTGGAATCCGCCGTGGAGACGCGCAGCGTGCTGGCCGACGTGATCGCTTCCGTGCCCTTCGCCAGGATGTCCCGGGCCGGAAGCCCCTCCACTCCCGAGGGTGCTTTCCGGCCGGCGGAAGAGGATTCCGTGTCCCCCGGGCCGGACTTCTGACGGTCCTGCTCCTTCACGGTGCTCCCGCTCCCGCCGCCGGACTTCTGGCCGTCGCCGTTCCCGTCGCCGCAACCGGTGACGCCCAGCACGACGCCTGCGCATACCGCGGCCGTCAGTATGGTGTGTTTCCTTGTCATCACGTACTCCTTCAGGGATGTGCGGTGTTTCAACACGGAGGCCGACAGCGGCCGGCCTCCGACTCCGTCCGGGCGGCGGTCCGAGCCGCGCCCGAGGTCTGGTGCGCACGGTGTCCGGGGCCGTCGCCCTCAGGACCGGTATGGCGAGTACCGGGCCCGGGTGCCCGGCTTCCCGCGAAAAGCGCACCGGAGCACGGACGTTCGCTCGCCACATCGAACATACGTACTGCTTCACATCACACCACACGCCACTGACACCGCAGGGTCCGTGCCGTGGCGTCCGCCCGTGTATCGGCAGGTGGCCGGCCGTCAGACGGCCGTCGGCGTCGCCGGGACCGAGGCGTCCTCGGCCCCCCACAGCGCGGGGGATCGGGCCGGAGACGGCCGCTCCCGGGGTGATGCCGGGCCGCGTTGCCCGGGTATGACCGGTTCCACGATCCGCCGTCACACACTGCTCAGCCGTCCTGCGCGTTGTGTCGGTGTGGAGCTCACGTTCCGGCCCGCGCGCCACGGGTGGAGCGGCGTTCGACGACGTCACGCGAACCGCGCGCGGTGCCCGAGCACTTCAGGTGGTCGACTCGGCGCCGACGCCTTCTTCTCTCCGGCCCGTACGGCTCTCCGTACGCTCCCGGTGGGAGAACACGGCCTCCACGGCCCCGTGAACGCGGCCCGGCGCGCCCGCGCGGGGCGGCTGCCACGCGGCACGACGCGACGGGCCGCCGTGCTTTACCCCACGTACCGGGAGAGAGCAATGCCCCTGTGCACAAGGGCCGTTGCCTCACCCGAACGGTGGTGGAGCACCCCACCGGTGTGGCACCGTGGTCGTGTGCTTGGACCGCCTTCCCCCGTGGCGGTCCAAGCCTCCTCCCCCCCCCCACAGCGGACGTGACACGCTTGAGTGCCCCTGGCGTACCCGGCACAGGTTGATGTGCGGCGGGGGAGAGGCGCACGAACGTCTCCGTCTCCCCGGTCCTGTCCGGCCGGGTGTTCCGGCGCGCGCGACGCGGCGGGGGCTCCTCGACGAACGCCGACAGTCCCAGGAGATCCGACGTGCCGCACCCCGCGCGCCACCTGCCCCTCTCTCCCGACCGGTCACCGGCTGCACCCGATCCGTCCCTCAGGGGCGCGGCCGGGTTGAGCGATCGCGAGCTGGTACGGATAACCCTCCGCGCCTCCGGCGGGGCGGAGGCCGCCGCCCGGGAGCTCTCCGATCGTCACCGTGGCGCGGCGACCGGCTACGCGGCGCAGTGCACCACCACTCCGACCGCCGCGGCCCTGCTGGTCACCTCCGCGGAGTTCACGGCGGCGCGGTCCTTCCTCGTCGACGGCGCTTCCACGGCCTGGCGGCCCTATCTGCTGAACACGCTCGTGCGCACGGCCGCCGAGTGGGCCACAGACGACAAACAGCACCATCTCGCGCCCGGTCTGTGCTCCTGGCTGGCGGAGTCCGGCGGGGTGGCCGGGGCTCCGGTCCAGGGGGACGACACCACCGGTGCCGTCCTGCTCGGCCAGGCGTTCCACCAGCTCCCGGAGCGCCTTCAGGCCGTTCTCTGGCACAGGCTCGTGGACCAGGAGGACATCGCGCAGGTCGCACGGTGCACCGGCACCGGCCAGGACTCTGTCCGTATCTGGGCCGGCACGGTGGAGGACAAGTTCCTCACGCTGTACGGCCGGCTGTACGAGGAGACGGCGGCGGCGCGGTGTCGTCCCTTCAGCCGTCTGGTACTCACCACGGCACGGATCGGTCTCCCCCGGGCGCTCGGCAGCGGCGGCGCGAGCGGGCTCAAAGGGCACTTGGCCGCGTGCGGGAACTGCGACCGGGTGTTCCGTAATCTGTCGCGGCCGCACGGGCACGAGTGGGGACCGCTGCTGGCGGAGAGCCTGCTGCCGTGGGGCGGGGGAGACTACCGCGCGGCCTGTGCGGCGGTCCATGCGGGGGAGCCGCCCGAAGAAGCGCAGGCCGGGGGCCTGCCCCCGGCGCCGTCCCTCCGGCCGCGGATTCTTCGGCCGCGGGCTCTTCGGACGCGATCCGGCCGCGCCCTCGTCGCGATCGCCGTCGCCGGAATCGCGCTCGGTGTGGTGCTTCTCGGCACGGGAGACTCCGACCCGGCCGGCGATCCGCCGGCCACACTGCGGGACTCCCACGACAGCTCCCACACGTGGAGCGGAAGCACCGCCCCGAAGGAGGAGGGCCCGTCCCTCTCGGTGTCACCTTCCGCGTCGAAGTTGTCGAAGTCGTCGAAGCCGGGCTCGAAGCCGGGCTCGAAGCCGCCGGCCGACCCGCCCTCGGCGTCGAAGAGCCCGCCGCCGCCCAAGCCCGGGAATCTCGCGGGTGCCCGGCTGCGCTGGGACTTCGAGAACGCCGGTGAACGTCCCGAGGACACCTCGGCGGCCAGGCGGCCGGGCAGCTACCACGGCCGGGTGGAGTGGAGTGATGACCGGGACGGCTCGGTGTGGTTCAACGGCGCGAGCTACGTGGAGACTTCGCGTGCCGTGGTCGACACGACCCGCGGTTTCACCGTCTCGGCGTGGGCGCGGCTGACGTCGAGCGAGGAGTTCTACACCGTCGCCGCACAGGACGGCGGCGACATCAGCGGGTTCTTCCTCCAGTACGCCCAGGACGACAACCGCTGGCGGCTCGTCATGGGGCATGCCGATTCCACGGAGGCGGGGGAGGACGAGGCCGAATCGGCCGGCCCACCGGCCATGGACACGTGGCAGCACCTCACGGGGGTGTTCGACGCGGAGAAGCGGCAGATCCTGCTGTATGTCGACGGCCGCCTCCAGAGCACCGCCGCGCACCACTCCACCTGGGAAGCGAACGGCCCCTTCACCGTCGGACGCGGCCTGTGGGAAGGGGAAAAGGCCGACCGTTACAAGGGCTATGTGGACGACGTCCGCGCCTATCAGCGGGCCATGAGCGCCTCGGAGATCGCGGCCCTGGCCGCCGTCGGCCCCAACGGCTGACCCGCCGCCGCGCCCGAAACGCTCACCGCCACTGAGCGTTTCGGACAAAAGTGCTACCGGCCAGTAGTAAGAATGTCGCCGGGCATTCACCATGAGACGCGAGCATGACAACTCGTTCGTCCGGTCACTGTCCACGAGCCGTTGGCAGCTTCCCCCACCTTCAGGAGAGCCCCGATGCACGCACGCGCCACCCTCCCGCGTACCGCTGCGGCACTCGCCGCCACCTTCGTCCTCGTCGCGGTCCCCGTCACCTCCGCCACCGCCGCGGAGACGGCCCCGGCGCCCCGCACCAGCGCCGCCGCCGCGGCCGTCGACTACACCGTCTGGCAGCGGGACGTCGCCGCCGTCGTCGCCGAGGCGCGCCCCTGGATCGAGGCCCGCACCGCGAGCGCCGGCACCGAGAAGCAGGCGATCGTCCTGGACATCGACAACACCGCGCTGGAGACGCACTTCCACCCGTTCTGGCAGCTGCCCACCCCCGCCGTCTCGGACGTCCGGGAGCTGGCCCGCTACGCCGACTCCCGCGGTGTGGCCGTCTTCTTCGTCACCGCACGTCCCGGCATCATCCAGTCCCTGACGGACTGGAACCTGAAGGAAGCCGGCTACCCCGTCGACGGCCTGTACGTACGCGACCTGCCCGACCTCTTCGAAGAGGTCAGCGCCTACAAGACGGAGAAGCGAGCCGAGATCGAGGCGAAGGGCTACACGATCATCGCCAACATCGGGAACAACACCACCGACATCGTCGGCGGCCACGCCGAACGCACCTTCAAGCTCCCGGACTACGACGGCCAGCTCTCGTAATGCCCTGAGCAGGGAGCGCGCCGAGGACGTCCCGCGACCGCGCGATCGGCCACCGCGCGGTCGCGGGTCCACGTCCCGGCCGGCGTCACCCCGGGTTCTCCTCCAGGACATCGGTGAGATCGAGGAGGAGTTCGGACGCCGCGAGGGGGTCGAGCCGGCCGAAGCGGACCTCGCCCCGATGGTTCGGATAGTCGTTCCAGCGCGTGTCGATCCAGACGGCCGTCAGGAGAACGGGGGCCGCGTAGTCCACGTCATTGATGTTGAAGCCTTCCTCGGGAGCCACGCTCACCACCTGCTCGGGACCGCACACCTTGTAGACACCGGCGAAGCACCCCGCGTCCAGGACGTCCATGCGCCGCCAGCCGCGCTCGGTGAGACCGAGGAGCGCGCCGGTGACGGCCCTGGCCCGCTCGAAGCGCGGCAGGCTGGACCCTTCGGCTTCCTCCGGGGTGAGGCTGAGGACCGGGCGGGCGAGCTGGCGGAACGGCTGGAGGATCTCGTAGTCCGCGAAGACCTCCCGCCAGGCCGCGAGGGCGTCACCGAGACGCAGCGGGTGCGGGATCCGCACGGTCGCGTCGTCGGACAGGACGAACGTGTCGTCGGCGCGGTCGGCGAGGGTGCCGTCCTCGGCGACCCGGAAGGTGTGTTCGCCGGTCTCGTGGACACTCGACCACACCAGACGGCGGGCCAGATGACGCATCAGCGGGTGGCTCGCGAACAGGTCGCGGAACTCGGCCGCCGTCCACGTACCGCCCAGGACCATGGCGGTCTCCAGGCGCCGGATCCGGTCCGCCGCGACGGTGCGTACGTCCTTCTTCAGTGCGCTGAAGCGCTTGCGCTCGGCGGTCGCGAGGTCGGTGTCGTCCGCGGCACCGGGCTTGGGCAGGTCCTTGCGCCGCTTACCGGCCCCGTCCAGGACATACGGCCGCAGGAGTTCGTCGAAGCCGACGGTGAAACGGCGCGTACCGTAGTCGATGACGGTGCTCCCGTCGGGTCCGAGGCCCAGATCGGGCACGAGCCGGTCGGCCAGCTGGTCGGCCGTCAGGCCCAGCCCCTCGGCCACCTCGCCGATCTTCTCGCGCGCGCGGTCCTTCAGCCCGGTGAACTTCACCCGCTGCGCGATCCCGTGCAGATGCGTCAGGGCCACATCGCCGCCGATCTCGGCCAGCACGTCCAGCCCGTCCACCGCCCGGCGGTGCGCCGACTCACCCGGCCAGGCCCGGATCACGGGGGTCAGCCGGCGTACCGTCTCGTCGTCACCGAGCCGGCCCAGCACCATCAGCGCCCAGCTCTGCTTGGCCGGCATGTGGGCCTGGCGCCAGCGCTGGAACACACTCCACGCGAACTCGGAGAGCGAGGCGGGCTCGCAGGTCTCCTCGACCACGTCCAGCCCCGGATAGTGCACCTCCGGCTTGGACAGGGCGAGCATGGTGATCACGTGCCGCGTCGCCTCGGCGGGCAGCGCGCCCCCGGCCCGGACCGTGATCTGCGGCAGAAGCCCGGGGTCGGCCCAGTCCGGTAGCCGCGGCATGGTCCGGGGCAGCGTGTCCACGAGCGGGTCGGCGTTGTCCAGCAACCGGCCGATCGCGGCGGCGGCCTCCGGCCCGTGGCCGACGGCGGCCTCGCGCACCACGGTTCCGCCGTGCCGGCCGGCGATGTGCAGAAGAGCCGACTCGGCCGCCCGCCGTGCCGGACCGGCCGGACCGACCGCGTCCGGCACGAGGAGTTCCGCCGCTCGCGGTCCGTGCCTGTCGAGCCATGAAAGCGCCATGGCGGCCGACGTCTTGAGCCGCGTCAGCCAGTCGGCCATCATCCGGGCGATGCCGGCGCTGAGGAAGGGCAGGAGCAGAGGCCCGGCGTTCCGCGGCTCACGGGCGGCCAGCCGGACCAGGAACGTGTATGCCTTGAGGCCGTACGCGGCGGTGAACGGCCGCAGCACTCCCTCCTCGTCGTAGAAGCCGGAGGGGGCCCAGTCGTCGAGCAGCGGCAGGATCTTGTCGTCCGGCTGCTCCATGTACCAGCCGGCCGTCCGCACCTCCCGGGACATCCGGCCCGCGCGCAGTTCACCGGCCTCGTACGTCGCGTCCCAGGGCCAGGGGACCCATGGCGAAGGTGTCGCGGCCCACTCCTCGCGTTCGCCGGGCAGCCACGCCTCGACGGGTTCCTCGGGTACGGCCAGGCCCGTGACGGTCAACGGCCGGACGGTCCTGCGGGGCCGGGTCCAGGGCGGGCTCGTCAGCAGGCCGGGCAGGTCGGCGGCGTCGGCGTCCGGCAGCCGGCCGGAGTCGTCGAGGACAGCCCGGACGGCCTCACCGGCCACCGCGTCGAGGGCGGGCAGGTGCTCGGCGGTCAGCTCCGGATGAGCCCCGACGTGCGAGACGAGCAGGGACTGGACGGCGGAGTCCGGTCCCTCCACGGCCGCCGCGCGGGCCAGCACCCGCAGGGCGCGTACGGGATAGCGCTCCATGGCCTTGACGACGTAGGGCCGTATGTCCTTGTGGCCCGCGTGTGCCACGAAGTACGACAACGCCCGGTCGGTGGGAACTTCGAGCAGCGCGCGGCGCAGTTCGGTGGGCTTGCGGTACGAGGTACGCGACTGGGGCCACACTTCCAGCCCACGGATGATCAGCGCGTCGACAGCGACCCCCGCGCCTTCGGCCGCTGTCGCGAACTCCGCGGGACTCGCGGGCTCCTGGTCGTGCTCGGTCAGCGTCGCGACCTGCTCGGCCGTGTGCGGCAGGCAGCGCAACAACGATCGCAGACTGTGGTGGCCCGCCAGGGGCGCGGCGTTGGCGGCGCAGTCGGCGAAGCACTCGGCGACCCAGTCGCTCTCGGTCGGGACGAGGTAGGCCACCACGACCCGGCGGGTGAAGTCGTCGCGATGGCCGGACAGCCGCGCGACGGCCTCCTCGTACGTCCGGTCGTCGCAGTCCGCGAGCAGCCCGCGGACCCGGTCGAACGCTTCCCGCAGTCCGCCGTGAAGCGGCCTCCTGGTTCCGGCGACGGCGGCGACGGAAGGGTGGATCGGCCCTGCCAGGGCGGAGGCGGCGTTCCCTCGGTCCGTCAGTTCATGGCACTCGGGAGAGGAGTTCACACCCCAGAACAGAGCGAAGGACCGCTCCCACAACTGGTCGCGCAGGCGCACCAGACGAGGGTCCGCCTGGTGCACCCAGGCGACCTCAAGACCCAGCAGATGCATGACCCCGGACGCCGCGAAGGGCAGTCCGTGAGCGGCGGCCCACGCGTCGACGACCGAGGGCAGGCCGACGTCGACGGTGGTCGCCATGGTGCCGATGACGGCGGCACCGAACGGGTCGGGCACACCGGCGAGATGGGCCAGCGCCGCCTCGGTCAGCGCCGGGTCCGTCCGTTCGCTGAAGGTCGCGGGAGTCCAGTGTTCACGGTCGCGCAGCACTGTCAGCGTACGGGTGTGCTGTTCCGGATCAGGCGCGGACGGCGGACGGCGGACACCGCCGCGCCGGGGGTACAGCGTGTTCCGCCACGCCGTGGGAAGCCGGAACGTCTCCTCGTCCGGGCGCCGTTGTGGCGCGGGCGCAGGCGGGGGCGCGCCACCGGCCGGCTCCGTGGCGGCCGGGGCGCCGGTGACCTGGGCCCCGGTGACCTGGGCCCCGGTGACCTTGGCCCCGGTGACCTGGGCCCCGGTGACCTGGGCCCCGGCGGTCGCCTCCTGGTAGCCCTTGCGTTCCTTCTGCGTGATCGTTCCGGCCAGGTACGACTGCGCCGCCGCGGCGTCGGCGAACTCCTTCGCCTGCTCCTGGCCCCGGGTCCCCGTGCGCCCATAGCGGATCGTCACCACGGTGCCCGAGACCTCCGCTTCCCAGAACTTCGAAGAGGTCCCCTGGTCGAACTCCCAACGGCGCATGGCGCGGACCGTCCTTTCCCTTGTACGTGTGATGACGTGCGGGCCGGTCAGGGCCCTGATGCCGCCGTTCCGGCGGAGGCGGCCCCGTGGAGCGAGGCCGCTGTGAGGAGGAAGAGATGGGCGTCCGTCCAGTACGGGACGGACGCTTCGGGCTCGCCCCGGGCGAGGGCCCCGGCGACGGCGCCCACCCGGGCCGCGGCCTCGCCGAGACCGGTGCGCGCCAGGGCCGCCGCGACGTCCTCCAGCCGGCGCAGGCCCGGTCCGTCCAGATGGCGCAGGCCCCGGTGGGCGGTCTCGTCAAGGGCGTCGACGGCGTCGTCCAGCGCGGCGGTGAGCGGGTCGGCGACGGCCGGGACGGCCGGTGGCGGGCCCGCGTGGCCGCTCGGCGGGGCCAGGTCGAGCACGGTCACGCCGGTCCGGGTCAGGACGGCGACCGGGTCCAGCAGCAGACCGCCGGACGCGGTGCCCGTCACGAAGGCGCTCACATGGCGGGGCCCGTCCCGCGTCACGTCACCGAGCGCGGCGGCCAGTGCGTCCAGCCCGCCGGGGCCGTACGGGTTGTACGGCGCGGCGAGCACGGCCGGGTGTCCGTACGCGTCACGGACCACCGCGGTCAGGCTCTGCTCGGCGGGGTCGTAGCCGAGATCCTCCACGGCGTGCACGGCGAGGACGCGGATGTCGTCGGCGGCGACCCGGGGCCGGATCAGGCGCGGCGGGAGGTCGCTCAGCCGTCGCGCGCACGCGGCGAAATCGCGGACCAGCAGCGATTCCGGCAGCTCGGTCCAGGACGTGCCGAGCGGCGAACACCCGGCGGCGACCTGGCGCGAGGCGCCGAGCACCAGGGCGTGTCCCGCGGTGCGTACGGCGGTCTCGGTGACCACCTGCGAGCGGGAGAGCCGGCCGAGAGTGGTCCCGGCGATCCGGCGGGACGCGAGGACGGCGCCGTCCGGGCCGACGGACCGGCCGTCACCCGGGGCGGTGGACCCGGGCAGCTCCCAGCGGTGGCGCAGCACCAGTGCGAGGCCCGTGTCGCCGTGCCCGAAGTACACCTCGGCGGTGCGGGAGGTCCGGTCGCCGGAGATCCGGCAGCCGAGGGAGGTGAGGCGCGCCAGACGCATCGCGGCGCGACCGGGGCCGCCGTCGCCGTGACGGCCGGTGCGGTGCCGGGCGTGGAGTTCGGTGAGGAGTGCGGCGAGCCGTCCGTGATGGTGGTGGGCGGCGCGCGAGGCGTAGGCGTCGAGCTGGCCGGACAGCTCGCCGACGGCGTCGGCGGTCCAGTGCAGGCCGTGTCCCGCGAGTTCGTCCCGCAGGCTCCGCAGGGCGGCGCCGAGGGCCGGTCCGGCGTGGGCGGCACCGTCCAGCAGCAGCCGGCCGGCGAGTTCGGCGGTTGCCTCGGCGGCCTCCCCGGCGTTCCGTCCGCTCGGTGCGGCGGCGCCGACGCGGACCTCGGCCGGCGGGGCTTGGGCATCCACGGCCAGCGCCGCACGGAACGCCCAGACGGCGAGGGCCACGGCTTCGCCGCGCCGCTCGTCGCGGCTGTCGGTGAGAGCCCAGGCCAGGGCCCCGGGGACGGTGAACCGGACGGTGCTGGTGGGCAGTTCGGCGCGGGCCTCGTCACCCGCCCCGGTGGGGTGGACGAGCCGGGCGGTGTAGCCGCGTGCCCGGATACGGCGGGCCGCGGCGACGGAGCGCGCGCCGACCGCCGCGGTCAATTCTTCGTCGGTGACGCTCCCGGGCGACCAGGGGGCCGGGGGCCGCGGAGGGACGAGGACGGCCGTATCGCGCGGTGCCGTATCGCTTCGTGCCGTATCGCTTGGTGCCGTATCGCCCGGTGCCGTATCGCTCGGTGCGCTCTCGCCGTCCGGCCGGGGCCGCTGCCGCCGGTCCGGCGCCGGGGCACCGACGGGATCCCGGTGCCCCGCTCCATCGGCGGCCGGGGTGCCGGGGCGGCCGTGCCCCGGAGGCGCGGCGGACTCCTGGTAGGCCAGGACCAGGCCGACCAGATGGCGGCAGACCCCGGTGGCCGCGCAGGCGCAACTGCCCAGGTCCAGCCCGGCGCCCGGCGGCAGAGCCGCCTCGGTGCCGTCGGGGTAGCGGCCGGTGAGCGTACCGTCCGGGGCGAGGACGGCAGTGGCGCCGCCGCCCGCCGCGCGTTCCCTGGCGGCCCGCTTCACCAGGCCGCGGTTGGTGAGCGCGGCCAGCGTCTGCGAGGTCAGGGCGATCAGGTCGGCGCGGATCATCGGCCGAGCCTCTCTGCGACGAACTCGGCGAGCCGGCCGGGGGTCATCGCCCCCACGAACGCCCCGGCGTTCGCCAGGCGCTGGGCCGTCTCGCGGTCGTACGCAGGGTTCGCCTCCTCGTCGAGCGCGGCCAGGCCCAGCACGGTGGTGCCCTGTTCGGCCAGGCGCCGCACGGTGCGCACCAGCCGGTCGGCGTCGCCGCCCTCGTAGAAGTCGGTGACGAGCGCCACGATCGCGCGGCGCGGGGCGTCGATGAGCCCCTCGGCGTGGTCGACGGCGCGGGCGATGTCGGTTCCGCCGCCGAGCCGCACCCGCATGAGCAGTTCCACGGGGTCGGTGACATCGTCGGTCAGATCCACCACCGACGTGTCGAAGGCCACGAGATGCGTCCTCAGCCCGGGAAGTCCCCACAGGGCGGCCGCGGTGACGGCCGAGTGGATGACCGAGCCGGCCATGGAGCCGGACTGGTCGACGAGCAGGATGAGCTGCCAGCGTTCGAGGTGGGGCCTGGTCCGGGAGGTGAACCGCGGCTTCTGGATGATGAGCCGCCGCTCCTCGGGCTGGTAATGGGACAGATTCGCCCGGACCGTGGCGCGCAGGTCGAAGTCGCGGGCCCGGGGCAGGACGCTGGGCCGCCGTGAACGGGTGCCGTGGAAGGAACGGCGGATCTCGGGCGTCAGCTTGGCCAGCAGCTCCCGCACGACGGCGTCGACGATGCGCCGGGCCGCCCGCAGGACATCGGGGTTCATCAGGTGCTTGGTGCGCAGTACGGCGCGCAGCAGGGTGGGGTTGGGGGCGACGCGTTCCAGGACGCGCGGGTCGGTGACGATCTCGTGGATCTCGTACCGTTCGACCGCGTCGCGTTCCAGCCGTTCGACGGTCTCGCGGGGGAAGAGGCGGTGCACGTCCTCCAGCCAGTCGACGGCCGTCACGACGGACGGCCCGTGGCCGCCCTCCCGGGAGGAGCAGGGGGCGTCCGCGTGGTGCGGCGCGAAGCCCTGGCGTACGCCGCGGACCGCCTGTTCGGGGTCGCGTCCGTACAGCCAGTCCAGCGCGGCGTCCTGGGCGGCGGCCTCCGCGCCGAGCGCGCCGGTGCAGGCCTCGGCCGGACTGCCGAGAATCAGCCGCCAGCGTTCCAGTCCGGGGTCGGGCACGGTCATCGGGCCGCTCCCAGTCCGTGCCGGTCGAGCGTGCGCAGCACGTTCTCCTCCAACTGGCGTGCGTGGGCGAGCAGCAATGGGTCCCCCGTGGTCCGCAGCAGGGACCGGGCGGAGCCGCCCAGTCCGCGCCGGGCGAGGAGCCGGTCCGCGATGTGCCGGCGTTCCCGGGGCGGGAAGTAGGCGAACGCCTGCCGCAGAGCGGGCAGTCCCACGAGGAAGCCGGTCCCGCTCAGGCCGGTCACCAGCGTGTCGAGAGTGGCGAGCAGGCTCCGGGAGTCGTCACCGGGGGCGGTCAGTTCCGCGCGGGCCAGCGCGAACAGACCGGCCAGCCAGTCGCCGAGAACGGCGGGTTCCGACAGGGACACGACCGCCGCCGCCGGGTCGGCGCCGGTGCCCAGCGAGCGGCACAGGCCGAACGCGGCGCCCCGCAGGTCGGCGGGGGCCTCCCGGTCGCCGCTGACGCGCGCGCAGACGGCGAAGGCCGCGTCCCGGTCCAGGGTGAGCCGGTCGGCGGCATGCAGCAGGGCGTCACGGACGGCGGCCAGGGCGCGCAGCCGTCCCGGATCGGCGCCGGCCGCGCCCCGCACCCCTTCGGCCAGCCACAGCACCCGGTGCGCGGCGGTGTCCACGAAGCCCGCGAGCAGCGGGTCGCGGCCGACCCCGTACACCCGGTCGTGCCGCCACAGGCCGAGCGCGGTGTGCAGTGCCTCCCCGAGCGGCCCGGGGTCCACCGACCGGCCGGCCGCCGCGCGCAGTTCGGTGAGCAGGGGACCGAGCAGTCCGGTCACGCCGCAGACGACGGCGTCGAACAGGACGCCGGCCAGGGCGTCGGGCGCGGGGCCTTCGGCCCGCATCCGCTCGGCGAGGGCCGCGGCTGAGGCGTCCTCCAGGGTCCTGCCATGGCACCCCGCCTCGATGAGGGCGGCCTCCCGGCCGACGGCAGGGCCCGGTTCCCAGCGCTCGGTGTACTCCGGGTCGGTGCCGTGGCCGGGGCCGCGGGTACGGATGTATCCGGGGACGCCGAGGATCCGCAGCCGGTGCAGCAGCCTGCCGCGCTCACGGCCGGAGGGTTCGGTCAGCCGCAGGGTGACCGGGCCCGAGAAGTCCAGGCCGAGCGCGGCGAGCCGTTCGGTGACGTCCCGTACCAGCGGGGGCAGCGGGGTGTCGGGGTGCAGGCGGCCGGTGCGGTCGCCGCGACCGGCGGCGATCAGTTCGGCGAGCACCGGATGGGTGCCGGCACGGAGCCGGCCGTGCCGGGTCCACGGCAGTGGTTCGTCGACGGCCTCGTCGAGCAGGGCTCCGGCCAGGCCGTCGAAGAGATCGAGCCGGGCGGGGCAGGTGTGGCCGCGCAGCGCGGCGAGTCCTCCGGCGGCGGCCCGCGCCCCGATCAGCGCGGCGGTGGATACGGGCACACCGCGGGCGCGGAGCCGTCCGGTGACCGCCCGTACCAGGGCCTCACCCGCGGCGAGCGGACCGTTCTCCCACAGGTCCTGGTGGTAGCCGGGCGAGGGCATGCCGGACTGGTAGCCGGTGAACGCGTCGAGCCGGTGGAAGGAGTAGGGGACGAGATGGCTGCCGGCCACGGCGTCGGCGGGCGGCCGGGGCACCTCCGGCAGGCCCTCCTTCCGGTCGGGTGTCCCGGCCAGGGGCCCCTCGACGAGGGCGCGCAGCGCCGGCCGGTGGAACCCGCCGGTCACCACCAGCACGGGACGCCCGCCCGCTTCGGCGAGGGAGGCGCGGACCCAGCCGGCCATGTACTCCTCCCGCGCGCGGTCTCCCGGGTCGGCCCCTGCGTCCCCGCGCAGCACGTCGAAGTAGAGGGCGAGCCGTTCGGCGAGGGCGTCCCCGCCGTCCGGGTCCGGAGACGTGTCCGGGTCCGGCGGGTCGGCCGGGTCCGGCGGGTCGGCCGCCTCGAACAGCCGGTCCCAGAGGGCGTCCGCGCAGTCCACCCCGAACCGGTCGCGGAGCCGGACGGTCGCCCATACGTAACGGGCCTCAGCGTCCGCGTACCGGTTGGAGCGTCCCTCGAACGCCGGGTGCCAGGCCGGCAGGTCGATGAAGCGGACCTGAGCCCCCGCCGCCCGGCCCTCGGTGAGCGCCACCCACTCCGGGGAGTACGCGCAGAACGGCGTCCACGACGTGGTGGTACGCGCCGCGTCCCGGTAGTGGCTGAACACGGCGACGGGCAGTTCGTGGCCCAGCAGCAGTTCGTCGAGCCGGTCGTTCATGTCGGCGGGGCCCTCGATCAGTACGTGCGAGGGGCGGAGCGCCGCGATGGTCCGCGCGACGAGCCGCGCGCAGACGGGCGAGTGGTGGCGTACGCCGAGGAAGGTCGCCGGCATGTCAGCCCGCCAGCAGGTGCCGGGCCGCGTGCAGCTGCCGCCAGGCCCGGCCGACGCGGTGGACGGCCCGCTGCTCCAGGTAGCGGCGCAGCCGGACCAGGTCCTCCGGGCTGTCCTTGGCCGCCGTACCGGCCAGACAGGTGACCAGGTCGGCGGCGTTGCCCGGTTCTCCGCGCAGGTACCAGCCGCGTACGCCGACCGCGTGGGCGACCGAGACGGCCTCGGCCGTGCTCATCACGGACGTCATCGCGTCGCCTCCGCCACCGCCGTCCCCGCGGTCCGGGCGGAGGTCCCGGAACGTGGTGACGAGGACGTCCATGACCTCGGGGTCGGGCGCCAGGGTCACGCCGGAGCGGCGCAGCAGGGCAGCGGCCTCGGCCTCGACCAGCGCGCTCTCGGTGTCATGGTCGGCGATGGGCAGCACGGTTTCGAAGGCGAAGCGGCGTTTGAGGGCGGCGCTCATCTCGTTGACGCCGCGGTCGCGGGTGTTGGCGGTGGCGATGACGTTGAACCCGTGACGGGCGAAGGCCATGCCTCCGGGGCCGGGCAGCTCGGGGATGGTCACGACCCGTTCGGACAGCAACGACAGCAGGGTGTCCTGTACCTCCAGCGGGCAGCGGGTGATCTCCTCGAAGCGCACCAGCGCGCCGTCCCGCATGCCGCGCAGCACCGGCGCCGGGACCAGCGAGCGGTCGGACGGCCCGTCGGAGACGAGGAGGGCGTAGTTCCAGGAGTACTTGATGTGTTCCTCGGTGGTGGCCGCGCCGCCCTGGACGACGAGGGTGGAGTCACCGCTGACGGCGGCGGCGATCAGCTCGGACAGCAGCGACTTGGCGGTGCCGGGCTCCCCGACGAGCATCAGGCCGCGGTTGGTGGCCAGCGCGACCAGGGCCCGTTCGACGAGCGCGATGTCGCCGACGAACTTGCGGCTGACGCCCGCCTCGGCGTCACCGCAGATGAACCGGCGGGCGGCGCGCAGGCTGAGCGCCCAGCCGGGCGGCCGGGGAGCGTCGTCGGCGGCCCGCAGGGCGGCGAGTTCGCCGGCGTACCGGACCTCCGCGGGCGGACGCTGGAGATTCTCCGGATCCGCCCGCGCGGTGCCCGGGGAGAGCGGGGACGTACCGCCACCGGGGGCGGACGCCCGCTCGCCCGGGGGTACGTGAGAGCGCGGCCCGCCGCTGCCGTAGCCGCCCTCGTCGTCGTGCTCCCAACGCCGCACCGCTCCTCCGCTCCGTCGTGATCGATGTTGCCGAGGACCATAACCACGACGACTGACAACGGACCGGGACACCCGGACACGGGAAACGAGGTGCGATAACCACCCAATGGTTCATCTATGTCACGGTACTTGGACCCGATGGAGGCCGTGGTGTGCCCCGAGCCCCTCCTCACACGCCCCCCTATTGCTCACTCCCGCTGAGCGATTGGTGTCGCCACCGGGGGATTCGTCGCGGGTACGACCGGGTGGCAGCGCGCGCGTACCGCGGCGTGTGCGCGTCCGCCACCCGGCCGGGCCACTCAGCCGGCGGGCAGGACCGACACGTTGTCGACGTTGAGCCATGTGTCCTTGGCGCTGTCCGCCCAGATGCCGAGGTTCGCCTTGCCCGATGTCACGGTGAAGTTCACCGTCTTCGTCGTCCAGGCCCCCTGTTTTGTCGTGAGGTCGGTGCGCACCGCGGCCGAACCGTGGTCCTTCACCTCGAAGTAGGCGTTGTTCTGACCCCCGCTGGTCCGGTAGTCGAAGGACAGCTTGTAGGAGCCGTTGGGGAGAGCGACCTGCTGGTCGGCCCACGCGGAGTAGGCCGCGTCGTCCCACAGGGTGAGCTGCCGGCGGCCGTCGCCCACCGTCGACTCGTCCACGCGAGCCGCGCCCGTGACCCCCCACTGGGGGATCCTGGAGCCGGTGACGTCCTGGTCGAAGCGGCCGTTGGCGACCGGGTTGCCGGTGACCGTACCCGCGGCCGCGTCGACGTCGACGTCGGTGTAGCCGTGCAGCCGGGGGACTCCGCCCTCGAACGTCAGTGGGTACCAGGCGTTGTGGCCGATGCCGCCCGGTGCCGGGGCGCCGGTGCCGTGGTACTGCGAGTACCGGTCGCCGTTGTAGAGGTAGGAGGTCCCCTGCGTGCCGACCACCGGGATGATCTGCTCGAACTGCGTGCCGTACGAGTTGTCCGACGCGGGGCGGGTGGCGACGGACTTCCAGGAGTCCTGGCCCCAGGAGCTCATGTCCTTGCCCGTGCGGTACGAGGTCGGTGTGGCGTTCCACCAGTCCATGCCGGAGGCGAACATGTAGTACGTCGCGCCGGCCTTCACGATGCCCGGGGCTTCCTTGTGGCCGGTGTTTCTCTCGGACCAGACGGCGGGCTTCACCTTGGTCCAGTTCGTGTCGAGCGGTGCCACGTTGAGCGTGGAGTTGATGTCGCCGCCCTGGTCTCCCACGTAGACGAGATAGGCGTCGGAGCCGTCGACGAAGACCGAATGGTCGCCCATCGTGGTGCCGTTGACCGGGGTGGCGCCGTCGTCCGTCGGCTTGTAGGCGCCGTCGACCGTGGGGCTCGTGGCGAAGAGCACATGGTTGCGCTTCGTCGCGGGGTCGGTGACCTCGACCACGAGGACGAACGTCCCGGTGGCCGGGTTGCGTATGAGCTGAGGACGTCCGAGCCACAGGTTGCCGGTGGCGGCCAGGGGGCCCTCGGTGCCCGACTGGCTCAGGACGGGGCCCCTGAACGTCCAGTTCTCCAGGTCGGTGGAGCTGTACAGGTTGACCTGCTTGGGCCGGCCGCTCACCAGCTTCGTGCCGACCCAGTAGTAGGTCGCGCCGACCTTGAGTACGTTGCCGCCCTGGGCGAGGATGGGGTTCCCGTCGGTGTCGGTCCAGACGGTGTCGTTGGCGATGACGGACGAGGGTCCCGCGGCGTGTGCGGGCAGTGTGACGGTGCCACCCAGAGCCAGGGCGACGGCGGCGGTCAGTGTCGTGGTGAGGTGCGTGGCACGTGCTCTGACGTTCATGAGGCTTCTCCGTCGGTAGCGGGTTGTGAAAAAAATTATCACGCAAGCTATCCAGATGGCCCTGGCGTGAAATAAATTTGAGTGGCCGGTTGGTCGTCACCTCCCCGGGGCGCCCATCGCGTCAGCACATCCCAGCGGCTCTGGAGTACACATGAAGAAAAGGCCGGCCTCATCGCCGCTCAGGGCGCCGGTCGTCCGGCGGCCCCTGAGGCGGCGGTTGACCGGATGGGCCTTCGTCCTGCCCTTCGCGGTGCCGTTCCTCCTCGCTGTCGTCGCCCCGATCGTGTACACCGCGGGCCTCAGCGTCTTCCAGGAACGGCTCGTCGGCGGGGTCACGTTCGCCGGCCTCGACAACTACCGGGACCAGCTGAGCGACCCGCGGTTCTGGGACGCCGTCGCGAGGGTCGGGCTCTTCCTCCTCATCCAGGTCCCGCTCATGATGGCGCTGGCGCTCGGCGCGGCCCTCGCCCTGGACAGCGCGCGGCTCTACGCTCCTTCCGTCTTCAGACTCGGCGTCTTCCTTCCCTACGCCGTGCCGGGCGTCGTGGCGTCCCTGCTCTGGGGCTACATCTACGGAGCGCAGTTCGGCCTGGTCGGTGACCTCAAGGAGATGTTCGGCATCGCCCTCCCCGACCCGCTGTCGAGCACACTCATCCTGCCGTCGATCGGCAACATCGGCCTGTGGCTCTACATCGGCTACAACATGCTCGTCTTCTACGCGGCGCTGCAGGCCATCCCCGCGGAGCTGTTCGAAGCCGCCAGGCTCGACGGCGCCGGCACCTGGCACATCATCGTCGGCATCAAACTGCCGGCCATCCGCCCGACCCTGGTCGTCGCCACGGTCTTCTCGGTGATCGGCGGATTCCAGCTCTTCAACGAACCCAACATCCTGCGATCCATGGTGCCCAACGTGATCAGCACCGACTTCACACCCAACATGTACGCCTACACGCTGTCGTTCGCCGGACAGCAGTACAACAGTGCCGCCACCGTCGCCATGATCATGGGCGTCGTCACCGCGATCGTCGCCTTCGTGGTGCAGCGCCGCGGTATGGGGAGGGCTGCCTGATGCTCACCCGTGAACAGCCGGCCGCTGTGGACCGGCCGACCTCCCGGAGGCGTCGAACCGCGGCGGAACGCGGCCGGGCGCACGAGGCCGGGACCCGCGCCAGGCCGCGACGGCAGCGCTCGGTCGTCCTGACCGTCCTGATGACGCTGCCGCTGCTCTACAGCCTGATGCCCCTGGTCTGGCTGGTCATCAACGCGACCAAGTCGCGGGATCAGCTGTTCTCCAGCTTCGGGCTGTGGTTCGGCGACGACTTCTCCCTCTGGGACAACATCGCCGCCGTTCTCACCTACGACGACGGCATCTACGGACGCTGGTTCGCGAACACACTGCTCTATGTCGTCGTCGGTGCGGCCGGTTCGACCCTCCTGGCGGCGCTCGCCGGATACGGGCTGGCCAAATTCGACTTCCCCGGGCGCCGGGCCGTCCTCGCCGTCGTGCTGGGAGCCGTCGCCGTGCCCGGGACCGCGCTCGCCGTGCCGACCTTCCTGCTCTTCGGGGAGCTGGGCCTGACGAACACTCCCTGGGGAGTCCTGGTTCCGCTGCTCGTCACCCCCTTCGGCCTCTTCCTCCTGTTCAGCTACGCGAACGAGGCCGTACCGAACGAGATCCTCGACGCCGCGCGGGTCGACGGCGCGGGTGAGTTCCGTACGTTCTTCACCGTCGTGCTGCGGCTGCTGTCACCGGCGCTCGTCTCCGTCTTCCTCCTGGAAGTGGTGGGCGCCTGGAACAACTACTTCCTGCCGCTCATCATGCTCAACGACCCCTCCTGGTTCCCCCTGACCGTGGGCCTGAACCAGTGGAACAGCCAGGGCGCCACCGCCGACGGCGAGGTCGTCACCCACCTCGTCCTCACCGGCTCGCTCCTGACGATCATCCCTCTCGTCATCGTCTTCCTCTGCCTCCAGCGCTTCTGGCGCGCGGGGCTGGCGGCGGGCAGCACCAAGGGCTGACGTCCGCCCGTCCACCGCGTGGGACCCACCGTCCCGCGCCGCTCACGGAACCAACGAAAAGGAAACACAGTGAAAAGATGGTCGCGTCAGCGCAGAACGACCGCACTGCTGCTCGGTACCGTGCTCACGGCGGTGAGCCTGTCCGCCTGCGGGGGCGGTCCGGGCGACGGCTCCGGGTCCGGGGCGGTCGGTGAGGCGGAGATCCGGAAGGCACTCGACAAGCCGTCGGAACTGACCGTGTGGAGCTGGTCGGCGAGCCTGCCGGAGGTCGCCAAGGCGTTCGAGAAGGAGCACCCCAAGGTCAAGATCAGTGTCAAGAACGTCGGTACCGGTCCCGCGCACTACACGAAGCTCCAGAACGCGATCAAGGCGGGCAAGGGCGGACCCGACCTCGCCACCGTGGAGTACAGCGCCATCCCGCAGTTCGCCCTGTCCAAGGCGCTCGTCGACCTCAACCGGTTCGGCTTCGACTCCCTGAAGGAGAAGTTCACCCCCGCGACATGGGAGGCCGTCAACGTCGACGGAGGTCTCTACGAGCTGCCACTGAACTCCGGCCCGATGGCGCTGTTCTACAACAAGAAGACGTTCGACAGGTACGGCATCGAGGTCCCGGCCACCTGGGACGAGTACCTCGACGCGGCCCGCGCGCTCCGGAAGGCCGACCCCGACACGTACATCGCCGCGGACAACGGCAACCCCGGGCTCACCGAGAGCCTCATCGCCGCCGCCGGTGGCCGCCCCTTCGGCGCGGACGGCGACAAGCTCACCGTCAACCTCCAGGACGCCGGATCCAGGAAGTACGCCGAGAGCTACCAGAAGCTCCTGGACGAGAAGCTCCTGTCACCCGTCGCGGGCTGGAGCAACGAGTGGTACCAGGGCCTGGCCAAGGGCAATATCGCCACCCTGCTGTCCGGGGCCTGGATGGCCGGCACCCTGAAGTCCGGCGTTCCCGACGCGGCCGGTGACTGGCGGGTCGCCCCGCTGCCCACCTACGGCGGAGAGTACGCCACCTCCGTCAACGGCGGCGGCAGTCTGGCGATGATGAAGCAGTCCGACAACCAGCTCGTCGCCGCCGCGTTCCAGCGCTTCCTCAGCGCGGAGAAGGGAGCGGACCTCACCCAGGCGACCGGCTCCTTCCCGGCCCGCGCCGAGGTGCTCGCGTCGGAGTCGTTCCTCGGGGAGAAGGACCCGTACTTCGGGGGCCAGGAAGTCAACCGTGTCTTCGCGGATTCACTGGCCGCGGTACGGGAGGGCTGGCAGTTCCTGCCGTACGACGTCTACGCCCTCAACATCTTCAACGACAAGGTCGGCAAGGCGTACACCGGCTCCACGACACTCCAGGAGGGGCTGAACCTCTGGCAGGACGATCTGATCACGTATGGAAAGGAGCAGGGATTCACCGTCAACTAGCCCTGGAACACGGGTGGTTGGGCGCCGTCCGCGCGGCGGCCCCGCCCCTGACCGTCAGTGACCGAGTGATGCGGAACCGCGACCGCGGGGAGGGTAGAGTGTCATGAAGTGTGAGACCGGCCGGGGCGATCCCTCTGGCAGATCAACCGAAGCAGCCATCCTGTCCGGCGCGCATCGAGACCGCCGCGGCCGGCCCACAGCGAGGGAGCAGTCCGTGAGCCGCGACCCGGAGTCGACCCGGCGCCCCTCCAGGTCCCGGTCGCCCGAGGACGGCGCACCGGTGTCCCCCGCGAAAGGGGAGGACGCTCACAGCCGTGGGGGCCGCGCCGAAGCGAACGACAACCGGCGGGTCGGCGATGTGGGTGAGGCCAGCCCACTGGAACTGCTCCGATCCGCCCTGTCCGACCTCACCGGCGCCAGACTCCGCGTCGCCGAGGTCATCCTGAGGATTCCCGCCGTCGTGGGCCGCAGCTCCATCACCTGGCTCGCCGAGGAGGCCCGCACCTCACCGGCGACCATCACACGGCTGTCGACGGCCCTGGGCTTCGAGGGCTTCCCCGAACTGCGCGCGGCGCTCGCCCGGGAACACGGCCGGGGCGTCCAGGCCGGCTGGGAGAAGGACATCGGCTCCGCCATCACCCCGGACGACCCCGCCGACAAGGTCCTCAGCACCCTGGCGGCCAATCAGTTCAGCGCGGCGCGCAACGCCATGGCCTCGGTGGACCTGGACGCCATGGCCCGGGTGGCGGACCACATCGTGTCCGCCCGGCGCGTGCAGCTGTTCGGCGAGTGGGGGGACGCTCCTCCCGCGTACGAGCTCTACCTGCGGCTGTTCCGCATCGGCATCCCCGTCTGGTACGACGAGGGGGCCTACTTCGCGCAGGTGGGAGCGAGCCTGCTGACGCCCGGTGACGTGGCCCTGGTCATCTCCCGCTCGGGCGAGAGCCCCATCGCCACGAAGTTCGTCGAGATCGCCCGCGAGCACGGTGCGATGACCGTCCTCATCACCGGCGACCCGCAGTCCTCCCTGGCCACCGAGGCCGACGTCCCCCTGCACACCGGCACCGGGGTGGACGGCTCCTGGACGGATTACTTCGCCGGGCGTTCGAGCGACGCCCTCGTCGGGGCGCTGCTGTGGGCGCTCGTCGCACAGCGGGTACCGGACCGTATCTACGACCGGATGAACCAGAGCGGCCCACCGCAGGCGCGCACCCGCAGCCAGGCCATCTTCGACAACCCCACGCACTGACCCCGTCCGCCGCACGACGCGGCGGCAGGACACCACACCGCGGCCGGGGCGTCTCCCCGGGGAGCGCGCCCGCACACGCCGGCCCGGCGCCGTGGGCGCCACGCCGCCGTACGCCGCCTCCCCCTCCGCAGGCCGGGACCGGGCCCTCGCCCGCCCGTCGCCGCGCCCCCGACAGAGACCGAGACACACCCATGCCCGAACTGACCATCACCGACGACGGCTTCCGGATCGGCGGCGAGCCGTTCCGCGTCATCTCCGGGAGCCTGCACTACTTCAGGATCCATCCCGGCCACTGGGCCGACCGACTGCGCAAGGCCCGCCTCATGGGACTCAACACGGTCGACGTGTACGTCCCCTGGAACCTTCACCAGCCCCGCGCGGGCGGCCCACTCGTCCTGGACGGCGGGCTCGACCTGCCCCGCTTCCTCGACCTCGCCGCCGCCGAGGACCTGTACGTACTGCTCCGCCCCGGTCCGTACATCTGCGCCGAATGGGAGGCGGGGGGCCTGCCGGCCTGGCTGCTCGGCGACCCGGACATACGGCTCCGGACGTCGGACCCCCGCTACCAGGAGCCGGTCGAACGGTACTTCGACCTGCTGCTGCCTCGCATCCGCCCCCATCTCGCGAGCGCGGGCGGACCCGTCATCGCCGTCCAGGTCGAGAACGAGTACGGTGCCTCCGGCCTCGGCGACAGCGCCCACCTCGGCCACCTCGTCACCCGGCTCCGTGAAGGAGGCGTCGACGTACCGCTGTTCACCTCCGACCAGGCGGGCGACCTCGCCGACGGCGGCATCCCCGGCATCCTGCGGACCGTCAACTTCCGCCGCGGCGCGGCCGGGCATCTGCGCACCCTCCGCGAACACCAGCCGCGAGGCCCGCTGATGTGCGCCGAGTTCTGGGCGGGCTGGTTCGACCGGTGGGGGAGCGAACACAACGCGCGGCCCGCGTCCGAAGCCCGCGACACGCTGGACGAGATCCTCGCGGCGGGAGCGTCCGTCAACATCTACATGTTCCACGGCGGCACCAACTTCGGCTTCACCAACGGCGCCAACGACAAGGGCCATTACCGGCCCACGGTCACCTCCTACGACTACGACGCCCCGCTCGACGAGGCCGGTGACCCCACCGACAAGTACCGGGCGTTCCGCGAGACGATCGCCACGTACGCCCCCGTGCCCGGCGAACCGGTCCCGTCTCCCGGCGCCCGACTGCGCCTGCGGGACATCCGGCTCACGGAGAGCGCGTCCCTGCTCGCACAGGCCGGCCGTCTCGGCGTCGCCCGGCGGGCGGACCGTCCGCTCACCATGGAAGAACTCGGGCAGGCATTCGGATACGTCCTGTACGACGCCGAACTGCCCGCGGCCGGCGACGGCGTGCTGTACGTCCCGCGGACGCGCGACCGTGCGCAGGTCTTCGTCGACGGACAGCCGGTGGGCACCCTTGAGCGCGAGAACCGCGAGCGGGCCCTCAGTCTCAGATCACCGGCCGCGGGCGCGAGGCTCACCATCCTCGTCGAGAACCAGGGACGGGTGAACTACGGCGCGGGGCTGCGGGACTGGAAGGGCATCGCGGGTCCCGTCACCTTCGACGGCCGCGAACTGTCCGACTGGACCTGCACACCGCTGTCCCCGGAAAACCTGGAAGCGCTGGAAACCCTGTCGTTCTCGACGGCCGGGGCCGAGGCCGGCCCGGCCTTCTTCCGGGGGAGGTTCGAGGTACCGGCTCCGGCGGACACCTTTCTGCACCTGCCGGGCTGGACCAAGGGCCATGCCTGGATCAACGGGTTCGCGCTGGGCCGGTACTGGTCCCGGGGGCCGCAGCAGTCCCTGTACGTGCCCGGCCCGGTGCTGCGGCCGGGAGACAACGAGATCGTGGTCCTGGAACAGCACGGCCGCCGCGACGGGGTGGTGCAGCTGGAGGAGACCCCGGACCTGGGTCCGACCGAATAGAAGGCCCCGGTCTCACTCCGATCGCGCACACCATGGATGCAAATATTTTTCTCACGAACGAGATTCGATCATGAAAGATGATAATATCTTTCGGGTGGGTGGCTCGGAGGCCCGGAGACACGAACGCACAAGAAGGTGGGCTGGCATGCAGCGGCTATCGGTCGAGACCGACGTCACCGTCGTCGGAGGAGGCCTCGCGGGCGTCGCGGCGGCCATCGGTGCGGCCCGCACCGGTGCCCGGGTCGCCCTGATCAACAACCGGCCGGTGCTCGGCGGCAACGCGAGCAGCGAGATCCGCGTCTGGGTCTGCGGAGCGACCGCGCACGGCGCGCAGAAATACGCGCGGGAGACCGGCGTCATGGGCGAGCTGTTCCGCGAGAACCAGTACCGCAACCCGGAGGGCAACCCGTACCTCTGGGACCAGGTCGTCCTCGACGCCGTGCGCGCCGAGCCGGGGATCCGGCTCTGCCTGAACACCGACGTACGAGAGGTGGAGGCCGACGGCGCCGACGACGACCGGACGGTCCGGGCCGTGACGGGGTGGCAGATGGGGTCGGAGCGGATCATCCGCTTCACCTCCCCGGTGTTCATCGACGCCACCGGAGACGGACTGGTCGGGGCTCAGGCCGGCGCCTGGTACCGCTCCGGCCGTGAAGCCGCCCACGAGTTCGGCGAGGAATGGGCGCCCGACCAGGCGGACTCCGACATGCTCGGCAGCACGATGTTCTTCTACACGAAGGACACGGGGCGGCCCGTCCGCTTCGTACCGCCCTCGATCGCGAAGGACGTCGCGGCCACCTCCATCGTCCGCAACCGGCCCATCAGCACCACGGCCAACGGCTGTGACTACTGGTGGATCGAGTACGGGGGGCAACGCGACGCCGTCGCCGACAACGAGGCGATCCGCGACGAACTGTGGGCCGTGGTCTACGGCATCTGGGACCACATCAAGAACTCGGGGAAGTACGACGCGGACACCCTCACCCTGGAGTGGGTGGGCTCGGTGCCCGGCAAGAGGGAGTACCGGCGCTTCGTCGGCGACCACGTCCTCACCCAGCGGGACATCATCGAGCAGACGCGGTTCCCGGACGCCGTCGGCTTCGGCGGCTGGTCCATAGACCTGCACCCCGCCGGCGGCATGTACGCCGAAGGGGACGGATCCAAGCACCTGTTCTCCGCCGGTCTCTACCACATCCCCTTCCGTAGCCTGTACTCCCGGAACGTGAGGAACCTCCTGCTGGCCGGCCGCGACATCTCCGCCAGCCATGTGGCGTTCGGCACCACACGTGTCATGGCGACGTGCGCGGTCACCGGCGAAGCGGCGGGCGTGGCGGCAGGGCTCTGCGTCCGCGACCGGATGACCCCCCGTCAGCTGGCGAACGACCACATCGACCGGCTCCAGCAGGAACTCCTGCGGCACGACGCCTCGCTGCTCGGCGTCGAGTGGCACCACCCGGCCGACCTCGCCGCCTCCGCGCACGCCACCGCGTCGAGCGAACTGCGCACCCTGCGGGCGGAGCCCCGGCCCGGTGAGCGCACGAGCCTGCAGTCCCTCGACGGTCACGACGTCGGGCTCGTCCTCCCCGTCGAGCCCGCCATCGAGTCGGTGGATCTCCTGCTCGACGCGTCGGAGGCGACGCCTCTGGAGCTCGAACTGTGGTCGACCGGTGGCGGTGAGAACCACATACCGGTGGAACGGCTCGACCAGGCGTCCGTCCCACTGGTCCCCGGCGAACAGTGGGTCCGTGCCCCGTTCTCCCACCGGGCTCCCCACGGCCGGAACGTGGTCCTGCTCCTGCGCCGCACCCCCTCGGCCGCGCTCGTGGTCCTCGACAGACCGGGCCCCTACGGCGTTCTGGGACTGGTGAGCCGTACGCCACGGACCCCCAGCGACCGGCCGCAGTCCAACGCGTGGTCCGCCGGGGAACTGCGCCGCCGCTGCCCGGTGATGGTGGTGCGCGGCGACAGCGGCGCCTACAGCGCCGGCCAGGTGACAGGCCCGCTGCAACGCCCCTACGACGGTCCGCGCATGTGGTCGTCGGAATCCCTCCGCGAGGACCCCGAGCCCTGGATCCGGCTCGACTGGACGGAGCCCCGCACCCTCGGATGCGTCGATGTCGTCTTCAACGACGATGTCGACCTGGATCTCATCAACCTCCACCATCACCGCACACCGTTCCCGGTCGTCCCGGAACTCGTACGGGACTACAGCGTCGAGATCCTGACGGACGGTCACTGGCACACCGTCGTGTCGGTACGGGACAACCGGGAGCGGCGCAGGTCGCACCCGCTGGAGACGCCCGTCGCCGCCACGGCCGTGCGGCTGACCGTGGGCGCGACCAACGGATCCGAGTGGGCCACCGTCGTGGCGCTGCGGGTGTTCGGAGCGAAGGAGAACTGACACATGTCCAAGAGCCCCCTCACACCGGAACGCACCCGGCCCGTTCTGCCCGCCCTGGCCTTCGGCGGGGACTACAACCCCGAGCAGTGGCCCGAGCCCGTATGGCAGGAGGACGTACGCCTGATGCGGGAAGCCGGCGTCAACCTGGTCAGCGTCGGCGTCTTCTCCTGGGCCCTACTCGAACCGGAACAGGGCCGGTACGACTTCGGCTGGCTCGACCGCGTGCTCGGCCTCCTCCACGAGCACGGCGTGCGCGCCGACCTCGCCACCCCCACGGTCGTCCCGCCCGCCTGGTTCTACCGCGCCCACCCCGACGCCCTGCCCGTCACCCGCGAGGGTGTCCGCTACGCCTTCGGCTCGCGCGGCGCCATCTGCCACAGCAACCCCGCCTACCGCGAGGCCGCCGCCCGTATCACCACCGAAGTGGCGCGACGGTACGCCGGGCACCCCGCGCTCGCGATGTGGCACGTCCACAACGAATACGGCGCCCCGCTGAGCGCCTGCTACTGCGACCACTGCGCCGTGCGCTTCCGCCGGTGGCTCGCCGCCCGCCACGGAACGGTCGACGGCGTCAACGAGGCCTGGGGCACGGCCTTCTGGGGCCAGCACTACACCTCGTACGAACAGATCGACCCGCCGCGGCTGACACCGGCGGTGTGCAATCCGGCCCAGCGACTGGACTACCGGCGGTTCGCCGACGCCACCATGCGCGAGAACTTCGTGGCGGAGCGGGACATCCTGCACCGTCTGTCGCCCGGTGTGCCGGTCACCACCAACTTCATGACCGCGCTCAGCCAGTGCGACTCCGTCGACTACTGGGCCTGGGGACGCGAGGTCGACCTCGTCACCAACGACCACTACCTGATGACCGACGGCCGCCGCACCCATGTCAACCTCGCGATGGCGGCCGACCTCACCCGCTCGGTCGCCGGCGGCGCCCCCTGGCTGCTCCTGGAGCACTCGACCTCGGGTGTCAACTGGCAGCGGCGCAACCCCGCCAAGTCGCCCGGCGAGATGGCCCGCAACTCCCTCGCCCATGTGGCCCGCGGCTCCGAGGGCGCGATGTTCTTCCAGTGGCGCCAGTCCCGGCGCGGCGCCGAGAAGTTCCACTCCGCGATGGTGCCGCACGGCGGCACCGACACCCGTGTCTGGCGCGAAGTGGTCCGACTGGGCGCCGACATGGGAGCGCTGGCCTGCCTCCAGGGCACACGGACCGTACCGGACGCGGCCATGGTGTGGGACTGGCACTCCTGGTGGGCGCAGCGGCTGGAGGGACAGCCGAGTGTCGACCACGATCCCCGCGAACGCGCCGACAGTCTCTACGAGGCCCTCTACGACCGCCATCTGACCGTTGACTTCGCCCACCCCGAAGCGGACCTGTCGCCCTATCCGCTCGTCGTGGTCCCCGCGCTGTATCTCGCGACGGCACGCGCCGGGGACAACCTGCGCCGGTACGTCGAGAACGGCGGGACGCTCGTCGTCTCCTATTTCTCGGGCATCGTCGACGAGCACGACGCCGTTCACCCGGGCCCCTGCCCGGGAGCGCTGCGCGATGTGCTCGGGCTCACCGTCGAGGAGTGGTCACCGCTGCTCCCCGGTGAGACGGTCCGTGTCACCGGTCCCGGCGGCACACCTGCCGACGCCGACGTGTGGTCCGAGTTCGTGATCCCGGACGGGGCCGAGACGGTGTGGAGCTACGCCGACGGCCCGGCTGCGGGCGGCCCCGCCGTCACCCGTCACCGCTACGGCGCGGGCACCGCGTGGTACGTGTCCACGCGCCTGAGCCCCCCGGGGCTGGCCACGGTACTGCGGTCGGCCTGCGACGACGCCGGTGTCACGGATCGCGGCGCACTGCCCCGTGACGTGGAGGTGGTACGCCGCTCCGGTGACAGCGGCGAGTACCTGTTCGTCATCAATCACTCGGCGCGGGAGGCCCTGATCCCGTTGCCGGACTCCGGCACCGAGCTGTTGAGCGGCGAGCGGGTCGGCGGCCGGCTCACCGTGCCCCCCGGCTCGGTCAGGGTCGTCCGGCCGGGCGGCTGACGGTCGCGTCGCTCATCGCCGGCAGGACTGCATCAGGTCGCGGAGCTGCCGCCTGGGCATCGTAGGTCTCCGCCGCCGCCACCTGATGGCGCCGGCGGACGGGCGGCTCCAGCAACGCGGCGGCCCGCAGATGCATACGGTTGCGCTCCGGCCGGGCGATGGCCGCGTACAACGCGTCCCGCTGCCCGGCGTGCACGAGCCGGAGCGTCGGTACCCCGCCCGGCGCCCACACCACCGCGTGCTGTTCCACCAGGGCCTCGGCGTCGGCTCCCACGCGGTCCGAGCCGAGCAGCTGGCCGAGCAGCGGGACGCTGGCCGGAGCGTCGAGTACGGCGAGCATGTTGAGGATCGCCCGGCCCGACGGAGAGAAGGAACGGGACCACGCGCCGACCGCTTCGCTCAGCGACGAGGGCACTCGGATCGTGGCCGGGTCCTCGGGCAGATTCCCGCCGAAGGCTCCGAGAGCGGCCTCCAGGAACAGCGGATTGCCGTGGCTCCACACGGCGAGGCTGCGCAGTCTCGCCCCCGAATGCGGCCGTGCGGTCCGGTCCTCGACGAACTCCCGCGTCTCGGACGGGGTGAATCCCGTGAGTTCGACGTGGTCCGATTCCGCCATCAGGTCCGCCATGCCCATGTCCCGCACGGTCCTGGCGGCGTGCTGGGTGCAGATGACGGTCAGCACGCGCTCCGCGCCCTGGCGCAGCAGGGCGAAACCGATCGCCTGCAAGGACTCGGGATCGATCCCCTGGGCGTCGTCCAGCACGAAGAGCACCGGGCCGGCCTCCTGCGACGAGCCGAGCAGATCGATGACCGCTCCGCCCATGCCGAGAACCGAGGGCTGGGTACGGGACGGGTCGTACCGACGCCGTGCCGAGGACTTCTCGCCGCCGTCGGCGAGGAGTCCGGTGACCGTGTGGAAGGGGAGATCCGTCTTCGGCGGAGCGTCCGAAACCCTGAGGACCATGAGCTCCTCGCCGGCCGCTTCCGCGAAGTGGTCGACGAGCGCCGTCTTGCCCGCACCCGCCATCCCCGAGACGATGACGATCCGGGGAATTTCCCGGACGGCGTCCCGGGCCGCCTTCCGCAGGATCCTCAGTTCATCGGTGCGCCCGATGAACCGATGACCGGGAGACTCTTTCATGCGCACCTCTCGACGCCGTCGCGGCTCACACGGCTCGGCAGTGTGCGTTCCAGTCTAGTGATTCCGGTGTGTCACCCGCGAAGGCGGAGCCGGTGCCCTGGGCGCGTAACCGCTGTCCTAGGCCATGACGCCGTCCACCTCCAGCGTCTGCAGACACTTCCCGGAGATCGGAATGGTCACCGACGTGCCGGTCAGGGTCGCCGTACGGGCGGTGTAGGCGTCACCGGCACCCGTGTTCCACCGGGGCACGAGGCCGTCCGCGCCCCCCGTCACCGTCGTGAAGCGGGAGAGGTCGAAGGTGAGGTTCTGGCGCGCGTCGGAGTTGTTGGCGACGACGATGACCAGCTTGTGCGCCTTCTCGTCCAGGGCCGCTGCCGCGTAGTTCACGCCGGTGTGGAGGATCCGCATACCCGGGCGGATGTGCCGGCTGAACTGCGCCATCAGGTAGTACTTGTTCTTGACGGCGCCCGGTGTCCTCGTGTCCGGGTCGTAGGCGATCATCCCCCAGTTCGGGTTCGGGTCCATCACCTGCCAGTACAGCCAGGCGGTCGGGTGGAGCGCGTGGAGATCGCTCAGCAGGGACAGGGCCATCGAGAAGCCCTGGCCGTCGCCGTTGCCCGTCTCGGAGTTCTACAGGCTCTTGCCCGACGTGGTGACGACGTCCTGGTGGAGCAGGTCCCGGGGGCCGCCTCCCTGCTCGTAACCGTGCACGTTCACGCGGTCCACCAGGGCCTTCGTGGACGGGGCGAAGGCGGCCCAGGTCGCGCGGGCGTGGCTGACGCTCGTCTCGTCCGATGCCGCGATCCGCGTCGCCGTCAGGCCGCGCCGGTCCAGTTCGCTCCTGAGGAGGGGCAGCACCTCCGCCTGCACCGCCCGGTCCATGTGGCAGCCTTCCTGGATCCCCTTGTCCCACCAGTAGCTGGTGCTCGGCTCGTTGAAGGGCTCCACCGACACGAAGTCAACGCCCCAGTTCTGCTTGGCGTACAGCGCCACGGAGGCCAGGTGGGAGGCGTGCTGGCGGTAGTTCCAGGGCTGGAGGTTGTTGCCCCGGTCGGCCGCTCCCGACGGGTTGTGGTTCTTGCACATCCACCACATGGGGGAGTTGGCGAACAGCTCGCTCATCGCCCCGCGCTGTGTCGCCTTGATCAGCATGGCCCGCTGAGTGGGGTCGGCCGACCAGTTCCAGGCCGAGGAGGCGGGGTCCTCGTTCCGCCAGTCCTGCCAGTAGCCCTCGATCTGCTTGAAGTCCGGGATGTTGGGGGAGGCGGCCATCCTGGTGCCGTCCACATCGTTCCAGCCGCACGCGCCGAGGTTGTAGCGGGCGATGTTCAGGCCCAGGCCGGGGCGGGACGCGCCGTCGTAGGTGACCCACTTGGTGGTGAAGAAGAGGTCGGCCAGGTCGTCGCGGTCGCCGAAGAGCTTCGCCCACCAGGCCAGGGACGTTCCCCAGCCCTCCCAGACGCCGTAGTCCGCCGCCGGGTCGACGGGGATCGTCACATCGGCGTGTGCCGTGCCCGTCGCCAAGGCGCTGCCGAGGAGCCCGGCTCCCGTAGCGGCCAGGAGAGTTCGTCGTCGCATCATCAGATGTCTCCGCTCGATCGATTGCGGGCGGTCGAAGGGGCGTCGCTGCCGTCCGTTCCGGCGCGACCTGCCGAACCAACAACACACACACTGCAACGCCGAGGGCCTCGCCGTCGAGGCCCTCGGCGCATATCCGTCGGCGAGAGAGGGGCGGGGAGGCCCTCACAACGCCTCCGGACGTTCAGGACCTACCGGGTGGTGAGGATGAGCCGGCTGGAGCCGTCGGGCAGGCCGGTGATGCCGACCTGGTCACCGGCGAACGTCCCGGCGCCCCTGATGCCGCTCACGCGCTGGAACGGGGTCCAGTCGCCGCTGGAAAAGCGTTCGGCGTGGTAGACGTCGCCGTCGTGTCCGACGGCGGCCACCTGGACGGAGCCGTCGGGCATCCCGGTGAGGGAGACGGTGGAGGCTCCCATCCCACCGCCCGACACTCCGGCCGGAAGACCCCAGCCCGACCAACCACCGTCCGCGCGGTGGATGGTGTGCCAGATGTTGCCGTCGATGCCGATCGCCGCGATCTGGCTGTCGCCGTTGGGCAACGCCGCGATCGACAGGGCCGGTCCCTGGAAGTCCGGGGCGTTGACGCCCGCGACGGTCTTCCAGGCGCTCCAGGCGCCGTCGGCGGCCCGGGTGCCCAGACGCATCCTGCCGTCGCCGCCGAAGACGAGCACCTGGGTGGAGCCGTCGGGCATGTGGGCCGCGGCGACCCTGGTCGCCTTCAGCAGGCCCGCGTCCTGGCCGGGCATGGCGGCCCAGCCCTGCCAGTTGCCGTCGGCGTAGCGGATGTTGTGGTACGCGTACCCGTCCTTGCCCACGGCCACGACCTGGGCGTCGCCGCGGGGCGAGGTCGTGAGGGCGATGTCCTCGGCGGCGAAGCCGACGTTCTTGTTGTCCGCGGCTTGCAGGGCGTTCCAGCCCTGCCAACCGCCGTCGGCGCGGCGGATGTTGTGCCAGATGTTGCCGTCCACCCCGACGCCGAGCACCTGAACGCCACCGTCGGGCATGGCGCTCACGGCCTGCCGGTCGCCGACGTAGCGGAACGCGTTGCCCGCTCCGCTGAGCGCGCTGGGCCCGGTCCACGTACCGTCGGCCTTGCGTGTGGAGTTGTAGAACGTGTGCGAGGTGATGCGCTGCGGGAGGTTCTTGGAGATGATCTCCCGCTGGAGTTCCCCGGCGGCCACCCCGTTGCGGTTCTGGTTCACGTCGTCGGTCATGACGATGTTCATGTTGTCGGTGACGTTGGTGTTGTTCCAGGACGCGCGCAGTTTCGCCAGCAGTCGTCTGTTCAGCTCGTTCTCCATGCTGATCAGGAAGTTGTCGGCCTTCCACTCCGACACGAGCTTGAGCTTGTCCAGGATCTGGATGACCGCGGCGCTGGGTATGGAGTGCGAGGGATCGATGATGCCCTGCTGGACGAAGAGCTTCTTCTCGCTCCCCGGCTCCGGCGTCCTGCCCAGCACCTCGTCGCCGCGCTTGAGCACCGCGTCGTACGTCTTCTCTTCGAGCGCCGGGTCCAGCGCCGCCTTGAGGATGTCGTCCCACTTGGCACTGACACCGACGTAACTGCCGCGGTAGTCCTGCACGTCCGGCTGCTGCCAGGCCCACGGGTACGACGTGCTGTCCGTGTCGTCGACGACGACCACGTGCTTGCCCGCGGCCATGAACTCGTCGTACGTCGACGTGGGCTTCAGTGATTCGTCCGCGATCGCCGGGTTGTCCAGCCTGCCGCCGCCGACCATGCCGCCCAGCTCGGAGATGGCCGCGCGGCTGTCCTCCTTGAGCGTCGCCGCCGGGCCGGTGGTCTTCACCCGGAGGATGACGATCTCCTTCGGGTGCCGGTTGATCCAGTCGGCCAGCTCGCGCGCCTCGCCCGGAATGATCCCCTGGTTCCCGCCGAGCGCGTCGAAGAACTGCCGCCCCAGCGGGCCGCCGTGGTAGCTGTACCACCTGTCGCCCTGCTTGCACAGGCGCAGATCCAGGTAGCGGGAGCCGGCTTCGAGCTGCTCCACGAGCGAGCCGCTCTGCGTGCGCGACATGCTGGAGGCCAGCTCGGGCCACATCCGCGCGGTGTCGACCGTGTCACCGGCGTCGCACATGCCGCTGTTCTTCGTGATGCCCGCGCTGGCGGCGTCATGGCTGCCCGGCATCACGATCTGGTTCAGGGGGCGGTCGCCGATGGCGCTGCCGAGCTGGGACATCCACGAGCCGAGCTGGATGTTCTCCGGCGCCGTCGCGACCCGCGCCGACAGGGCGCCGGAGTCCTGCCCGGCCGCGGCGGTCCCCGCCGTGGCGGTCCCGGCGGTCGCGGTACCGGTCGTCAGCATCCCGAGCACGACCGATAACGCTCCCAGCGCCGTCCCTCGCCGCACCACTCTGCCAACTGAGTCCATGGCTGTTCCCTCTTCTTCCGCGGTGTAGGAGTGGGCCTCGGTCATCTCGCCCACTCCGGTGTGTGAACCGTCGTGGGAGCGCTCCCAAGCCCGCCAGATCATGAAGTGCGTGTGTGGACCACGTCAACTGGTGTGACCGGGGAGTGAAGTTACTCGGTGGTTGCGGGCGACTGGGCACCTGCGCGCCGGTTCCGGCGTCCGCCCCCGCCACACCGCACCCGGGAGACCGGGAGTCACCTGCCGGTACGCGGTCCGAGCGCGGCTCCCGGCCGCGCCGAACTGCTCACCCCGCCTGAGCGTTGTGCGCTCCGCTCTCAGGCTTCCGCCGCGCAGCGGAAGCCGCAGTTGCCGCTGCTGGAGTCCGGGGTGTTGGCGGTGCGGGCCGCGACCCGGTAGCGGTTGCAGTACGAGTCGTGGCACAGATAGGAGCCGCCGCGCATGACCCGGCTCGCGCCCGCGTCCGGGCCGCGCGGATCGGTGCGGGGCGCTGCCGTGTGCGCGGCCGTGAAGCGGTCGGCGACCCACTCCCATACGTTGCCCACCGTGTTGTACAGGCCGTAGGAGTTGGGCCGGTACGCGCCGGCCGGGGCGGTGCCCGGGTAGCCGTCGTCGACGGTGTTGACCACGGGGAACTCGCCCTGCCAGATGTTGCAGCGCCAGCGGCCGCGCGGGGTCAGTTCGTCGCCCCACGGATAGCGGGCCTGGTCGAGGCCGCCCCGTGCCGCGTACTCCCACTCGGCCTCGGTCGGCAGCCGCTTGCCCGCCCACGCCGCGTACGCGCGGGCGTCCTCCCAGGTCACATGCGTGACGGGGTGCTGGGCCCGGTCGCCGATGCCGGAACCGGCGCCCTCGGGAGTCCGCCACGCCGCTCCCTCGACGCCCCGCCACCAGGGGGTGCCGGCCGCGGCCCGGCTCTCACGCACCCGCTCCGGTGTGAGGAACCCCGCGAAGACATAGGACCAGCCGAACCGTTCGGCGGCCGTGACGTATCCGGTGTCCCTCACGAACGCCGCGAACCGTGCGTTGGTGACCGCGGTCTCGTCCATGAGGAACGGCGAGACGGTGACATCGCGCACCGGCCCCTCCCCGTCACCGGGGTTGGCGTACGCGTCCTCGTTGCCCATCCGGAACGTACCGCCGGGCAGTGCCACCATGCCGCTGCCCGACGCGCGCCGTGCGCGCGGCACGGCGGGCGCCATGGGCCGCGGTCCGCCGCCTCCCGAAGGCGCGCAGCACGCGGAACCGGTCCCCGCCCCGTCGTCGGCCGGCGTAAAAAAGTTTTGCACGGTCAATGGACTCCTCCTAGTCGGACATGGAGCATCAGAATCGAACAGCTAGATCCGCAAAAGACCTCGTAATCAAAACTGCTACGGAGACGCTATGCCCAACCGTCGTCAGTTCCTCGCGGGTTCGGCCGCGGCACTGGCCCTCGCGGGCCTGCCCAGCACACCGGTCTCGGCCGCGGCGCCCCGCGCCCCCGGCCGGGCCCCGAACATCGTGCTCGTCCTCGCCGACGACCTCGGCTACGGCGAGCTGGGCTCCTACGGTCAGAAACTCATCGCCACACCGAGACTCGACGAACTGGCCGCGCAGGGGCTGCGCTTCACCCAGGCGTACTCGGCGGCCGCGGTCTGCGCCCCGTCCCGCTGTTCGCTCCTGACGGGCCTGCACACCGGACACGCGACCGTGCGGCAGAACCCGTTCAGCGGCCCGCAGGGCGCGGGGCGAAGCGGCGCCAGAGGAAAAACCGTTTCCTAGGGGCGGGGTGCACCATGCTATCCCACACTGGGTGTTTGGGAGCGGGGGGTTTGGCCACAAAA
>NZ_JBVKAK010000008.1:0-257889 GCF_055639435.1 Streptomyces sp. NPDC039430 | reverse complement strand
CGCCCCCCCCACCCACCACCCCCCCCCCCCGCCCCCCCCCCCCCCCCACCCCCCACCCCCCCCCCCCCCCCCCCCC
Organism: Streptomyces sp. NPDC039430; assembly: GCF_055639435.1. Taxonomy (NCBI): domain Bacteria; kingdom Bacillati; phylum Actinomycetota; class Actinomycetes; order Kitasatosporales; family Streptomycetaceae; genus Streptomyces; species Streptomyces sp. NPDC039430. Next base: position 257,813 of record NZ_JBVKAK010000008.1, on the reverse strand, counting down.
CCCCCCCCCCCCTCCTCCCCCCCCCCCCCCCCGCGCCCGCGGCTACCGCACGGGATGCGTCGGCAAGTGGGGCTTCGGACCGGACGAGGCCGATCAGCCGAGCCATCCCAACGCGCGGGGCTTCGAGGAGTTCTACGGCTATATCGGGCACGGTCACGCCCACCAGTACTACCCCGGCTACGTGTGGCACAACGGCGAGCGGACCGACATCCCCGAGAACGCGAACGGCGCGAAAGGCGCGTACGCCATCGACCTGATCGAGCGGCGCGCGCTGGACTTCATCGACACCCACGCCGACGAGCCGTTCCTGCTGTTCCTCACCCCGACCACCCCGCACGCGCCCTCGGACATCCCCAGCGACGGCGAGTACGCGAGCCGCCCCTGGCCCGCCGCGGACAAGGGGCACGCCGCCCAGGTGACCCGGCTGGACACGCTCGTCGGCAAGGTCGTGGACCGCCTCAAGGCGCTCGGCGTCGACCGGGACACGCTGGTCCTCACCACCAGCGACAACGGCCCGCACGAGGAAGGTGGCGTCGACCCGGACCGCTTCGACGCCAACGGCCCCCTGCGCGGCTACAAACGCAACCTGTACGAAGGCGGAGTGCGTGTGCCGCTCATCGCCTGGCAGCCGGGCACGGTCCTCGCGGGCACCACGGGACGGCCGACCCCGCTGACCGATCTGCTGCCCACCTTCGCCCAGTTGGGCGGCGCGTCCGCGCCGCGCGACGTGGACGGGATATCGGTGGCCCCGCTGCTGACCGGTGCCACGGCACCGCGGCACCCGCGGCTGTACTGGATGCGCAACGACCCGTACGCGACCGGCCGCGCGGACGCCGTCGACAAGGGACGCAACCTCAGGCTGGCGGAGGCCGTACGCAAGGGGGACCTGAAAGCGGTCCGGTTCGCCCCCGCGCGCGACCGGACGGTGCCGGACGCCCAGTGGCAGCTGGAGCTGTACGACCTCGCGGCGGACCCGGGGGAGAAGAACGACCTCGCGGCCGCGCGCCCGTCGGACGTCGCGGAGCTGACGGCCCTGCTGCGCGCGTCGTGGGTGGACACGTACGTGCGCGAACCCTACGGCGTGTCTCTGACGGTCCCCGGCGTCGTGGCCCGAGGGAAGGCGTTCACGGCCCGCGCCACCTTCGGCAACGCCTCGGCCTCGGCCTGGACCGGCCCCCGGGTGACACTCGACGTGCCGGACGGCTGGCAGGCCCGCGCGACCACACCGGTCACCGCGGACCAACTCGCCGCGGGCGGCGCGCTCGTCGTGGCCTGGGAGGTGACACCGCCCTCGGACGCGGCCGTCGACGCCTCGTTCCCCCTGCGCGCCGAGGCCACCGCCTCGTACGGCGGGAACACCTTGCGGTTCGGCGACGACCGCACCACCGGGACCGTCGCGTCGCTGCCCGCGCCGCCCACCTCCGACACGTATCTGAGCGACCTCGACTGGGTGTCGGCGAGCAACGGCTGGGGGCCGGTCGAACGGGACACCAGCAACGGCAAGCAGGCCGCGGGCGACGGCACGCCGATCCGCCTCGGCGGGACCACGTACGCCAAGGGGCTGGGCGTGCACGCGCCGTCCGAGATCGTCTACCACCTGGGCGGACGGGCGAAGCGGCTGACCGCACGCGTGGGCATCGACGACTTCTCGGCCGGGCAGTCCGCCGCCGGCGGTGTCCTGGCCCGTGTCCTCGGGGACGGCGTGCGGCTCTTCGACAGCGGAACGCTCACGGCCGCCGGCGGACCGAAGTCCGTCGACGTGGATGTGACGGGCGTTCAGCTGCTGCGGCTGGTCGTGCAGGACGCCAACGGCGACGGCTCGTACGACCACACCTCGTGGGCGGAGGCTCACGTGCGGGTCTGAGACCGCCCGTGGTCTCTCCGCCGTCACACGGACGACCGCCGCGCGGTGAGCGCCGCGCGGTGAGTGCTGTGCATGCCATGAGGCGGGCGGCGCGGCCCCCGCTCCCTCAGTGAAGGAGCCTTCCATGGACAAACGCGCCATCCTGCGTCTGCTGGTCGCCTGTGCGAGCGTGGCCGCACTGCTCTGCGCGGGGGCGCCCGCGCAGGCGGCTCCGGCCGTCGTGACCAACGGGACCCAGTTCGAGGACACCAGCGGCGCCGCGGTCCACGCCCACGGCGGCGGGATGATCAAAGCCGGATCCGCGTATTACTGGTTCGGCGAGAACCGCAACGCCGACAACACCTTCAAAGCCGTCTCCGTGCACCGCTCGACCGATCTGAAGACCTGGGAGTTCCGGCGTGACGTACTGACCCGGGACAGCGACCCCGAACTGGCGGTGGCCAACATCGAACGGCCGAAGGTCGTCTACAACAGCACCACCGGCACCTACGTCATGTGGATGCACAAGGAGAACGGCACCGACTACAAGGAGGCCCGTGCCGCTGTCGCCGTCTCCGGCACGGTCGACGGCGACTACAGCTGGCAGGGCAGCTTCCGGCCGCCGGACGGCACCACGTCACGCGACCAGACGCTGTTCAAGGACGACGACGGCACCGCGTGCCAGATCACGTCCGCCGCCAGCAACGCCGACCTGCGGATCTACCGGCTGAACGCCGACTACACCGGTTACGAGAGCCTGGCCGCCAATCCCTGGCCGGGCGGCTTCCGGGAGGCACCGGCGCTGTTCAAGCGCGACGGCGTCTACTTCATGCTGTCGTCGGGCAACAGCGGCTGGGCCCCCAACCAGCAGCGGTACGCCACCGCCACCAGCATCACCGGCCCCTGGACCGCCATGGCCGATGTCGGCGACGGCACCGGCTACGGCTCCCAGACCACCTTCGTCCTGCCGGTCCAGGGCACCTCGGGTACGTCGTACCTCTACCTGGGCGATCGCTGGGGCAACTCCTGGCCCGGCGGCACGGTCAACGACTCGCAGTACGTCTGGCTTCCGCTGTCCTTCCCCACCCGTACCACCATGACCCTGCCGTGGTACCCGCAGATCTCCGTCGACACCGCGGCGGGCACCCTCAGCGGTGTGGGCGGTGGGCCGTACTACCGCCTCGTCGCCCAGCACAGTGGCAAGTGCCTCGATGTGACCTGTGCCTCCACCGCCGACGGTGCCCGCCTTCTCCAGTACACCTGCGGCAGCGGCACCCACCAGCAGTTCCGGCGCCCGGTGGCATGAGCAGCGTCGCCCGGCGAGCGACAGCGGGCGCTCCGTACCAGGTCAGAGGCGTATTCGCCGGGTTCACAAGCAAGCCGCCCGTAATAAAAGGGAAGAACGGGGCATAGGGCGACGTCGCCCCTGGCATTCACAACAACTCCCGCGCGCGCAGTGGTTGTTGTTGAACCCCGTCCCACGGTCACTGCAAGATGGCGAGTGTCCGGTGGGAGAGCGTGTCACCACGGGCCTGAGCATCCACGTCGCGAGCCGGGACGACCCGGTCGGGCGGTCATTTCACATGTGAGGAGTCGCGGCGAATGGGCAGCAGAAAACGGCGTAACAAGCTGGCAGCGATCACGGGCGCCGGCATTCTGGGAGTCGTCTGCACGGTGTCCGTCACCGTGGGCCCGGCGGACGCCGCGCCCGACGAGAACGGGAATCACTGCACCACCAACGTCGGCAACGGGGAGGAGAAGTGCTTCAGCACCCTTGAAGAAGCCCAGCGGTACGCCGACGTGAGGATCAAGGGCAACCCCGGCGGGGCTCAGACCCGTGTCGAGAAGCCCACCGACGTGGTGATCGGCACCCTCTTCGAGGACTACCGCTACGGCGGTGACTCGATCACCCTGTGGGGCAGCCGTCCCTGCGGTCCCGAGCGTAAGACCGCCTTCTACTTCAACCTCCCGGACGAGTGGAAGGGCAGGGTCTCCTCCGTCCAGGGCTGGGCGGAGTGCGAGGTCACCCTGTACACGCGGTCCTACCTGGAGGGAGTGGCCTCGCCCCGCTTCAAGGACCTGACACCGGTGCTCGACACGCAGTGGAACGACCTCGCCGAGTCCATCGAATTCCGGTGACGGGGATGTCCGTGTCCGAGATACCGCGTTCGAAGACCGACCGTCGCTCCGGAGGCTCCCCGAGGATGTCACGCAACCGTGCCCGCCTGGCGGGTGTCCTGGCGCTGCTGGTCGCCGGGGGCGGTCTGCTGACCGTTCCCACGGCGCAGGCCGACGACAGCCGGCCGTCCGACGCCGAGCTGCTGGCGAAGTGCGACAACGGCACCAAGAAGTGTGTCTTCCACCCCAGCGGTCCACCGGTCAAATTCGCCGGTCCGGTGCGCAAGGTGGGCGACGAGGACTACAACTGCACCTCGCTCACGCAGCGTTCGGGCATCTCGTGGTCGGACACCGTGGAGGAGTCCAACAGCGTCGGCCTGTCCATGACGGTCGGTCTCGGCTGGGAAGGGGTCTTCAGCACCAGCATCACCACATCCTTCGAGACGACCTGGCGGACCGCGAAGACCGAGAGCGCCACGACGTTCGTCGACGTGCGCCCCGGCCAGGTGGGCTGGGTGACGCGGACCCCCGACATGCAGAAGGTCACGGGAACCTACGAGTTGATCTTCAAGGACCGGTTCCGCGGAAAGCGCTACTGGTACGTCCCCTTCGAGTCCACCAGTCCGCTGGACACCAGCAGCATGGCCCAGCGGACCAGGGCCATGACGGAGGAGGAGAAGGCGAACCATTGCTGAGAGTACGTGCCACGGCGGTTCGCCGGACACGGCGGACGCGCCCGGCACAGAGCACCCGTCGAGCACAGAGCACCCGTCGAGCACAGAGGACTCGTCGAGCACAGAGCACCCGTCGAGCAGAGCACCCGTCGAGCAGAGCACTCGTCGAACTCCTGGAACTCGTAGAAGGAGACCCTGAATCATGTCGCACGCGCGTAACCGTGCCCGCCTGGCGGGTGTCCTGGCGATGCTGGTCGCCGGGGGCGGTCTGCTGACCGTCCCCTCGGCGCAGGCCGCCGACACTCGGCCGTCCGATGCCGAGCTGCTGGCGAAGTGCAACAACGGCACCAAGAAGTGTGTCTTCCACCCGTCCGGCGATGTGTCCATCGTGCCGGGGGAGGACCATCAGGTCGGTGACCTCGCCTACAACTGCACGGAGGACCCCCAGACCTCCGCGCGGGCGTGGGAGGACACCACGGGGGAGTCCAACAGCCTCGGCGTGTCGCTGCGCCAGGAGCTGGAGAACAAGTTCCCCTTCGGGCCGGTCTTCAAGCTGGCCTTCGAGCAGTCCTACAAGCGCACCTGGGCGTCGTCACACACCGAGGGCCAGACGACGTTCCTCAATGTTCCGCCGGGGTACGTCGGCTGGGTGACCCGGGCGCCCAAGCTCCAGAAGGTCAAGGGCACCTACGAGTTGATCTTCAAGGACCGGTTCCAGGGGAAGCGCTACTGGTACGTGCCCTTCGAGGCCACGGGTCCGGCCACGGAGGAACCCAGCGTCAAGACCCAGCGGGAGAGGCCGATGACGGCGGAGGAGCGCGCCATGTACTGCTCGTAGGACACGCGGGCCGCGGGCCGCGGAGCCACCTCGGTCCGGACGACGGGACAGCGGAACCCTCCTCCTCCCTCGTGACACCGGTGGCCGGTGCTTTCACCAGTGCGCCGGCACCGGTTCCTGCGGTCTCCGGCCCGGCGCACGGGACGCCCGTGGGTACTCCGCCGCCTTGGTGAGGGCCGGGAGCAGCTGGTTCAGGCAGGGCGGTGTGGCCAGCATGCTCCAGACAGCGGAGAACCGGCCGTGCGGCGCGTCCTCCACTTCGAGCGGTACCAGGCCCTGCGGCGGGTGCGCCGTGTAGGACTGCGGCTGGAGCATCACCGCATCGCTGGTGGTGAGGCGGGCATGCGCGATGCTGAGCCAGGTCTCCGTCACGGCCGGGGGCGGCATCGTCATGGAGGCGAGCCGGTGGACCGCGCGCCAATGCCCGGGATGGCTGGAGCGCGGCCAGCTCAGCCACTCGTACGCGGCCAGGTCCGCTGTGGCCACCCGCCCGCGAGCGGCCAGTGGATGCTGTGGCCCGACCACGGCGCACCACGCCTCGCGCCCCACCTCCTGGCTGGCGATCCGGCTCCCGCCGAAGGTGAGTTCCAGCCCCACGCCCAGATGCACGCGCCCCTCGGCGACGGCGGACCGCAGACCGAGTTCCGTGTGCTGTTCGCTGCGCAGCTGGAGCTCCGGGGAGCTGCGGTTCAGCAGGCCCGCGGCACGAGGAAGCAGCCGGTGCCCGGCCGACGCGGTGTGACCGACGACGAGGATCACCCCGTCGTGGCCGGCCACCTCGCGTGCGTCGATGATCGCTTCCTCCATGGCCTGGAGGACCGGCCGCATGCGCTCCTGGAGCAGCTTGCCGGCCCGGGTGAGGTGGACGTTCCGGGTGGTCCGCCGGAACAGTTGCACGTTCAGGCCGGCTTCGAGCGCCCGTACCTGGGACGACACCGCCTGTTGTGTGAGGTGGAGCCGCGCACCGGCCCGTGTGAAACTCAGTTCGTGTGCGACGGCCATGAAGGTCTTGAGGAGCCGAAGATCGATCAGGTCGTCGTCCGGACCCGCGCCGGCCATGTGTTCCCCTTTCACCGGCCCTCGTTCCGCCGGTACACGCCCTCATCCCCGGTGCATCCCCGGCCGGTGGTTGTCCGACGCGACGGGGCGAGCCGAGGGCGGAAGCACGGTTGAACAAGACCGTCATCAGGACCAGTATGAGGTCAGCGGTTCTCCCGCAGTGTCGTCCGGCCGGAAACGCTCACTCGCCATGGGTGGTTGTCCTGCCCCGGACGTGTTGCCCACCGGAGCGTCACGACGATGTGACTCCGGTGCCGTTCACCGCGCCCCCGCGCCCCGTCCCGAACAGGAGCCCCATGTCGCAGCCACGCCAGGCCGACGGACACGCACAGCACGCGGTACGCCGGACGCTGCCCGCACCACGGACCCCGTCTCCCCGCGACGCGCCGCCTCTGAACTGGGGCGTCATCGCTCCCGGCGGCATCGCCGGGAGCTTCGTCGAGGCGCTGCGCACGCACACCGAGCAGCGAGTGGTGGCGGTCGGGTCCCGCGACCTGGAGCGGGCGCGCGCGTTCGCGGACCGGTTCGGGATACCGGCGGCGTACGGCAGCTACGCCGAAGTGCTCGACGACCAGCGGGTGGACATCGTCTACATCGCGTCACCGCACTCCGCCCACTTCGCCCACGCCCTCCAGGCGATCGAGGCCGGCCGGCACGTGCTCGTGGAGAAGGCGTTCACCCGCAACGCCCGCGAGGCGGAGCGGTTGATCGAGGCCGCGAGGGAACGCGGGGTGTTCCTCATGGAGGCGATGTGGACGCGCTTCCTGCCGCACATCGACGTCATCCGCCAGGTGCTCGGCTCCGGACTGCTCGGCGAGGTGCGCACCGTCGCCGCCGACCATGGCCAGTTCATGAACCCGGACGCGGCCCACCGGCTCTTCGCCCCCGAACTGGCGGGCGGAGCGCTGCTGGACCTCGGCGTCTACCCGGTCTCTTTCGCGTCGATGGTGCTGGGACCGTTCGCGTCGCTCACCGCCGTGGGGGAGAAGGCCTTCACCGGCGTCGACGGACAGGCGTCGATCGTCGTCACCAGCGAATCCGGCGCGCACGGCGTCCTGAACACCACTCTCTTCGCCCGCACCCCGACCACGGCGTCGATCTCGGGCACGCACGCCCGGCTGGAGATCGAGGGCGACTTCTACGCACCCGCCACGGTCCGCCTGATCAGCCGCGAGCGCGAAGTGCTCGACTCCTACGTCCCCGCACAGCGCGAGGGCGGGCTCTGCTACGAGGCGGCCGAAGCGGCCCGGTGCGTGGCGGCCGGGCGGCTGGAGTCCGACCTGATGCCGCTCGACGAGACCCTGCGGGTCATGCGCGCCCTCGACGAGATCCGCCGCGACCTGGGCGTCGCCTACCCCGGCGAGTGACACTCCTTCGCCCCCCGGTGCCGCACGGCGCCGGACGTTCCATCCGCCAGATCCCCCGAGGAGCACGAACCTCTCATGACCCAGAGCCGTCTTGACCGCCTGAAAATCCTTTTCATCGGTGGCACCGGAGTGATCAGCTCGGCCTGTTCCCGGCGCGCCGCCGAGCTCGGCGCCGATCTCCACGTGCTCAACCGGAGTGTCTCCTCGGCGCGGCCTGTTCCCGACGGCGCCACCGTCATCACGGCCGACATCCGTGACACCGACGGGACGCGCACCGCGCTCAAGGGCCGGGAGTTCGACGTCGTCGTCGACTTCCTGGGCTTCACGACCGACCATGTCGCCCGCGCCGTCGAGCTGTTCGGCGGACGGACCGGCCAGTACGTGTTCATCGGCTCGGCAGCCGCCTACCAGCGGCCCCCGGGACAGCTGCCCCTCCCCGAGACCGCGCCGCTGCACAACCCCCACTCCGCCTACGCCCGCGACAAGATCGCCTGCGAGGAACTGCTCGGCAGGGCACATGACGAGGGTCGGTTCCCGGTCACCGTCGTGCGGCCCTCGCACACCTACGACCGCACCGCCGTGCCGTTCGACGGCGGCTGGACGGCGGTGGAGCGCATGCGCCGGGGACAGGAGGTGCTGGTGCACGGCGACGGGACGTCGCTGTGGACCCTCACCCATCACACGGACTTCGCCCGCGGTTTCGTCGGGCTCCTCGGCCATCCCGAGGCACTCGGCGAGACCTTCCACATCACCAGTGACGAAGTGCTGAGCTGGGACCGGATCTACCGGACCGTCGCCGAGGCCGCCGGTGTGGAACCGCGGCTCGTGCACGTGCCCTCGGACGCGATCGCCGCGGCCGACCCGCAGTGGGGTGAGGCCCTGCTCGGTGACAAGGCGCACTCCATGGTCTTCGACAACGGCAAGATCCGCCGGGTGGTACCGGAGTTCACGGCGTCCATACCGTTCTCGGAGGGCGCGCGGGAGATCGTCGCGTGGCACGACGAGGACCCCGCCCGGCGTGTCGTCGACGCGCGGTTCGACGCCCTCATGGACCGGCTGATCGACGCCCACCGGCCGCGCATGTCGTAGGCGGCCACCGGGCACCACGGCGCGGCGCACCCTGGTGCGCCCGTGTGACGGAGGATCAGGTGAGGGAAAGCCCAAAAACCTCCCGTCACACGGGCGTTCGGCGCCTCGGGCGTCGTCGTGGCGACACCGGTACCGCGGCTCACAACCAGCCGAGGGTGCCGAACACGGCCAGCGCGAGGGCGTCGATACCGAGGATCGCCCCGACCGTGACGGCCTTCGTGCGCACCCTGGGCATGTCGTGGACGACGAAGCACGCCACGAAGAACGGGACGTAGCCGACGAGGAAGAGCACGAACGGGAAGCCGGCCCGCCACCAGTCCCACTCCCAGGTGAGCACACCGGCTCTGTTCAGCGCGATCTCGACGCCCACCGCCGCGGCGGAGTTCACCGCGATCAGCACGGGGCGGTTCGGCAGCCCGAGGACACGCGTGCCGCGCGGCGGAAGGACCTTCGCCGCGACGATGCCCATCACGGCGAACATGAAGCAGATCTCGATGTTCAGCCCGATGAGGATCTGGTACGCCGTGTCTCCCCGGGCGCCCCAGACCGGCGCGCGCCCGCTGAAGTGAAAGACCAGCGCGTTCCAGATCTCGTTGAACCAGTCCATGCCCCACAGGGCGAGCCCGGCGAACAGCACGTCCCAGTTCCGGCGCTCCACCTCGGCGGCGTACGCGTAGAGCACCAGCAGCAGGAGCGGGATCACGTACCACTCGAACTGACTCGCGTCACGGAGCTGTTCCAGTGCCGCTCGGGCGTCGTCGGTCATCGTCTCCCCCTCGCCGGCGACGGATCGGTTACCGGTCGGTAAGGATCCTGCGGGGGCATGTTCCCGTCAAGGGGGCGCCGTACGCCGGGGCGTACGGCGCCGGAAGGACGGGAAGCCGACGTGACCTCCGCGCCGGGATGACCGGGGTCGCCCGGCCGTCCGGCTACGGCAGCGCGGCGCCGCGCGCGGTGATCCAGAGTGAGTACCACTCCTCGTGGGTGAGCTCGGGGCCCCGCAGTGCCGCGTCGCCGCACGCGCGGATGCGCTCGGGCCGGGCGCTGCCGACGACCGGTGCGATGCGGGCCGGGTGCCTCTGCAGCCACCACAGCAGAATCGTTTCCGGTGTCGTGCCCTTCGACTCGGCGAGCGCCGCAACGTGCTGTGCCGTCGCCCGCTCGACGGGCGTCTCCTGCCGGCCGGTGAAGCGGCCCCGCGCGAGAGCGCCCCAGGCCTGGACCCGGATCCCGTTGGCCCGGCAGTGCTCCAGCGTCCCCTGGGGGAAGCCGACCGACGCCTCCTCCGGCGTGTTCACCAGCACACCGCCCTCCAGCCAGTCCCTGCGGTGCAGACTCATCTCCAACTGATCCGCCACCAGCGGGAATTCGAGGTGGGACTGGAGCAGCGCGATCTGCGCGGCGCTCATGTTGGACACCCCGAACGCGCGCACCAGCTTCTGCCGGTGCAGCGAGGTCAGCGCGCGGGCCACGTCCTCGGGATCGGCCAGCGGGTCCGGCCGGTGCAGCAGCAGTACGTCGATGACGTCCGTGCGCAGGCGGCCGAGGCTCTCCTCGACCCGGCTGACGATGGTCTCGCCCCGCAGGTCGTACATGCCCGGCCGGTCGCCGTCGGCCAGCCGGATCCCGCACTTGGTCTGCAGGACGATGCGCTCGCGCAGCCCGGGGGTCCGTGCGAGAACCTCGCCGAACACCGCCTCCGACTTCCCGTGCCGATAGATGTCGGCGAGGTCGAACACCGTGATCCCACTGTCGAGTGCCGCCTCGATCGCGGCCTCGGCCTCCGCGATGTCCGCCGCGCCGTACGGTGTGGTGTCCCAGCCCCCGCCGAGCCCCATGCACCCGTACAACAGCCGTTCTTCGCCCAGGTCCTGGGCCATGTTCGCATTCGTTGTCACGGGCGGTCAGCCTTCCACAGGCGCGGACCCCGGCCAAATGACTTCGGGGCCCGGCCGGGAAACGCTCGGCGCACCTGATCGCTTCGCGGGATCGCTTCACGGGAAACGGCGCGTGCCCGCTGGACCGCGCGGCGTGCGCAGGACCGGCGGCAGGGCCCGGCTCGGCCACCTCGGTCCGCCCCGGTAGGCTACGGCGGAAGCCACGTCGGCAAAGCGCCGCCACGAACCCCGTACCGCATGACACACGTTCTCCGCCGGGCCCGCCCTCCCCACACACCCCTGGAAGCTGCGACACCATGTCACCGACGGCACCCGCCACCGAACCGGGCGCGCGGCGCACGTCCGGCGCGGCGCGGGCGGCTGGGTTCGCGGCGCTGAGTGTCCTGCTCCCGCTGCTGGGGCAATGGGTCTTCGACGGGCACGCGCCTGCCGGTATCGCCGCGTGTGCGGCTGTCGCGTCCCTGGGTATGGCAGTGGGCGTCCTCGGCCGCCGCACCCTCTCCCCTCAGCAGGCGCTGGCGGCGCTGGCCGGAGCCCAACTCGCCTTCCACACCGCCTACACCCTGCCCGGAGCCTGTGCCGCCGCCGGATCGCGAACCGCGGCCCTCTGGCTGGAGCACACCACGGGCAGCGCGCATCCCGCGTGGGAAATGCTGGCCGCCCACGTGGTCGTCGTCGTGCTCGCGGGACGGCTGCTCGGCGTCGCCGACGCCTTGCGTCAGCCCCTGCGTTTCCTGATCGACGCCGCACGCGAGCGGGCGGCTCTGCTCCGCGTACGGACGGCGCCCCGGTGTCCGCTGCTGCCTCTCGTCCGGGCGGACGGGCCCCGTGTCACTCCGACCGGGTTCCGTGCCCCGCCGAGGCGCGGGGTCAGGGCGCCGCCCCACCGCCGGCAGCACCCACACGCTCCGCTTCCCACCCGGCTCGCACCGGGCGGCGGTGCCCTGCCGGCCTGATGGCCGAAGGCGGCCGCCCCCTTGGCGCGGCCGCCAACCGCCCGACCGTACCGACCGGTCGGAGTGAAGGCACCGTCATGACCTCATCGCCGTTCACACGCGTGATCACGGCGGGGGTGCTGGCCTGCGCCCTGCCCGGCGCGGCCGTCGTCCTCGCACCCCCCGCCCAGGCGCACACCGCGCTCGCCTCCAGCGATCCCTCCGACAAGTCGACGCTGCCCGCGTCTCCTGGTGAGATCGCACTGACCTTCAACGAGAAGATGGACGGCGCGTACGCCCGCGTCGCCGTGACCGGCCCCGACGACCGCTCCGTCGCGAGCGGAAGCGCGACGGCCAAGGGCCGGACCGTGACGCAGCGGCTGACGGCGGCTGTCCCGGCCGGCCGCTATACCGTCGCCTTCCGGGTGGTTTCCACCGACGGCCACCCCGTCACCGGCAGCCTCACGTACACCGTGACACCCCCACCCGCGCCCGCCGCCTCCTCCGATGACACCGCCGCGAGCCCGGAACCCACCGCCACTCCCACGGCCACCCCCAGCACGCACGAAAGAGGAGGAGAAAGGGAAGGCGTCGGCGTCTCCACAATCGCCGCGGTGGGCGCCGTCGTGTTGATCACCGCCGCGAGCGCCACCGCGTACCGGCTGAGGCAACGGCGAGGCCGCGATGGTGCGTGAACCCGCTGTACGACGCCCGGCCCTGCGCCCGCCACTGCTGATCACGGCCGCCCTGGCCGCCGCCGGCGCCGCGACGGCCGGAGCCGTCCGGTTCGGCGGCGGCATCCCCGAGGCGCTGCCCGGACTGCCCCAGGCCGGACCCGTCACCTCCTGGGGCCTGCCCCTGGCCGAGACCGCCGCGAATCTGGCCGCCGTACTCACCGTCGCCATGCTGCTCCTGGTGACCGTCCTGCTCCCCTCCGGACAGCAGCGCCTGACCGCACGTCGGCAGCACGCCCTGACCTGCGCCTGGGGAGCGGCCGGACTCTGGCTCGCGGCCACCGTGGCGACGCTGCCGCTGACCGCCTCCGACCTGCTGGCCCAGCCGGTCGGACAGATCCTCGAACCTCGCCTGCTCACGGATTTCGCCCTGTCGCTGCCGCAGGGACGCGCCCTGACACTGACCGCCGGCGCGGTGCTGCTGCTGGTCACGATCGGCCCCGGAGTCACCACCGTACGGAGCGCGCGCGTGGCGCTGGTGATCGCTCTCGCCGCCCTCGTGCCTCCCGCGTTCACCGGCCACTCGGCCTCGGCCGAGAACCACGACGCGGCCGTCATCAGCATGGCGGTGCACATCGTGGCCGCCACCCTATGGATCGCCGGCCTCGTCGCCGTCGCCGTCACCACCGTCCGGGCCCGCCGCCACGCGGCGAAGGCCGCCGGCCGGTTCAGCGCGCTCGCCGGCTGGTGCCTGCTCGCCGTCGCGGTCTCCGGCATCGCCAACGCGCTCGTCCGCCTCGACGCGCCGATCCGGCTCGTCACCACCCCGTACGGGCAGTTGCTTCTCGCCAAGACCGCCGCTCTGGCCGTGCTCGCGGCCTGCGGGGCCTGGCACCGGCGCCGTACGCTGGCGCAGCTCAAGGCCGGGCGCTCCGCGGTGTTCGTGCGCCTGATGGTGGCCGAACTGCTGCTGATGGCGCTCACGGCGGGGCTGGCCGTCGGCCTGTCCCGCAGTCCGGCGCCCGCCGGAGAACCGCCGCCCTACTCGGCGGCACGCGAACTCATCGGATACCCGATGCCGGTGCCCCTCAACGCCCTGCGCCTGCTGACCGAATGGCGCTTCGACCCGCTCTTCGCCCTCCTCGTCTCCGTCGCCGCCCTCGCCTACTGGCGTGGTGTGCGGCGCCTCAGGGCCCGCGGCGACGCCTGGCCCCGGGGGCGGACGGTGGCCTGGATGCTGGGCCTGCTCGCCCTGGTCCTGTGCACCATGAGCGGCCTGGCCACCTATGGCCGCGTCATGTTCAGCGTCCACATGGGCCAGCACATGGCGATGGCCATGGTCGTCCCGATCCTCCTGGTCCTCGGTGCGCCGATCACCCTGGCCCTGCGGGCGCTGCGGCCCGCCCCGAGAGGCGGCGTGGCCGGGGCACGCGAAGTGCTGCTGAAGATCCTGCACAGCCGGGTCAACGCGGTACTCACGCATCCGGTGGCGGCCATGGCGCTCTTCATCGGCAGTTCGTTCATGGTGTACTTCACGCCGCTCTTCGAGATCGCCATGCGCAACCACCTCGGTCACCTGGCCATGCAGCTGCACTTCCTCGCCATGGGCCTGCTGTTCTTCTGGGTGATCATCGGCATCGACCCGGCGCCGCGGCGTATCCCGCACTTCGCGAAACTGATCGTTCTCGTGCTCGCCATGCCCTTCCATTCGTTCTTCTCCATCGCTCTGATGAGTTCCACCGACCTGATCGGCGGGGACTACTTCCAGGCCGTGGAACGGGTATGGGGTGCCACGCTGGCGGCCGACCAGTACCGGGCGGGCGCCATCGCCTGGGCCACCGGCGACATCCCCATGCTGATCACCACCATCACCCTGGCGGCGCAGTGGGTTCGCTCGGACGCCCGGGAGGCCAAACGCATCGACCGGGCCATCGACCGCGGCGACGGCAAGGACCCGCTCACGGCGTACAACGCCTACCTCGCCTCGCTCCACCGACGCGACCGGCCGGGCAACCCGCCCGCGTCCCCCGCCCCTTCTCCGTCCCCCGCCCCTTCTCCTTCCTCTGGCCCCTCTCCTTCCTCTGCCGCCCCGGCCCCCGACCTCGCTCCTGACCCCGCCCTTTCCTCTTCCCGTTCGCCTTCCCCGGATGGATCATGACGAAGAACCTGAAGATCTCCCTGGCTCTGGCCGCGACCGTACTGACCGTTGTCGCCGTGTTGTTGGCGGCCAACCGTTCACCCGCCCCGGACGCGCGTGCCGACGGCGCGTCGCAGGCGCCCGAAGCGGCGGCTTCGGCTTCGCTGCTGGTACGGCCGGACAGCCACCGGTTGTCGACCGCCGAGGACGGCAAGGTCACCGTGGTGGAATTCCTCGACTTCGAGTGCGAGTCGTGCCGCGCCGCGTTCCCGGTGGTGGAGCGGCTGCGCGAGCAGTACGCCGGACGCGTCACCTTCGTGGTGCGTTACTTCCCGATCCCCAGTCACCGGAACGCCGAGCCGGCGGCGCGCGCCGTCGAAGCCGCCGCCGGACAGGGGAAGCTGGAGGCGATGTACACGAAGATGTACGAGACCCAGGAGGAGTGGGGGGACCAGCAGGTCTCGCACGAGAAGACCTTCCGGGGCTTCGCCCGTGAACTGGGCCTGGACATGGCGAAGTTCGAGAAGGCGTGGAAGGACCCGGCCACCGCCGAGCGAGTGAGGAAGGACCGTGAGGACGGCCTGCGGCTCGGCGTGCAGGGCACTCCGACGTTCTTCGTCAACGGCAAGCGTCCGCGGATCACTTCGTACGAGGACTTCACGGCGGCCATCGACGCGGAGCTGGCGAAGTGACCGTCGCCGCAGGGCGAATGACCGGGCGTGCTGTCGTGGGTGCGCCCGAGGACAATGCGGCTCCTGCGCCGACCCGATGGCTCGCGTGGCTGCTGGTGACGGGCGGGGCGATCGGCCTGCTGGCCGCGTTCACGCTCACCGTCGAGAGATTCGCTCTGCTGGAGGATCCCTCCTACACCCCGTCGTGCAGCATCAATCCGGTGCTGTCCTGCGGTTCGGTGATGACCACGCCACAGGCGGAGGTCTTCGGATTCCCCAATCCGCTGCTGGGCATCGCCGGGTTCGCGGTGGTGACGGTCCTCGGGGTGGTGCTGCTGGCGGGCGCGGTCCTGCCGCGCTGGTTCTGGCTGGTGACGCAGGCCGGGGTCACCCTGGGCGCGGTCTTCGTTCACTGGCTGATCTTCCAGAGCCTGTACCGGATCGACGCGCTGTGCCCCTATTGCATGGTCGTCTGGGCGGTGATGATCCCCGTTTTCTGGTACACCACCCTGCACACGCTCACCCACCGCGTCCGCACCGCGCCCACGTGGTGGCGTGGGGCGGTGCGGACGCTCGCCGGCTATCACGGCGTGGTGCTGACTGCCTGGTACCTGCTGATCGTCGTACTGATCCTGCAGCGATTCTGGCTCTACTGGACCAGCCTGTAACGTGTTGGCCGGCCTGAACCGGAGGCTACGGGCCGGCCCTTACGCGCGGGTCACCGTCCGATCGCTGTTGTACGCCTCGGTCCGCAGGGCGGGCCGTCCGGAGCGAAGGGCGTCCGCGGGCCAGGACAGTGTCACCGTCCGGGACTCACCGGGCAGCAGCCACAGATAGTTGTCGCTGTACAGCGTCGGCAGTACCCGTCGTCCGTCCTTGGCGTCGAGCAGCGACAGCCGCACCATCGACGCGACGGCGGCGCCCCGATTGCGCACGGTCGCGGTCATGGTGCGCCGTGCCCCGGACCGGGAGACATGGCCCAGGTCCGCCGTGATCCTGACCGGCCTGGTCTTGTTGAGCGCCCGCATGTCGGCCGTCTCGCGGTAGCGCCAGTAGGTGTTCTGCGACAGCTGCCCGCCCTTGCTGTCCTCCAGGCTCAGCCGCAGCAGATGGAGGCCGGGGAGGTCCGGTCCGAACGCGGCGGTGAACGCGGACGCCGTGGCCGACGCGGCGACGTCGAGCTTCGTCCGCAGGGTGGAGCCGAGTTGGCGCCCGGACAGGTCGTGGAGCCGGGCTGTGACCGTCACACCTGTCAGGTCGCGGCCGGTGTGGTTGACGGCGGTGACGTCCCACTTCCGCGGGTCGGCCTGCACATGGAACGGTTCGCAGGCCTTGCGCGCCCCGTAGTAGGTGCCGTTGACGTCGAAGTCGTAGTCGTACGTCTGCCAGACGGTGCTGTGCCAGGCCGGGTGGGACATCCAGAGCATCAGGCCGCTGGCGTCCTTCCACAGGTTCGCGTTCCAGGCCTCGAACATGGCCCGGGTGCTCTCGTAGTTGACGAACTGTGCCTTGCGGGCGAAGTCGTCCAGATCCTTCGCCGTGTCGAGCCGGGCCTCGATGGCGGCGCGGTAGTTCTGCGGGGCCTGATTCCCCCGGGTGCTCCAGTCGTGGTAGTACCACGCGTCGCCGATCGGCCATTCCGGCTCGTCGCCGACGAGGTTGCGCATGCTCTCGGCCGTGGACACCACGGGCATGCCGATCTCGGTGTGGAACCCGAAGTGGCCCCCGCCGTAGGTGGACCGGGAGAAGTAGCGTTCCGGTTCGACCCAGCCGTACGGGCCGCCGCCGGAGATGATGCCGCCCGCGGAGTTGTTCTGGTACAGGATGCCCGGTGCCTGCGACTGGACGGCCTCGCGCATGCCGGTGTCGATCGCCGCGGGCGGGTTGCCCTCGTTGGCACCGCACCAGACGACGACACTGGGGTGGATGCGGTAGCGGAGCACGGTGTCGCGCGCCACGCTGTTGAACGCGTCGTGGTCCGGCGGGTCCATGGCCCAGGCATTGGGGAAGTCGTTCCACACGAGCAGGCCGTACTCGTCGCAACTGGCGAAGAACTCCTCCCGGTTGCTGCTGCCGAGCCAGTTGCGGATCATGGTGAAGTTCATGTCCCTGTGCATCCGCACCGCGGTGTCCATCCGCTCGGCGGGCATCCGGCGCAGCAGTTCGTCCCAGCCCCAGTTGCCGCCCCGGCAGAAGACCCGGACGCCGTTGACACTGATCTTCAGCGGCTCGGGGGTGTTGTCGACGGCCTTCACGTCCGTCCAAGTGTCACCGTCGTCGGACACCTGGATGACGTACGTCTTGGGGTAGGCCGGCTCCCATACGACCACGACGCGGTCGAAGGACACGGCCTCGCCGAGGTCCACCTGGATCCACTGGTCGTCCTCGTACGCGGAGGACCAGCGGGTGTCGGCCTTGCCGTCGGTGGCGTTGGCCGCCTTGTTGCCGCCGTCCTCCGTGGAGGCGGTGGCGGTCTTGCGCAGTGCCAGGTCGGTGCCGGGCGCCGCGCTGTCGATCACCGAAAGGCCCCACAGCGAGGATCCCCAACTGGTCGCCCGCTCACCGCAGTTCAGCCGCACGTACCGGGCCTCGCGGGCGCCGATGTCGACGCTCTGGAGACTCGCGTTGGCGTTTTCGAACGGCAGGGGAACCGCGGAGTTGTCGACCGACTCCGCGTCCGTCCAGGTGTCACCGTCGTCCGAGACCTGCACCACGTACGTCCTGGCGTACGCCCGCTCCCACCGCAGCTCCACCCGGTCGAAGGACACGGCCCCGCCGAGGTCCACCTGGATCCACTGGTCGTCCTCGAACGCCGATGCCCAGCGTGTCTTCGCGTCCCCGTCCGTGACGTTGCCGGCTTCATGGCCCGCCTCGTCGACGGACGAGGCGGTGGCGGTCCTGTGCAGCGCCAGGTCGGTACCGGGCGCGGCGCTGTCGATCACCGAGAGGCCCCACAGCGACGAGCCCCAGTCAGTGGCGCGCGTCAGGCACCTGACGCGCACATACCGCGCCGTCCTGGCGCCCATGTCCACCGACTGCGTATACATGTCGGTGCCGCCACCGAAGGGCAGTGGCACCGCGTACTCATAGCCGAACTGGCGGATGCCGAAGCGTGTGGTGCGCCGGTCGCTCTCCGCGCCGTCGACCGCGGCGACGAGCGTCAGGTCGTGCAGGGCGGGCTCGCCGTAGCCGTTGGGCCACCACAGCTTCGGGTCGCGCACGCGCAGCCGCGCGTGGTCGGCGGGCGCGAAGACCACGTCCGTGCTCGTGCCACCGGGCACGGTGACGGTCCTGGAGACCCGTACGTCGTCGAACGACGCGGTGACGGTCACGCGCCGTTCGGCGGAGTCCGCGTTGCGCACCGGCACCACGATCGTCACCTCGGCGGTGCCGGTGTCGGGCAGTCCGGGCAGGGTGGTGTCCACGCGCGGGTCACCGATGACGGCGTGACCCGTCGAGCGCAGCCGTACGTGGTTCCAGATCCCCGAGACACGGTCGCGTACGGCCGGCATCCAGTCCCAGCCGGAAGCGGCCAGATACGTGGGTGAGTTGCGGTTCATCATGGTGGCCCCGGCGTCCACGAACGCCAGACCCGCCTCACTCTTGTCCCCCGGGCTCCCGGGGAAGGGCATGGGAGTGATCCGTACGGCGAGCGCCTGCTCGCCGCCGCCGGAGACCAGCAGAGGTGTCACGTCGTGGGCGGAGCGTGCGAAGGGATACGTCAGCCCGCCCACCCGCCTGCCGTTGAGCCAGATGTCGGCCTGGTGGTTGACGCCGTCGAACTCCAGCCAGACATGGCGGCCGGAGCCGGTGCGCAGACCGCGCGGCAGCCGGAAACCGCGCCGGTACCACCACGCGTGGCGCGAAAGGGCCTCGGGTATGCGGAGGTTGTTCATCCCGGTGACCGGGTCGGGCAGATGGCCCTGGTCCACCAGCGATCCGAGGACCGTGCCGGGCACGGTCGCGGGCAGCCAGCGGCTGGTGTCGACCGAGGGCCGCGACAGCTCGGCGCCCTCGGCCCCGGCCCAGTCGTCCATCGTCAGCGTCCAGCCCGATTCCAGCGGGACCGTTCCGTCGTCGGCGACCTCCAGCGCGGGCGCGTGGTGGTCGTGCCTGCCCCAGTCGGTCCATCCGCCGGCCGCGGGCCTGTGGCCCCTGGCCGTGCCGTAGACCTCGAAGCCGTTGAGGCCCAGCGGGTTGGCGTTCGACCGCTTCGTCACGGTCATCCGCACCCAGCGCGCCCTGGCCGGCCTGGCCAGCTCGATCTCCGCCACCCCGCCGGCGCCCGACGCGGTGCGGTACACCGTGGTCCACTCCCGCCTGTCCCGGGACGTCTCGATGGTGAAAGCCACCGCACAACTGGACAGGATCTCCTGGCCGGTCGTGCTGTCGCGGGGATTGCCGCTGGTGGACGGGGTGAAGACCGGGTCGTCCTTGGTCGCCTCGAAGGTCAGCCGTACGGAATCGACCTCGCACTCCGCCTGGAGATCGACGGAGATCCACTGCGGGTCACCACCGGCGGCCCGCCACCCACTGCCCTTCACGCCGGTGGACGTGAGCCTGTCCACCACGAACTCGCCCGGTGTGGGCGCGTAATCGACGGACGACACCTCGACGGGCCGGTACGCGGCGAGCTCACCCCGGGACCCGACGTCGCCGGCGGCGACCGCGGACCCCGCGGCGTAACTCGTACCGGAGAACGCGGCCCCGAGCCCGAAGCTCGCGAGCAGGGTCGATCCGGTCGCGACAACGGTCCTGCGGGAAGGGTGAGATGACTGGTCAGACATGAGTGACGTGATCCATTCCAGGCGAGCCCTCAAGAGCAGGCGGCCTGTCCCGGCCCGCCTGACAACGTTGCCATAGGCTGTAATCCGCCAACGGATCTGTCAAGGGTCTGCGCGAGGTACGACCCATCACGGCTGCCCGCGCGAGCGGCGACCCGCGATGACATCGCGGCGAAGACGCCCCGGCGCATCAAGGGGAACGCGCCCGCCAGAGGTACGCGACAGCGCTTAGGACGGAAGGGGAGAGGACCTCACGGACGGGCTGGACGAGTTGGAAGGGAGGGGGCGGTCGGCTCGCGGAACACCTCCATCGGCCGAGTCACCGGGCACCGTCGGGAGCCGGTCGGGAGCGGCGAACGCCGCGTCGAGTCCGGCACATACCTCCAGGTCAACGGTGTGCGAGACCGTCGATCAGCAGGGCGAGGGTGAAGTCGAACCGGTCGTGGCCCTCGCCGGCGGTGAGCTCGACGGCGTGGCGCGTGGTGTGGGGGAAGGTCCCGGTGGGCAGGGCGGTGAACCGGCGCAGCAGTTCCTCGCGGTCGAGGACCCACGCGGCGTCGTCATGCGCCGATCGCCGTCGCGCGATCGACACTTCGAGGCAGTAGGCGGCCACGTACAGCAGGAGGGCGTCGATGGCCCAGGCGGCGGCCTGCGGGGCGACGCCGCCGGCGAGCAGGATCGCCAGCATTCCTTCGCCGATCTGTGGTGCCGGGACGGCTCCCGGCTGACCGACCACGGGCACGGCGGCGGGTTCCTGCTGCTCGACCGCACCCCGGACGGCGCGTTCGCCCGCCTCGCCGCGACCCGGGCCGGACGCGTGAGCAGTGTGACCGACGGCCACGCGACGCCGGCCGGGGTGCTGGTACGCCCGGACGGCGTCGTCGCCTGGGCCTCCGACACCACCGACAGCGCAGCCGTCGCCGGCCTCGAAGCCGCCCTGCGCCGCTGGACCGGCGCGCCGTCGTCCGCACCCGAGCGGGAGCCGGTGGGCTGAACCGGCGCACCCTTCCGGCGCGTTCAGTGTGCAGCCGGGTCCCAGGCCACCGGGAGCATGGCCGGTTTGGTGAAGAACAGGTCCAGTTCCCAGGGGATGTCGTCTTCGGAGACGGCCAGGAACAGGCTGGGACAGCGGCTGAACAGGGCCTCGTAGGCGGTGTGGAGGAACATCCGTGCCGACGAGGCGCCCAGACAGAAGTGCGGGAGCCTTCGGGCGGGACCTGTCCGTACCCGGTGGTCCCCACCCACGGTTCTCCTCACCTCTCCTCACCATCACGGCCACGGGGCGGTGTTGGGACGGGGGAAGGCGGTCGCGGTCGTTCACGCGTTGAACGCTCGCGCGCATGTGAAACAGCGGGAGCGGCCCGGAGAGGTGGTGTCCTTCGCGTTACAGCACCACCACCGAGCGAAGCACGTCGCCCTGGTGCATGCGCGTGAACGCCTCTTCCACACCGTCCAGTTCGATGGTCTCGGTGACGAAGGCGTCCAGGTCCAGACGTCCCCGCCGGTACAGGTCGATCAGCAGCGGGAAGTCCCGGGACGGCAGGCAGTCGCCGTACCAGGAGGACTTCAGGGCGCCGCCGCGCCCGAACACGTCCAGGAGCGGCAGGTTCACGCGCATGCCGGGTGTGGGAACACCGACCAGGACGACGGTGCCGGCCAGGTCGCGGGCGTAGAAGGCCTGTTCGTACGTCTCCGGGCGGCCGACGGCCTCGATGACGACATCGGCGCCGTGGCCCCCGGTGAGCGCCCGGATCGCCTCCACGGCGTCCTGTGAGCGGGAGTTGACGGTATGGGTGGCCCCGAGCCCGCGAGCCGTCTCCAGCTTGCGGTCATCGATGTCGACGGCGATGACGCACGCCGCACCGGCCAGCGCGGAGCCCGCGACCGCCGCCGCCCCGACGCCGCCGCAGCCGATCACCGCCACAGAGTCGCCCCTGCCGACGCCTCCGGTATTGATCGCGGCGCCGATACCGGCCATCACACCGCAGCCGAGGAGACCCGCGGCGGCCGGTGACGCGGCCGGGTCGACCTTGGTGCACTGACCCGCGGCGACCAGGGTCTTCTCGGCGAAGGCGCCGATGCCCAGGGCGGGGGACAGCTCGGTGCCGTCCGTCAGGCTCATGCGTTGCCGCGCGTTGTGGGTGTCGAAGCAGTACCAGGGCCTGCCCCGGCGACAGGCGCGGCACCGGCCGCACACCGCACGCCAGTTGAGGACGACGAAGTCCCCCGGGGCGACATCCGTCACCCCCTCGCCCACGGACTCCACCGTTCCGGCCGCCTCGTGGCCCAGCAGGAACGGGAAGTCGCCGCTGATCCCGCCCTCGCGGTAGTGCAGGTCGGTGTGGCACACCCCGCACGCCTGGACCTTCACCACGGCTTCACCGGGGCCTGGATCCGGCACCACGATCGTCTCCAGCCGGACCGGTTCGCCCTTCGCCCGCGCCACCACGCCTCGTACCCGCTGTGCCATCCTCACGGCCTTTCTCGTATTGGTCTGGTATCCGCGGCCGCCCCCATGGCGGCGGCCGCTGTCCGGCGATGCCGGGGCGCTGTCAGGGCAGGTGACGTGCGATCACGATGCGCATGATGTCCGACGTGCCCTCTTCGATCTCTTCGAGCTTGGCGTCACGCATCCACTGCTCCACCGGGTATTCGCGTGAGTAACCCCAGCCGCCGAGCGTCTGTACGGCGGCCCAGGTGCAGAACATGGCGGTCTCCGAGGCGGTCAGCTTGGCCATGGCCGCCAGCCCGGTCACGTCCGCTCCGGCGTCCACCGCGCGCGCGGCGCGCAGAACCAGCAGTCGCGCCCCCTCGATCCGGTTGGCCATGTCGGCCAGCCGGAACGCGACGGCCTGGTGCTCGATGATGGGCCGGTCGAACTGGACGCGGGTGCGCGCGTAGTCCCGGGCGTATTCGTACGCCGCCCGCGCGGCGCCCACGGAGGCCGCGCCGAGGATGACACGGGAGATGTCGAAGGTCCGCATCAGTCCGTGGAAACCCTGGCCCTCGGCACCGAGCAGGTTCTCCTCGGGAACGAAGGCGTCCGAGAAGAACAACTCCCGGCAGACGATGGCCCGCTGGCCCATCTTCCGCATCGGCTCGCCGACGGTGAGCCCGTCGGTGTCCGCGTCCACGAGAAAGGCCGTGATCCCCCTGGACCGCTGGGTGGGATCCGTCTTCGCGAAGACGACGTAGGACCGCGCGGCTCCCGCGTTCGAGATCCACGCCTTCTGGCCGCTCAGCACGTACCCGCCGTCGACGCGCCGGGCCACGGTCTTGATCGACGCGGCATCGGAACCCGAGCCGGGCTCCGTGGTCGCCAGCGCGGTCATCGGCGCCTCCGGGCCGACGAGCGGGCCGAGCCAGCGCTTCTTCTGGTCGTCGGTGCCCAGTTCGAGCAGAGGGTCGGCGAAGAAGCCGTTGGAACAGACGAGGTTGCCGATGCCGGGGTCGCCGAAGCAGAGTTCCTCCTGGACCAGACACTGGGTGAACACATCGGTGAATCCGCCGCCGCCGACCTCGGTCGGCAGCATGAAGTCGGTGATGCCGACCTGCGCGGCCTTGCGCCAGATGTCGACCGGGGTGACGACATCGGCCTCGTCGACCTCGCGGGCGCGCGGCCGGATCTCGTTCCGTGCGAAGTCGCGGCAGAGCTGGACGACCGCCCGCTGCTCGTCGGTGAGCGGCCAGGGATCGGTGAATGCGTTCATGGTGTCCTCCGGTGAGACGGTTTTCCTCCGGTGAGGTGGTGCGGCCGTACGCCGGCGGTCCGGGGGGTACGGGCGCACCACCCCGTCCGCCGCGCGCGTCATCGGGCGGCGTCCTCGGGCAGGTGGATCAGCGTGGGGCGATCGGCGGCGAGCGCGGTCTCCAGCTCCCGGGCGAGCCGCCCGGGGCCGTCGATCCGTACGCCGCGGCAGCCCATGGCGCGGGCGATCCCGACGAAATCGGGACGTGGCAGGTCGACGGCGTGGACGGTGTCACCGCGGTCCGCCATCTCGTCGCGGATCTCGCCGTAGCCGCCGTTGTCCGAGACGATGACGGGCAGCGGGAGCCCCAACTGGGCCGCCGAGGCGAGTTCCTGGATGGTGAACATGATCCCGCCGTCGCCGTGCAGCGCGACCACCGGAGCGTCGGGGCGGGCGAGTTTCGCGCCGATCGCGGCCGGCAGTCCGTAGCCGAGGGTGCCGAGGCCGGACGGGTACAGGAACGACCGGGGGTGATGGGCGGGCAGATTCGACAGCGCGCCGTAGTAGCAGGCCATGGCGGAGTCTCCGACGAGGAAACCCTCGCGGCCGAGCGCCTGGGCCAGGGCCCCCGTGAGCCCGAGATAGCGTGCGCCCTCGGCCCGTGCCTGGGCGGTGAACGCCGTACGGGCCTCCGCGGCACGGGCGTTGCCAAGGGCGGACGGGCCGCCGGGCGGCAGCCGGTCTCGGATGGCACGGAGCGCGAGGGCCGCGTCGGCGACGACGGCGATATCGGCATGGGCGTTGGTCACGACGGCCTGCGCGTCGATGTCGACACGCACCAGCGATCCGGTGATGTCGAGCGGACCGTTCCACAGGTCGGCGGGCGCGAGTTCCGTGCCCACGGCGAGCACCACATCGCTGTCCGCCACGAGGGCGCGCACCGCGGCGTGGTGCGGTCCGGCACCGATGGCGAGCGGGTGCCCGTCGTCGAAGGTCCCCTTGCCGTTCGCGGTGGTGACGACCGGCGCGCCGAGCCGCTCGGCCAGGTCCCGCAGTTCGGGGGCGGCGCCGCTGCTCCCGCCGCCCGCGATGATCACGGGCCGCTCGGCGGCGGCCAACGCCCGTGCGGCGGCGTCGGCCTGTCCGGCGGACGGGACCGCCGGAGGCACCGGTACGGGCGCGTGCACATGCACCCGCTCGCGCTCGTCGAGGAGATCGAGCGGGATCTCCAGATGCACCGGACGCGGCCGTCCGGTCGCCATCGCCGCGTACGCCTGGGCCACGGCGAGGGGGATCTCCGCCACGCTGGTGACCCGGTGGCTGTACGCCACGACGGCGTCCATCGCGGCGCGCTGGTCCTTCACCTCGTGCAGATGGCCGTTGCCGCGGCCGGGGTGGCGCAGCGGCAGTCCGGGCGACACGAGCAGCATCGGCACCGAGTCGGAGTAGGCCTGGGCGGCCGCCGTCGCGGCGTTGAGCAGGGCGGGTCCGGTCGTGGTCACACAGACGCCGGGCTGTCCGCCCGCGCGGGCCCAGCCGTCCGCGGCGAAGGCGCCGCCCTGTTCGTGCCGGGGTGAGACATGCCGGATGCCATAGCGCGCGAGCGCGGCGTAGACCGGCAGGTTGTGCGTGCCGGGAATCCCGAAGACCGTGCGGACGTCGTGCTTGTGGAGCGCGGCGACGAGCGCCTCGCCACCGGTCAGGGTGCCGGTCACGGGGTGTCCTGCCGGGTGGTGTAGATGGACTTGCCGAGCCACTGGCCGCCGTCGGCGACGAGCACGTCGCCCGTGATGTAGGAGGCGCGGTCGCTGACCAGGAACGCCGCGGATTCCGCCACCTCCTCCGGGGTGGCGAACCGCGCGGCCGGGACACTGCTGAGCACCTGCGCGCGGGCGGCCCGGGTCGGCCAGAGAGCCGCCGAGGCCCCCTCGGTCTCGGTCGGACCTGGGGCGATGCAGTTGAGCCTGACACCGCGAGCCGCCCACTCCACGGCCAGCGTCCGCGTCATGGCGAGCACGCCCGCCTTGGCGGCGGCGCTGTGCACGGTGCCGGGGTGTCCGTGCCACGCGTAACCGGCGATCACGCTGAGGACGGCGCCGCGGCCCTTCGGCAGCATGTGCCGCGCGGCCGCCCGGGTGCAGTGGAACGTGCCGTTGAGGACGATGTCGATGACGGCCTTCCAGCCGTTCGGCGACAGCTGTTCGCCAGGCATCACGAAATTGCCCGCGGCATTGTTGACCAGTACGTCGAGGCGGCCGTGCGCCGCGGCCACCCGGTCCACGGCCGTGTCCACGGCGTCGGCGTCGCGTACGTCGCACGGCACGGCGTCGGCGCTGCCGCCCGCGGCCTCGATGAGCCCGACGGTCTCGCGCAGCGCCTCTTCGCGTCGGCCGAGGACCGCCACGTGACCGCCGCCGGCCGCCCAGCGTTGTGCGACGGCCCGGCCGATACCGGATCCTCCGCCGGTGACCAGCGCCACCCGTCCGTTGAACTCGTCGGGCTGTATCCGGTGGTTCATATCGTTTCCTTGGTATCGAGGGCGGTGTCGTCCCGGTCCGTGAGCAGCAGCGCGTCGACGGCGATCACCCCGTCGGGGCCGGCGCGCAGGGGGTTGACCTCAAGTTCGACGCGGTCGCCGGTGAGCCGCGCGACCAGCCCGGACACCGCGACGACGGCCCTGGCCAGTGCTTCGGCGTCCGCCGCGGGCCGGCCCCGCCAGCCGTCGAGGAGCGGCGCGCAGCGCAGTCCGCGGACCATCGCTCTCGCCAGGTCCAGGCCGACCGGCGCGCATTCGGTGACGGTGTCGCGGTGCATCTCGGCCTCGGTGCCGCCGGCGCCGACCGTGACCATCGGCCCCAGGCCGGCGTCCCGTCGTCCGCCGACGATCACTTCGGTCACGTCCGGCCGTACGTCCTGCTCCTCCAGGACGTACGGCCCGTCGCCCAGCCGCGCGCGCATGGCGGTGAACGCGCGGACGGCGCTCGGGGTGTCGTGGAGACCGATCCGCACCCCGCCGGCCTCGCTCTTGTGCTCCAGCCAGCCGGCCTTGAGCACATAGGGCGCGCGGAGTTCCCCCGTGGCCCGCGCCACTTCCCGGGCGTCGCGCACCCGGCGTGCCGCCGGGAACGTGATACCGGCTTCGCTCAGCAGGGCGCGTGCCGCCCAGTATCCGGTCCCTTCCGGCGCTTCGGCGGCGCCGGCCACAGCGAGGGGACGGCCGGGATGAGCCTGGAGCGCGACCGCACCGGCCAGCGCGTCGGTGGCGGTTTCGATGGTGGCGAAGACGGGGACCCCCGCCTCACGCAGGACGCGGGCCGCGTCGCTGTCGGCGCCCATGGAGTGCACGAGGAGCGGCCGCCCGGCGGCCCGTGCCGTCTCGGCCAGTTCACCCGCGACGCGCAGTTCCGCGGCGGCGAGCGCCGGGCTGTCGAGACCGTATCTGCCGAAGTACCCGGACAGGACGACGCTGTCGACCTCTCCGGAGCACAACAGGGCGGCCGTGACCTCGCGATAGGTACCGAGGTCTCGTTCACCGGCGCCCGCGAGGTCGACCGGGTTGGCGGTCGCCGCGCCGCCGGGCAGGGAACGGGCGAACGCCGAGACGACCGGCTCGCTCAGTTCCGGCACCGACAGCCCCCGCCGGCTCGCACGGTCGGCGGCCAGTGCGCCCTGTCCGCCGCTGTCGCTGACGATTCCGACGCGTGGCCCGGCGGGCATGCTGTCCGCGAGCAGGCACGCGGCCACATCGACCAGCGCGGACGGCGTCCGCACCCGCACCGCGCCCGCCGCCCGGCAGGCGGCGTCGACGAGTTCCATCGGCGAGGTGAGCGCGCTGGTGTGGGAGCGCGCGGCACGGGCCCCGGCCTCGCTGCCGCCGGCGGCGAGCAGTACGACGGGTTTGCCCGCGGCGCGCAGGGCTCGTACCGCGTCGAAGATCCGCCGGCCGTCCCGGAAGCTTTCGAGGTAGACGCCGACGGCACGGGTGAGGCCGTGGTCGGCGAGGTCCTCCAGCAGATCCGCCGCCGTGACGTCGGCCTGGCCGCCCACGGAGACGAACCGCGAGATCCCGAGGCCGGCCCGCCGCGCGAGCAACGCGATCTCGCTGCCCACCTGTCCGCTCTGCGACACCACGGCCAGCGCGCCGGACGGGAAGTCCCCCCACGCGATCCGCAGGGAGGAAGCGGCGTCGAACAGTCCGAGGCTGCTGGGGCCGATCATCCTGGCACCCGACGCGACGACCCTGGCGGCGAGCGCGGATTCGTCCGGCACCCCGGCGGTGATGCCCAGCAGCCCTCGGACACCCAGCGCGAGGGCCTCGTCGACCACCGCCGGGACGTCCGCCGCGGGTACGCAGAAGGCGACCAGCTCGGGCACTTCGGGGAGGTCGCTCAGCGAGGCGGCGGTGGGTGTGCCGAGGATCTCGCCACCACCGCGTGTGACCAGGTGCACCGCGCGCCGGGCCGAGCCCGTCAGGGCGCCGCGGGCCAGCCAGTACCCCCACTTCGCGGGGTTGGCCGACGCGCCGACGACGGCGACGGAGGACGGGTCACGGAAGACGGCCAGGCCGCTGTCTCGGGTTCCTCGGGCGGACGGGTTCGCAGGCATGGTGCCGGCAACTCCTCTCGGCGAAGAGGCGGTTGGGGGTGGGGCGGGGGTGGTCACCCGGAGGGGCACGGTCCGTACCGGCCCGGCCTCCGGTCCTCCTGTGGTCGCTACTGACTGACGGAACAGTCAGGTAGGGGAAGCATGTGGCGGCCCGGAAACCTTGTCAATGCCTCTCGCGCGATATTCCTGACCGAGGGATCGGTCACCGGGCCGGCGCCCGATCGCCACGGTGGGCGGGCACGGGATGGCGGTGGCCTATCCTCGGGGCGTGACACGAAGCCGCAAGGACGCTGGTCTGCGCCGCGGCGAGATTCTCGGCGCCGCCGTCGCCCAGATAGAGAAGCAGGGCATCCACCCGCTGCGGATCTCCGATGTGGCCCGCGATCTCGGGGTCAGCCCCGCACTCGTGATCTACCACTTCGGGACCAAGGAGGCGCTGATCGGCGAAGCCTTCACCTGGGCCGTCCAGCGCGACCTGGACCGTCTCGCCGGCCTGACCGACGGCTGCTCCACCGTGCTGGCACGGCTCACCACCGCCCTCGACTGGTACGCCCCGACCGGGGGAGCCAAGGGGTGGACGCTGTGGATCGAGGGCTGGGCCGCCGCGCTGCGCGAGCCGGCGCTGCGGAAGGTCGGCAGAGAACTCGACCTGCGCTGGAAGGAGGCGCTCACCGCGATCATCCAGGACGGTGTGGCCGCCGGGGAGTTCACGACGGACGACCCGCGCGGCGCCGCGTGGCGGATCACGGCCCTGCTGGACGGGGTGGCCGTGCAGACAGTGGTCCACCGAGGGGCGCACGACCGTGAGCAGACCGAGGCGTGGTCCCGCCAGATCGTCGCCCGCGAACTGGGCCTGCGCGCGACCGATCTGGAGCGCGGCTGATCCGGCGGCGCCGCCCCTGGACCGCTCTCCGCCGGCGGGCCGCGGACCGCGCGCCCCGTGCCGGCCGTGGTCCGTGGTCCGTGCGGGCGAAGGGCCGCCCACGCGAGAACACCGGCGAACCGCTCTTGACAGGCGTGAATCCGTTACTGCATCGTCGTTCAGTATTCGCGTCCTCGCGGAGGCCGCCCTCACGCGTCCGTCCCGCCCCGGGGCGCCGTTCCGATCACCGTGAGTGGTTCCCAAGCCCTTTCCGTCGTCGCCGTTCCCCCGGCCCGGTCCGGGGGCGCGCGACACGGGCTCCACGTCGAGAGGCCACCTATGAACGTGCACACAGGGACCGAGTCGTTCGATGTCATCGTCGTGGGTCTGGGAGGACTCGGCTCCGCCACGGCGTGGCAACTCGCGGATTCGGGGCGGCGCGTGCTCGGACTGGAACAGTTCGCGCTCGGCCACGAACGCGGCGCGTCACACGACACATCACGCATCCTCCGGCACAGCTACCACCGACCCGACTACGTACGCCTGACCCGCCACGCGTACGACGACTGGGCCCGCCTGGAGCAGGCCGCCGGTGAGCGGTTCGTCACGCGCACGGGCGGAGTCGATCTGTGCCCGGAGAACTCCGGCCTGCCGCTCGACGACTACTGGCAGAGCCTCGCCGCCGAGGGTATTCCCTACGAACTCCTGGACGCGGACGAGGTGCGCGTCCGCTGGCCCCGGATCGCCGTCCCCGACGGCACGACGGCGATGTACCAGGAACGTACGTCCATCGTGCCCGCGGCGCGGTCCACGGCCGCGATGCAGCGGCTGGCCGTGGAGGCGGGCGCCCGGCTGCGGGACAACACACCGGTCACCGCGATACGGCACGGCGCACACGGGGTGGAGGTCGTCACACCGCACGCGCGCTACTCCGCCGACAAGGTCGTGCTGTGCACGGACGCGTGGGCCAACACCCTTCTGGGGCCGCTGGGCTGGGACATCCCGCTGGTGGTGCTGGAGGAACAGGTCACCTACTTCGAGCCGGCGGACCCGGCCCCGTTCGCGCCCGGGATATTCCCCGTCTGGATCTGGCTCGACGACCCGTGCTTCTACGGCTTCCCGGCCTACGGCGAGGCGACGGTGAAGGCAGGCCAGGACTGCGGCGGCCCGGAGGTCCGGCCGGACGACCGGTCCGGTACGACCGATCCGGACATGCTGAGCCTGCTGTCCCGCTTCATGGAGGAACGGTTCCCCGGGAGCGGCAGGCCGGTCCGGTCCAAGCGCTGTCTGTACACCCTCACACCGGACCGCGATTTCGTGCTCGGTCCGGTACCGGGCGCGGAGCGGGTGCTGGTCGGCCTCGGTGCCGCGCACGCCTTCAAGTTCGCGCCCACGCTCGGCCGGATGCTGTCCGAGCTGGTGGGGGACCCGGCGCTCGCGACGGCCGAGCCCTACACCACGTTCCGGCTCGACCGGCCCGCGCTGACCGACCGCGACCACCCGGTCAACTGGATGACCTGACCGCTCCGGGCGTCCCGCCGTTCCCTACGGCGGCCCCGCTTCCCGGAACGGCGCCCCGCTTCACCGCAGCGGGCGGCCGTCCCCCCACGCCCCCTTGAGAACGCACCCGTCTGCGACGAGTGCCCGCACCGGACGGAAGCCATGACAGCCAGCCCACTCAGCACTCCCGCCGCGACCGCCGCAACTGTCGCCGCACCGCCGCACCTTCAGATGATCTGGACGGACCCGGTCACCGGACGGCGGGGATTCGTCGTCATCGACCGGCTGGTCAGAGGCGTCGCCAGCGGAGGCCTCCGCATGCGCGAGGGGTGCACACTCGACGAGGTGCGCGGCCTGGCGGCCGGAATGACCCGTAAGGAAGCGCTCCACTACGACCCGGTCAGCCGGTACATCCCGCTCGGCGGCGCCAAGGGCGGCATCGACTGCAGTCCGCACGACCCGGAGGCCCGTGCCGTCCTCGGCCGCTTCCTCGACGCCGTACGGTCCGTCCTGAAACACCACTGGACCACCGGCGAAGACCTCGGACTGCGCCAGGACACCATCGACGAAGTCCTCGCCGAACTGGGCCTGGACAGTTCCATCGAGGCCATCTACCCGCTGCTGGACGATCCCGTGGAGGCCCGCGAACGACTGGCGGACGCGTTCGGCGTCGACGTCGACGGCATCACGCTGCCCGAACTCGTCGGCGGCCTCGGTGTCGCCGAATCGGCCCTCACCGCCCTCGACCATCTCGGCATCGCCCGCACGTCGGCGCGGGCCGTCGTCCAGGGATTCGGGTCCATGGGCGGCGCGACCGCCCGCTACCTCGCGCGGGCCGGCGTCACCGTCGTGGGTCTGGCCGACGCCCGGGGCGTGATCGTCAACCCCGAGGGGCTCGATGTCGAGCGGCTGCTCCTCACCCGCGACGCCCTGGGCGGCATCGACCGCGCGCAGCTGAGCCCCGGAGACGGCCTGGCCGCCGCCGACGCGTGGCTCGACATCGACTGCGAGATTCTCGTTCCGGCGGCGGTCTCCTACTGCATCGACGCGTCCGACCAGGCGCGGATCAAGGCCCGCGTCATCGCCGAGGCCGCCAACATGCCCACGCTGCCCGAGGCGGAAGCCGCGCTGCACGCGCGCGGCACCCTGGTCCTGCCGGACTTCGTGGCCAACTCCGCTACCAACGCGTGGTGGTGGTGGACGCTGTTCGGCGACATCGGCGCCGACTCGGCCCAGGCCCACGCGAAGGTCAGGGAGGCCATGGGCCGCCTCACCACCGACATGCTCTCGTACGCCGGGAAGCACGGTGTCACACCGCGTGAGGCGGCGCTCGGGGTGGTCGACCGCAACATCGCTCACATCGAGGCCAGGTTCGGCCGGCACGCCGGGCCCGCCGGCACACACCCCACCGGAGGCGGCCATGACGACCCGTGCTGAACTCATCGTGATCGGCGGCGGGTTGATGGGCGCCGCCACCGCGTGGGCGGCCTCGCGCCGCGGCCTGTCGGTGCTCCTGCTGGAGCAGTTCGACCCCGGGCACCACCGGGGCAGCTCGCACGGCAGCGCCCGCATCGTCCGGCGCGGCTACGAGGACGCGCTGTACACCGAGCTGACCGGAAGGTCGTTCGAGCTCTGGCGGGAGCTGGAGTCCGACGCGGGTGTGCCGTTGCTGCGGATGCTCGGCAGTCTGGACTTCGGGACGGAGCAGTACGCCGGTGCGGTCGCCGCGCGGCTCGCCGCCGCGGCGGTGGCCCACGAGGTGCTGGACGCGCACGAGGCGGAACGCCGCTGGCCGGGCATGCGCTTCGAGGGCCCGGTCGTCCACCACACGCAGGGCGGTACCGTCGACGCCGCTTCGGCGGTGACCGCGTTCCTGGACTGCGCCGTCCGCAGGGGCGCGACCGTCCGCTACGGCACCGAGGTCCGGTCGCTCGACGCGGCGGCGGACGGAGTGCGCGTCCTGCTGGCCGACGGCGACACGCTACGGGCCGAGCGGGTCGTCGTCGCCGCCGGAGCGTGGACGGCGGGACTGCTCGGCGAGCATCTCGCCCTGCCCCCGCTGACCGTGACCCAACAGGACACCTTCCACTTCCCGCGGCTGGATCCAACGGCCCCCGCGTGGCCCAGCGTTCTCCATGAGCGGGGGGACGGGATCTACCACCTGGCGGGCGGGCGCGACGGCGGTCCTGGCGACGACCGCAAGATCGGCGAGCACTACAGCGGCCGGAAGACGACCGCCACCGGCCGGGACGGCGTGATCACCCCGCGGTCACGGGCCCGGGTCACCGAGTATGTGAAGCGGTGGCTGCCCGGTCTGGATCCGACACCCCGCGCCGAGACCAGCTGCCTGTTCACCTTCACGCCGAGCGAGGACTTCCTGCTCGACCGGGCCGGACCGTTCGTCGTCTGCTCGCCCTGCTCGGGGCACGGGGCGAAGTTCGCGCCGCTCATCGGCGAACTCACCGCGGACCTGGCGACCGGGGCCGGAGGACCGCCCGAGCGGTTCCGGCTCATCGCCCATGTCCTCGGCGCCGCGGGTTCCCGCTGACGGCGCCCGCCGACCGGCACCCGCCGGCCCGCCGGGTGTCCTGACACGCGAGTCAGGACACCCGGGTAAGGTGTCGTCCGTGGCACGCAAAAAGGTTGTCCTGAGGCGTGAGGAAATCCTCGAAGCGACAGTGGAGCAGATCAAGCAGCGGGGCATCGCGACCACGCGGATCGCCGACGTCGCCGGGGCGCTGAAGGTGAGCAGCGGACTGGTCCACTACCACTTCGCGACCAAGGAACTGCTCGTGGAGGAGGCCTTCGCCTACGCGGCGCGGCGCGAGATGGAGGCCCTGCGGACGACTGTCTCCCGGGCCGGGTCCGTCGTGGCCCGGATGAAGGCGCTGATCCGGCTGTACGCGCCGACGGGACAGGCGCCCGGCTGGCGGCTGTGGATCGACGGCTGGTCGGCGGGCATGCGGGACAAGGGTCTCCACGACGTGATGCGCGAGATGGACGAGGAGTGGAAGTCCCGGATCACCGCGCTGGTCCAAGAAGGAATGGACAGCGGCGAGTTCCACTGCGCCGACGCGCGGGCCGTGGCATGGCGCATCACACTCTTTCTCGACGGTCTCGCCGTACAGCTCGTCGCCCGGCGCGGAGCGCTGGAGAAGGCGGAAGCCTCCCAGTGGGTGCGCGAGCATGTGGCAGGGCAGCTCGGCATCGATCCCGCGCTCCTCGGCCCGCGCCGAGCCGCCGGCCGGCAGGCCGCCGACATCTCCTGAGCACCGCGACCTGACATCTCCTGAGCACCGGGACCTCAGCCGTACGCCGGGACCGGTGCACACCGTCACACCCCATCTATTGACTGACGGATCAGTCAATAAATACGCTGGGGGTGGGCGGACGCCCGTCGTGGCTCAACCGACCGCCGCGTACCGCGAGGGGGACTCAGTGGTGTCCACGCGTCAGACGAAGACCGTCTCCGACCGTACGGACTCGGGCCGTCGTCTCGCCTTCGTGGCGCTGACGTGTGCCACCGCGGTCTGGGGCTGGAGTTATCTGGCGACGGTCTGGCTCCTCCCGGAAATGGGCACGGCGAGTCTGGTCGCCGTCCGCTTCCTCCTCGCCGGACTGATCATGGTGGCGGTCCGGCCCCGCGCGATCCTGGCGCTCGGCCGCCGGCACACGCTCGTCGGACTGGGCCTCGCCTGCTTCCTCGGCTCCGGAACGCTCCTCCAGGTCCAGGGTCAGCACTACCTCCCCGCCTCCCAATCCGGCTTCCTCACCTCGCTGTTCGTGATCCTGACACCGCTGGTGGCGCGGATCCTCTTCAAGACGAAGGTGACGAGGGGCGTCTGGGGCGGTGTGCTCGCGGCGATGGCGGGCCTGGGCGTCATCGCCTTCAACGGGGTCTCCTTCAGCTTCGGCACCTGGCTGACCCTGGCCGGCGCGGTGTCGTACTCGGTGCAGATGGCGTTCCTGTCGGCGTACTCGTCGGCCGACAAGGTCTACGGGCTGGCCACCCTGCAGATCCTCGGCACCGGCGTGATCGCGTCGGTCTGGGCGGTACCGAGCGGGATCGACCTGCCGGACACCCCGGCCGGCTGGGGCTGGCTCGCCTACTCGACCCTGCTGGCGACACTCGGCATGTACGTGGTGCAGACCTGGGCGCAGTCCCGGCTCACCGCCGCGAGCGCCGCGGTCGTCATGGCCTGCGAACCGCTGTTCGTGGCCCTCTTCAGTCTGCTCGTCGGGGCGTCGCTGTCGGACCGGACGATCGTCGGCGGCCTGCTGATCCTGCTGGCGATGTACCTCGTCATCGCCGTCGACCGCCCGGTCGCGCCACCGCTCGCGGATCCGCTCGCCGTCAGCCCCGCGCCGTCAGACCGTTCTTGACGACCTGTCCGCCCTTCATGACGAAACGCACATCCGTGAACGCCGACAGATCGCCCGACGTGCCGGGGACGGCGATGAGGTCGGCGTACTTGCCAGGAGTGACCGAACCGACCCTGTCCTCCCAGCCCATGCACTCGGCGCTGGTGAGCGTGGCCGTACGCAGCGCCTGCGCCGGCGTCATACCGTACGCGCACAGGGTCATGAGCTGGCGGGCCTGCATGCCGTGCGGGAACCCGCCGGCGTCCGTTCCGAAGCCGATCTTCACGCCGGCCCGCACGGCCTTCGTGAACGCCTGGCGCTGCGCTTCGGTGGCGTGGTCGTTCTTCGCCTGCGACTCGGCGTCGAAGCCCGCGGCGTCCGCGTTCTCGGCCAGCCAGTCGCTCCACCAGAGGTCGGCGGAGAGATAGGTGCCGTGCTCCAGCATCAGTTCGATGCCCTCGTCGTCGAGGTAGCAGCCGTGTTCGATGGAACGGACGCCCGCGCGGGCCGCCATCCTGATGCCCTCGCTGCCGTGGGCGTGCACCGCGACGTACGCCCCGTAGAGGGCGGCCTCCTCCACCGCGGCGCGGATCTGCGCCTCGGTGAGTTCCGGAGCGCCGGGTACGGTGCCCGCCGCCATGACCGCGCCGGTGCCGATCAGCTTGATCAGATCGGCGCCGCCGTGCAGGATCTGCCGCACGCGCTCGCGTACGTCGTCCACGCCCCGCACGGAACCGAAGCGGAACTCCCGGGGCAGTTCGATGTCAGGGGCCAGGCCGGTGATCATCCCGCCCCCGGTGGAGACCGTCACATAGGCCCCGGCGACGGCCATGCGGGGCCCGACGACGATGCCGCTGTCGATCGCGTCCCGCAGGGCCGTGTCGACGAACGCGCGGAACGCTCCCACGTCCCGGACCGTGGTGAAGCCCGCGAGCAGGGTGTCGCGCGCGTGGCTGATCGACGCGAAGGCCTGCTGCGCCGCACTCTGCTTGATCTCCTGTACCGGGTCCCCACAGGCGGCGATGCCGACCAGATGCGTGTGCAGGTCGATCAGACCGGGGCTCAGCGTGGCCTCGCCCAGATCGATCACCTCGACACCTTCCGGAACCGGTGCCGCGCCGGGCAGCACCGCCCGGATCCGTTCCCCTTCCACCAGCACGGTCCGGTCGGTCAGCACCTCACCGGCCTCGACATCGATCAGGCGCGCGCATCGCAACGCGAGGGCCATCAGTCCTCCTCGACGGGTTGGACGCGGAGGCCGGGACCGTCCCGGCCTCCGCGCGACGACGGTACGAACGAACTCACCGCTCCAGCAGGGCCATGGCCGCGTTGTGGCCCGGGATACCGCTCACGCCGCCGCCGCGCACCGCGCCCGCGCCGCAGAGCAGCACGTTCTTGTGCGAGGTCTCGACTCCCCAGCGGCCGGTGCCCCTCTCCTCATCGGCGAACGGGAACGCCAGCGACCGGTGGAAGATGTTCCCCCGTGGCAACCGCAGCTCCTCCTCCAGGTCGAGGGGGGTCTTCGCCTCGACACACGGCCTGCCCTCCCCGTCCAGCGCCAGACAGTCGGCGATCGGCTCGTCCAGCACCGCGTCGAGCTCGGCGAGAGCCGTCTTGAGCAGGGCCTCCCGCTTCGCGGCGTTGTCCTCGGCGAACAGCCGCGCCGGTGCGTGGACGCCGAACATCGTCAGCGTCTGATAGCCGCGGGCGACCAGCTCGGGGGCGAGGATGGTGGGGTCGGTGAGCGAGTGGCAGTAGATCTCCGAGGGAGGCGACGACGGCAGCGAGCCGCCGGCGGCCTCCCGGTAGGCCGTGGCCAGTTGTCCGTAACCCTCCGCGATGTGGAACGTACCGGAGAACGCCTCGCGCGGGTCGACGGAGGTGTCACGCAGCCGCGGCAGCCGGCGCAGCAGCATGTTGACCTTGAGCTGGGCGCCCTCGGCCCGCTCGGCCGGGGGCTCGTCGCCGACGAGCTGGGCGAGGGCCTCGGGGGAGGCGTTCACCAGGACCTTGCGGGCCGCGACGGTGCCCTCTCCCGCCGTGGTGCGGTAGGTGACGACGGAGTGGGGATCGTCCGGGTCGACGCGGAGCACTTCGTGGCCGGTGACGATCTCGGCCCCGGCCGCGCGGGCCGCACGGGCCAGCGCGTCGGTGAAGGCGCCCATGCCGCCGACCGGAACGTCCCAGTCGCCCGTGCCCCCGCCGATCACGTGGTACAGGAAGCAGATGTTCTGGGCCAGAGAGGCGTCGTGCGCGTCGCTGAAGGTACCGATGATGCCGTCGGTGAGAACGACGCCGCGCACCAGGTCGTCCTTGAACCTCTCCTCGATCGCGACGCCCAGCGGCTGCTCGAAGAGCATGTGCCAGGCGGTGTCGTCGCCGATCCGCGCGCGCAGCGCCTCCCGGGTGGGCAACGGCTCGGTGAGCGTGGGGAAGACACTCCGGGCGACGCGCTCGGTCGTGGCGTAGAAGTCCTGCCACGCCTCGTACTCGGCGTCGGATCCCGTGAGAGCGCGGAAGGACGCGCGGGTGCGCTGCTCACCGCCGCCGATGAACAGTCCGGTGGCACGGCCGTCGCGCACCGTGGGCGTGTAGGAGGCCACCGTGCGCTTCCGTACGGCGAAGCTCAGGCCGAGGTCGTCGACGATCTTCGACGGCAGCAGGGAGACGAGATACGAATAGCGGGACAGGCGCGCGTCCACGCCCGCGAAGGCCCGGGTCGAGACGGCGGCGCCGCCCGTGACGCCGAGACGTTCGAGGACGAGTACGGAGCGCCCCGCACGGGCGAGATAGGCCGCGGCGACCAGCCCGTTGTGCCCGCCGCCGACAATGACGACGTCGTAGACGTCCCTGGTGAATTCCGTGTGTGCAGCCATGACGGTGATATTCCGTTCCTTTCGTGTCTCCTGGACATCCAGGGTCATGCGGGCGCCTGCTCCGCGCCCTTCGGAGCGGTCGGGGAGCCGGGGGTGAGCGGCGCGCCGATACGCCGTTCACGGGGCGAGACGGCGGGGACCGCGCCGAGCAGCCGCCGCGTGTACGCGTGCCGGGGACGGTGGGTGACCTGGTCCGCGCTGCCGCGCTCCACGACCGTGCCACGCAGCAGCACATCGACTTCGTCGCTGATCCGGCGGACCACGTCCAGATCATGTGTGATGAACAAGTAGGCCAGGCCGCGGCGCTGTTGGAGGTCCAGCAGCAGATTGAGGATCTGCGCCTGGACGGAGACGTCGAGCGCCGACGTGGGCTCGTCACAGATGACCAGGTCGGGGTCGGTGGCCAGGGCCCGTGCGATGCAGACGCGTTGTCGCTGTCCTCCGGAGAACCGGTGCGGGTAGGCGTCGGGCTCGACGCCCTCCATACCGACGGCGTCGAGCAGTTCGCGGACGCGGTCCCGTTCGTCGTGCCGGTGCAGCCGCTGGGCGCGCAGCGGCTCCGCGACGGCGTCGCCGATCGTCAGCCGTGGATCCAGCGACTCGTAGGGGTCCTGGAAGACCATGCCGACACTGCGGTGGAACGCCCGCCTGGCCCGACGGCCGCGGACCGTATCGCCGCGGAAGCGTACGGTGCCGCTGTCGGCGCGCTCCAGACCGACGAGGACCCGCGCGAGGGTGGACTTGCCCGAGCCGGACTCGCCCACGATGCTGACCGTACGGCCCGCCTCGATCCGCAGGTCCACCGCGTCGAGCGCGGTGTATCGGCCGTAGCGCTTGGTGATGCCGGTCGCCTCCAGCAGGGGCGCCGCTCCGGTGCCGGCGCTCTCGGCCTCCCTCACCGGACGTCCCGCCGTGTTCATCGGACCTCCTCCAGACGGTGGCAGGCCGCGATGTGGTCCGCCGACAGCCGCAGCGGCTCGGGGAGATCGGTGCCGCAGCGGACATCGGCGTGCGGGCACCGGGTGTGGAAGGGACAGCCCGCGGGAGGACCGCCGATGGGCGGGCTCCCGGAGATCGTGGTGAACGGCTCCTTGGGCCCGGCGCCGCGACCGCTCCGGAAGCACTTGAGCAGGGCCTGGGTGTACGGGTGCCTGGCGCCCTCGAAGAGGGTGAGCACATCGGTGTGCTCGACCAGCCGGCCGCCGTAGAGCACCGCGACATGGTCGGCGATCTCCGCGACGACCGACATGTCGTGGGTGATCCAGACGACGGTGAGTCCGTACTCCTGCTGGAGCCGGCTGATCAGCCCGAGGATCTCGGCCTGCACCGTCACATCCAGCGCGGTGGTCGGCTCGTCGGCGATCAGCAGCCGGGGATGGAAGGCCAGCGCCATCGCGATGATCACGCGCTGGCGCATGCCGCCGGAGAGCGCGTGGGGATAGAGCCGGGCGACGCGATCGGGGTCCGGGATACCGACATCGGAGAGGGCCTCACGGGCCAGCCGGCCGGACTCCGACCTGCCGGCGCCGTTGCGCACCCGGTGGACCTCCGCGATCTGTTTTCCCACGCGGATCACGGGGTTGAGGGCCGCGGAGGCGTCCTGCGCGAGATAGGCCGCGGTGCGGCCCCGCGCCTCGCGAAGGGCCGTGCCGTCGAGCGCCGTCAGCTCCACGTCCCCGACCCGGACGGACCCGGCGGTGATCCGCGCGCCCGCCGGGAGGATCCGGCCCGCGGCGAGGGCGAGCGTGGACTTGCCGGAACCGGACTCGCCCACGAGGGCCGTGGTGCTGCCGGCCGGTACGTGGAGCGTGACGTCCCGCAGGGCGGGAAAGTCGCCGTAGGCGACGCTGAGGCCGTCGATCGCGACGTCACTGCCGAGACGGCGCACGGTGGGTGTCTCCGGAGCGGGGGTCATGGTGTCTCCGATGCGGCACGGGGGTCGATGGCGGTCCTGATCAGGTCCACCAGCAGATTCGCCGTCACGACGAGGGACGCGGCGACGATCACCGTGCCGGTGAGCAGCGGACGGTCGAGGGCGGCGAACGCCGACGTCTGCAGCTGGCCGATGCCGGGCCAGCCGAAGATCGTCTCGACGAAGACGACGCCGGAGAGGAACACCGCCACGTCCATGCCGAGCAGGGTCGTCACCGGCGACGCCGTATTGCGCAGCACATGCCGGGTGACGATCCGGCGGCGGCTCAGGCCCTTGGCGACCGCCGTCCGCACATAGGCCGAGGACAGGGCCTCGCGCACACTGTCCCGGACGACGTTCGCGTAGTAGGGGGCGCCGAGGATCCCGAGCGTCATCGCCGGGAGCACGATCTGTGCCGGGCCGGTTCCGCCGTCGATCGGGAAGACCGGCAGCTGGTATCCGAAGAAGAGCAGCAGCAGGAAGCCGAGCGAGAACACGGGCATCGACAGCAGGCCCACGTTGATCGTCGCCAGCAGCCAGCTGCGCCTGGGCCGCAGCGCCTCCCACAGTCCCCACAGCCCGCCGAGGACCAGCTCCGTGGTGAGGGCGGCCGCCGCGAGGACGGCGGTGGCCGGCAGCCGTTCGAGGATCAGCGAGAGCACGGGACGGTCGTGGGAGTAGGAGGTGCCCAGGTCTCCGGTGGCCACGGAGCCCAGATAGTGGCCGAGCTGCGACCAGAGCGGGTCGTCCAGGCGCAGCCTCCCGCGGATCTCGGCGAGGACCTCGGGACTGGCCTTGGGACCGGCGATGCTGCGGGCCGGGTCGCCGGGGACGACGTACTGAAGGACGAAGGTGAGCAGGACCACCGCGGTGACGGTGAACAGGCCCAGCAGGATGCGTATGCCTATGCGTCGAGCCATGAGCGTCGCTCCGAGAGTGGGTTGCGGCGGTTCAGCCCTTCGGCGATCAGAACGAACGCCAGGACGGTCGCGATGACGAGGGCGAGGGGAACGAACAGGGTGTGCGGGGCGTAGGTCATGCTGTCGGAACCGTCCGCGAGCATGTTGCCGATCTCCGGGGTCGGCGGCTGGATCCCCGCCCCGAGGTACGACAGTCCGGCGCCGACCACCACGACGGCCGCGCCGTTGAGCGCCGCGACGTTGAGCAGGACGGTGGACAGATGGGGCAGCACATGGCGGCGCAGCGCGGTGTGGCGGCGCACACCGTGCGCGAGGGCCGCCTCGACGTACCCGCGGTTGCGCAGCCGCAGCGTCTCACCGTGCACCAGCCGCGCGGTCCAGGCCCAGTACAGGGCGGTGACGACGATGATGATGCCGGTGGTGCCGCGGCCCACGATGCTCGCGAGCGCGAGTCCCGACAGCACGGTGGGGATGGACAGGAACACATCGACCAGACGCATCAGGCACTGTTCGAGCCAGCCCTGGTAGAAACCGGCGACGAGCCCCACCGCGGCGCCCAGGCCGACGGAGGTGATGTTGGCGACGAGTGCGATGACCAGCGTGGCCCGCAGCCCGTGGAGCGAACGGGCGAGCAGGTCACGGCCGATGGCGTCGGTCCCGAGCGGGTGGCCGTCCGCGCCGATCCCGGCGGGCAGGCCGTTGGCGGTGAGGCTGTCGGTGTGGATCGTGTACGGCGATCCGGCCAGGGGGGCCAGCAGAGCCAGCAGGCCCAGCACACCGAGCAGGCAGAGCCCGGCGAGCCACAGACGGCTCCCCCTGTCCCGCGCGGACCGGGACCCCGCGGTGGCCGGCCCGGGGAGACCGTTCCCCGGGGTGGACTTCGCCGCGGTGGAGGCGGACGTCCGCGTGGTGACGGGAAGGGCGCTCATCGTTTCACCCACAACCGGTCGTAGTACGTGCCGGTTTCTCCGCGCATCTGGTAGTTGCGGATCCCCGGCGCGCGTGCGGCGAGGAAGTTCATGCTGCCGATGAAGATCCCGGCGGCGTCCCGGACGAGTTCCTCCTCGGTCTCCGCGAGGAGCGAGTTGGCCGCTTCGGCGGTGGGCGTCTTCCGGGCCCTGGCCGTCAGGGCGTCCACACGCGCGTTCGCGTACCCGGAGTAGTTCTGGGCGGCGGACGAGGTGAAGCAGGACGAGGCGGTTTCGAGGGCGCTGTCCAGCGTGACGTACAGGTGGGAGCCGTAGAGGTCGCCCTCGCCCTTCGACGTGGCCAGCTCGAACGCGGACTGGCTCATGGCGTTCAGGCTGATCTCCACCCCCACCGCCTTGAGCTGCTGCTGGAGGACCTGGCCCAGCAGCGGCCAGGGATCCTGGGTGCCGTGCAGGAAGTCCAGGCGGAGGCGGCGCACCCCCGCCTGTTCGAGGAGGCCGCGGGCCCGCCCGGGATCGTGGGTGTACGGCTTCGCCGTGCGCCGGTACCGGCTGAGCTGCTTGGGGAAGGGGCATCCCCATGGATCCGACAGGCCGAAGGACAGACGCATGAGCTGTTCCCGGTCGACCGCCCAGTTCAGGGCCTGCCGTACCCGTGGGTCGCGGAGTTCCGCGCGCTTGTTGTTCGCCGAGATCCACTGACTGCCGCGCACCGGGACGGTCTGTACGTACCGCTCGCGCATGGACGGGTCGGCGGTGAACTTGGCGGCCTGGCTGGCCACCAGTCCTTCACCGAGCACATCCACCCTGCCCCCGCTCAGCTGGAGCGTCTGAAGGGGATAGTCGATGCCCCAGCGGTATTCCAGGGTGTCGATGAGCGGGGTGCCGCGCCAGAAGTACCGGTCGAACGCCGTGAAGACGGCCCGCCGGCCCTTGCTGTCGTACCGGGCGATACGGAACGGGCCGTTGCCGACCGGGGTACGGCCGAAGTCCGGGCCGAGCCTGCGGATCTCCTCCTGGGGCAGGGCGGCGGTGTAGGGCATGCACAGCACCGCGAGCAGGAGGACGTCCGGCTCGGTGAGCTGGATCCGCAGCGTGTGCGCGTCCAGCGCCCGCAGCCCGCTGACCTTCGCCGCCTTTTGCTGGTTGACCGCCTCGGCCCCCTCGATCCCGAGGAGATAGCCGGACGCCCAGGACGCCAGTTCGGGATCCAGCAGACGCGTCCACGTATAGACGTAGTCCTGGGCGGTCACCGGCCGGCCGTTGTGGAATCGCACGTCCCGCCGCAGGGGGACGGTGTACACCCTCCGGTCCGCGGATATCCGGGGCATGGCCGCCGCGGCGTGCGGGGCGGGTCCGTCGTACTGACGCGCGTACTGGTACAGCGGGGCGTACAGCACCGTCGAGATCGCTTCCCAGCTGTGCAGATCCCAGCCGATCGCCGGGTCGTAGGACTGCGCCTCGTTCGACCACGCCGTGATCACCCGGCCCGTGCGCCGCGCGCCGACGGGGTCGCCCGGCCCCGGCGCCCATTCCACGACATCGGCCGCGGGTCCCAGCCGGGAGCGCGGCGGACCGGCGTCACAGCCGCTCAGCAGCGCGCCGGCGGCTCCCGCGGCCCCTGTGGCCAGAACCTGACGTCGGGTCGGTTTATGGTGTGGTCCGGCCATGAGAGTCCTCTCCTGAAGCTGCCGCTGCGCGGAATGACCGGACGGCGGGGCAAGTCCTGGCCTCGGATGTGAGGTATGGCGTTTCACCTGCGGGCACGCCATCGGGAGTATGGGGATGCGCGGGGGCCGGGGACGGTCCTCCCCGGGCGGTGGTGTGATCCGGATGGCACCGCGCCCGGCGGCGTCCGGGCCCATCCCACCTCATCCGGGGCCGTTCTGTCACCATTGGATTGTTTTC
Organism: Streptomyces sp. NPDC039430; assembly: GCF_055639435.1. Lineage (NCBI taxonomy): Bacteria > Bacillati > Actinomycetota > Actinomycetes > Kitasatosporales > Streptomycetaceae > Streptomyces > Streptomyces sp. NPDC039430. The sequence continues at coordinate 214,163 of NZ_JBVKAK010000008.1, read as the reverse complement.
GTTTCCATATATTCGAGGAGGCCGTGTACGCCCAGTTCCCGGCCGATTCCGGATTGTTTGTATCCGCCGGTGGGGGCGAGGACGTTGAACTCGCCGTTGTTCACGGTGACGAGCCCGGCCCGGATCCGCCGGGCGATCCGCTCCGCGCGGAGCGGATCGGCACACCACACCGCTCCCGCGAGTCCGTAGATCGAGTCGTTGGCGATCCGGACGGCCTCCTGCTCGTCCCGGTAGCGCATGAGGCACACCACCGGGCCGAAGATCTCTTCCCTGGCGATCGTCATGTCGCCGGTGACGTCGGCGAAGACCGTGGGGAGGACCCAGTGGCCCGCGTCCAGGCCGTCGGGAATCCGGTCCCGCGGAGCGCTGCCGCCGGCGACCAGACGGGCGCCCTCCGCCACCCCCCGCTCGATATGGGACAGCACACTGGCGTACTGCCTGGCCGTGGCGACGGGACCGAGGTGGTCCCCGGCCGCGGCCGGATCGCCGAGCCGCCGGCGGCCGGCCTCCGCCGCGGCGAGCGCGACCGCCTCGTCGTACACCGCGTCGGGCAGCAGTACGCGGGTGCACGCGGTGCACGTCTGCCCGGAGTTGAAGAAGGCGTCGGCGAGCGCCACCCGTATGGCCCGGTCCAGATCCTTGACCGTCCGGCCGTCCCGCTCGTCGGCGAGGATCACCCGGGCGGACTTCCCGCCCAGCTCCAGACCCACCCGCTTGACGGTTTTGGCGGCGGCCGCCGCGACGGAGCGGCCCGCCGCGGTGGAGCCGGTGAACGAGACCGCGTCGACGTCGGGATGGGAGGCGAGGGCATCGCCGACCACCGCGCCCGAGCCCGTGATGAGGTTGAACACCCCGCCGGGCGCGCCGACGGCGGGGCACGCGTCGGCGAAGACCTCGGCCAGCAGGAAGGCGTTCAGCGGGGCGTCGCAGCTCGGCTTGAGGACGACCGTGCAGCCCGCGGCCAGCGCCGCCGCGACCTTGGCCGCGGCGAGGTAGAGGGGGTAGTTCCACGGTGTGATGGCGGCGACGACGCCCACCGGTTCCCGTACGACCTGGGAGGACCCGATGCGTTCCTCCCACGTGTGGCCGGCCAGGATGTCGGCGTAGGAACGGAACACCTCGGCCGCGAGACGCGTCTGCGCGTGGAGGGCGTTGTCGAGCGGGGCGCCCATCTCCGCGCCGATCACCTCGGCGAAGTCCGCCTCGCGTTCCCGGATTCCTGTCGCGACCGCGGTGAGCAGCGCCCGGCGGGTGGCGACATCCGCCGCCGCCCAGGCCGGGAACGCGGCGCGGGCCGCGGCCACCGCGCGGGACACATCCTCCGGCGTCCCGTCCGGCACCTGGCCCACCGCGCCGCGGCCGGTGGGATCGGTCACGACGGTGTACGGGCCGCCGGGCCCGCCGCAGGGAGCCTGCCACGCGCCGCCTATCCGGAAGTGCGCGCGTTCCGTATCGAGGCGGCTTCTGGTGGTGTGGGTGACCGGATGACCCATGGTCGTGCTCCTCAAGGGCGACTGGGGATTCGGTGGACGGCGCGACGGGGCGGCGGGGGGAGCCGTGCCTGGCTGGTTCCGAACGGTAGGTCGCTACTGATTCGAGAGTCAATAGAGGTCGCGTAATTGCTGACTCTCGAATCAATATCCGGCCGTGCGTTTCGCCGCCCGGGTGGGCTTGGCCTGGGTGAGCGCGTCCCGGGCATGCGCCGAGGGACGTGGTGGCGACGGACGTGACCGCGAGCGGAAACGGGAAGCGGAAACAGGAAGCGGGGCGGAAAGGTGAACGGAGGCGCAGGGGCTGGGTATTGGTCTAGGCCAAGCCGTCCTGTCCCTGTATCCTCATCCGTAGCCAGTAGCACACAATCCCCCCACCCAGGTTGCGTGCTGGCACGGGCGACGCCCCTGACAACTGCCCAAAGCAGCCGGGTTCCCCCCATTCGCCGACCAGGAGGGTCACGGTGAAAATCCGCACCAGAAGCTCGGCGGTCATCGGCTCCATCTGCCTCGTCGCTTCCCTCGCCTTCACCACGGCGTCCGCCGACGAGCCCGCGGCCCCGCGTCAGGCGGCGGCCGAAGTGGCGCTCACGAAAGTGGCCACAGCCCAGAATCCCATCGCCGGCGCCGCCGGGCCCGGTGGCACGGTCTGGATAGCCGAACGCGCGGGCACCGTAAGGGTCCTGGGCGATCAGGGGCTCGGCGCCCCCGTCCTCGACATATCGGGCGAGACCACCACCGACGGCGAACGCGGCCTGCTGGGCATCGCGTTCGACAAGAAGTTCGCGCACTTCTACATCTCGTTCACCGACCTCGAAGGCACCAGCACCGTGGACGAGTTCGCCGTACGGCGCGGCAAGCTCCAGCCGAACACCCGGCGCACGGTCCTCACCCAGACGCAGCCGTACGCCAACCACAACGGCGGCGACATCAAGTTCGGCCCCGACGGCTATCTCTACATCGCGTTCGGCGACGGCGGTTCGGGCGGCGATCCGCACGGCAACGGGCAGAAGCTCGACACGCTGCTCGGCAAGCTCCTGCGGATCGACCCGCGCGGCGGCGAGCCGTACGCGATCCCGGCGGACAACCCGTTCGTGGACGACCCGAACGCCAAGGGCGAGATCTGGGCGTACGGGCTGCGCAACCCGTGGCGGTTCTCCTTCGACGCGGACAAGGGCGACCTGCTGATCGCCGACGTCGGCCAGAGCGCCTGGGAGGAGATCGACTGGGCCCCGGCGGACAGCGAGGGCGGCGAGAACTACGGCTGGTCCTCGATGGAGGGCAACCACCCCTTCCGGGGCGGGACGGAGCCCGCGAACCACGTGCCGCCGATCCACGAGTACGACCGTAACGGGCTGGGCTGCTCGGTGACCGGCGGTTACGTCTACCGGGGCGACGCGATCCCGGAGCTCAAGGGACAGTATCTGTTCGCCGACTACTGCGACGGCACGGTCCGCGCTCTGCGGATGGAGAACGGCAAGGTGACCGGCGAGAGCGACCTCGGAGTCAACGGCGGCGAGACCATCTCGTTCGTGCAGGACGGCGACGGCGAGCTGTATGTGCTCGGCATCGGCGGCAGCATCTCCCGTATCGACCCGGCGTAACCAACGAGCCCGGTTCGACGGGGCGGCGGATTGCCGGCCCATCGCCCCGGCGGATGAAACACAGCAGGTCAGGCCCGGTGCTGAGAAATCAGCACCGGGCCTGATGTGGTGTACGCCCCCGACAGCGCACCACGGAACGTGACCACGCGGCCCCGGCCGGTACGGTGCGTCGCCGACCGTCTCGGGAGACCATGGAAGCACCGGAAGGGCACGGGGATCATTCCGGCGCCGCGGCTCCGGGGCCCGCGCCGGAAGCGCCCCGCACCGGCGGGTGGAAGGAGCGACCGGGATGGGTGGGACGGGACCCCGCGACGCCGGTGGCGCCGGCGACTTCTCCGGCCCTTTCCCGGAGTGGCCGAGCGGGGTGCTGGACGCCCTCGGTGTCGCGGTGGTGGCGCTCGGCAGAGCCGGGCGGATCATCCTCTGGGGCGCACGGGCCGAGGAGCTCTTCGGCTACTCCGCGCGGGAAGCGCTGGGACGGCACGCGGCACGGCTGCTGGCCGACGACCGGTGCGCGGACCTGGTGGCCGGCCGCGATCACAGCGGCGGCCCAGGCACGCCGGCGCCTGGCCCTGAGCGCCGAGGGCTCCGCCCGTATCGGAACCACGCTGGACATCACACAGACGGCCCGGGAGCCGGCCGATGTCCTGGTGCCCGGACTCAGCGACATCGCGGTGGTGGACGTACTCGACTCCACCCCGGGCCATCGCCGGCCCGCGGCACTCGACAGCGGCCCGGTGGTCGTGCGCCCCCTCGCGGTGAAGGCCGCCTGCCCCACAGAGGTGGCACCCGCCGTCGGCACCGCCGACGAGCTGGTCCGCTACGACGCCGACCGGCTGGTCACCCAGTGCCTGCGGACCGGTCACCCGGTCATGGTGGCGCACGTGGACGAAGGAGATCTGGCGCGCATCGCCCGTGACGCCGGAGCGGCCGCTGCCTGGCCGGGAGCGGCATCCAGTCATATCTCGCGATTCCGCTGACCGCCCAGGGCGAGCCATCGGGAGTGCTGAGCCTGACGCGCGGTCCCAACGCGCTCCCGTTCACGGCGGACGACTCGATCCTGGCCGGTGACCTGGCGGGCCGGACCGCGGTGTCCCTCGACAACGCGCGCCTGTACGAGAGCGTCCGCGACACGGCGGTGACACTCCAGCGCAGCCTGTTGCCGCGGCCGGCGCCGCCCGAGAGCCTGGAGGTGGCCACGCGCTGCCAACCCGCGGTGGCCGCCAACGAGGTGGGCGGCGACTGGTTCGATGTCATCCCCCTCGCGGAGGACAGGACCGCGCTCGTGGTGGGCGATGTGATGGGCAGCGGCATCGCCGCGGCAGCCGCGATGGGGCGCCCGCGCACCGCCACCGCCACGCCGGCCGACCTCGGCCTCCCGCCCTCCGAGGTGCTGCGACACCTCGACAAGATCACCGGTGCCTTCGCCAGGACGGGAAGGGCCTCGCCGAGCCGGTCGAAGTAGGAGGCGACGAGCAGTTTCGGCCGGTCGGCCGCACCGCCGAGGTCGCGGTACGCACGGGCGGCGGCGTTCAGCTCGGCGGGCGTGCGGTCCTGGGCCAGGGCGGGCTCGTCGAGCTGGACCCACTCGGCGCCGGCGGCGCGCAGTGCGGCGAGCACCTCGGCGTAGACGGGCAGCAGCCGGTCCAGGAGGGTGAGTGGTTCGAAATCGGCGGCCACCCCCGGGGCCGGCTTGGCCAGCAGGAGATACGTGACCGGGCCGACCAGCACCGGGCGGGCGGCCAGTCCCAGCGCGAGGGCTTCCCCCAGCTCGGCGACCTGCTTGGCGGAGTCGGCCGCGAAGACCGTGTCCGGCCCCAACTCGGGGACCAGATAGTGGTAGTTGGTGTCGAACCACTTGGTCATCTCAAGGGGGGCCACGTCCTGGTTGCCGCGCGCCATCGCGAAGTAGCCGTCGAGCGCGCCTGCTTCGACGGCCGCGCGGTGCCGCTGGGGGACGGCGCCGACCATGACACTGGTGTCCAGGACGTGGTCGTAGTACGAGAAGTCACCTGTCGGCACCTCGCTGATGCCGGCGTCGGCCAACTGCCGCCAGTGCGAACGGCGCAGGTCCTTGGCCGTCTCCTGGAGGGCGTCGGCGGTGACGCGGCCCTTCCAGTAGCCCTCGATGGCCTTCTTCAGTTCACGGTTCCGGCCCTGGCGGGGGTAGCCGCACACGGTGGCCCGTGCTGCCGCGGACTTCGCTGTCACGGAAATCTCCTTCGCGAGAAGATTCCTGAACTCCCGGAGACGGGACGCGAACGCGAAGGGGTGACGAACCGGACGGACCCGGCGCGCGCGTCGGCGCGGCCTTCCGTCTGGTGATGTACGCCGACCCGCCCACGAGGTCACCGGGATATCCGCACGCGATCGGTCACGTACGGGCAACGGGCAGGTCTTCGGACTCGCGGGCACGTCTGCCGGGGCAGATTCCTACTGGCCGTCGCTTCCCAGATCCACGGTCGGATCCAGTGCGTATGACGGCGGTCGTTCCCGCTCACCGCTGCGGGGCAGTCCCGGATTCCCACCGGGTTCCCTCTTACGACGCGCCTGCCTGGCGGACAGGGCGAACCAGCTGCACGGTCCACCCTGGAGGGCGGACCGTTTCTCGCGCACCACCGCTCACATTCCGGAACGTGACGTGGGACGCGGGATCCGCGTCGCCAGGGGCCGGTCCTCAGGGACGGCTGGTGAGGTAGCCGCCCATGGAGGTGAAGTACTCGGTCGCGGGCAGCTCGCGGCCGTCCTCCGTCCGTACGCGGGTGATGGCCAGGCCGTGGTTCCGTCCGGTGCGGGCGTCCGCGCCGGCGACGATCACCACGCCCTCGCCCTCGCGGTAGAAGACGCGGCCGGGCGTGCCTCCGTAGCGGCCCTCCGAAACGACCGCGGTCAGCACCTCCAGACGCTTGCCCCTGTGGAAGGTGAAGGCGCTCGGGTACGGCGCGGACTGGGCGCGGACCAGCCGCTCCAGGACGTCGGCCGGCCAGTCCCAGTTGATCCGGATGTCCTCCTCGGCCCGCTTGTGGAAGAAGGTGGCCCGGGAGCGGTCCTGCTGGGTGAACTCGGTCTGCCCGGAGGCGATCCGGTCCAGGGCGCCGACCGTCACGGGGGCGATGAGGCCGACCGTCTTGTGGAACAGGTCGGTGGCGGTGTCGGTGGGCTCCACCGGCACCGCGCGCTGGTCCACGATGTCGCCCGCGTCGAGCACCTCGTCCATCATGTGGGCCGTGACGCCGACTTCGGTCTCCCCGTTGATGAGGGCCCAGATCAGCGGCGAGAAGCCGGCGTACTTCGGCAGGAGCGAGTCGTGGATGTTCAGTGTGCCGAAGCGGGGAAGGCCGTAGATCCGCGGCGGGATCCATGTGCGCCAGTTGTTGGCCACGATGATGTCCGGGCCGGCTTCCTTGAGCCGCTGGAACAGCTCCTCGTCGTCCGGCCTGTTGCGGATGATGACGGGGACGCCGTGCTCCTCGGCCAGGTCGGCGACCGAGTCGCTCCAGATCTTCTCGTAGGCGTGCTCGCTCTTGGGATGCGTCACGACCGTCACCACGTCGTGCTCGGAGTCCAGGAGTGCTCGCAGCGTGCGATGTCCCCAGGTCTGGTAACCGAACATGACGACCCGCATGGGGTTCCTCCTCAGAAGAGCGAATGATCGCAGTAAGTAAAGCAAGCCTTACCTAAGGATGCAACGGGCGCCGTTTCCAGGCCCGTTCGACGCCGAGGTGGGCCGCTTGCCCGATTCGTCCGGTCGACAGGTCGAGCTAGGTCAGGTTAGCTTTACCTAAGTTCGACTGGCCGGTGTCCTCGGCGGGCTCGGCGTCTTCGTTTCTTCTCACCCACGCCTGACAGGCGGCTGTCCCGCACGATGGGAGTGACATGTCACAGGTTCTTCCTGGCGACGCACCTCTGATCCACGACCTCATAGGAATCGGCTTCGGGCCGTCCAATGTGGCCATGGCGATCGCGCTCAGCGAGCACAACGCGAGCGTCGGCAGGCAGGAGGCGGTCACTGCTCACTTCTTCGAGAGCCAGCCGAGCTTCGGCTGGCACCGCGGCATGCTGATCGACGACGCGACGATGCAGGTGTCCTTCCTCAAGGACCTGGTGACGCTGCGCAACCCGTCCAGCGAGTACACGTTCCTGCGGTACCTGCAGAGCAAGGGCCGGCTGATCGACTTCGTCAACCACAAGAACCTCTTCCCGCTCCGCGTCGAGTTCCACGACTACTTCGAGTGGGCCGCGGCGAAGGTCGACGACATGGTCTCCTACGGCCATGAGGTCGTCGCCGTCGCCCCCGTCATACGCGACGGAGTCGTGGAGTACCTCGATGTGACGGCCCGTTCGGGCACGGAGACGGTCGTCCACCGTGCCCGCAACCTCGTCATCGGCACGGGGCTGCGCCCCCTCCTGCCGGAGGGGATCGAGCGGACCGAGCGGGTCTGGCACAACTCCGACCTCCTCGCGAAGGTGGACGGCCTGGAGGGCGCGGACCCCACGCGCTTCATCGTGGTCGGCGCCGGCCAGAGCGCCGCGGAGAACGTGGCGTATCTGCACCGCCGCTTCCCGGGCGCCGAGGTCTGCGCGGTCTTCTCCCGCTACGGCTACAGCCCCGCCGACGACAGCAGTTTCGCCAACCGCATCTTCGATCCCGAGGCGGTCGACGAGTACTTCACGGCCCCCGACGACATCAAGCGCCGGCTGATGGACTACCACGGCAACACCAACTACTCCGTCGTGGACATCGATCTGATCGACGACCTGTACCGGCAGGCGTACCAGGAGAAGGTCCTGGGCACCGAGCGGCTGCGGTTCCTCAACATCTCGCGGCTGACCGCCGTCGAGGAGGCCGGGGACCAGGTGCGCGCCACCGTCACCTCCCTGGTCAACGGCGAGGAAGAGGTGCTGGACGCCGACGTCGTGGTCCTCGCCACCGGCTACAGCCAGGCCGACCCCCTCGGCCTCCTCGGCGGCGTCGCGGACAGCTGCCACCGCGACGACCAGGGCCGTGTCCGCGTCGAGCGGGACTACCGCGTCACGACGGACCCCGAACTGCGCTGCGGCATCTACCTCCAGGGCGGTACCGAGCACACGCACGGCATCACGTCGTCCCTGCTCTCCAACACCGCGATCAGGGTCGGCGAGATCCTGGACTCGATCCTCGACCGTGGCCAGGAGCCCGCGCGGGGCGAGTCCCGGCCGGTCGCCGACGGCATCGGCTCCGTCCGCTGAGGACTCCTTCGTCCCCGGCATCCCTCCCTGGCAGAACCCCCCGGCCCCGGCAGAACTCCCCGGCCCCACCGCCACGCTCGCCTTCCTGCGCCGTCGTACGCGACGGGCGTGGCACGCACCGTGCAATCCCCGTGAAAGGAACAACCGTGTCCACTGGTACGCGCCCCCGTCCGACGCGTCGCGTCAGCTACCTCCCCCGTGTGGCGGTCGCCATCGTCGCCGCACTCGCTCTGTCCGCCTGTGGGGGCGGTACCGACACGGCCGAGTCGAAGCCCTCGGACGCGGCGGGCGGCTCGTCGGCCGCCTTCCCGGTGACCGTGGAGCACAAGTACGGCAGCACGACGGTCGAGTCGGAGCCCAAGAGGGTGGTCACCCTGGGCCTGTCGGACCAGGACGCGGTTCTGGCGCTCGGCGTCAAGCCCGTCGGGGCGGTCGACTGGTTCAAGGAGCAGCCGTACGGCAAGTGGCCCTGGACGAAGGACAAGTGGGGGTCCACGAAGCCGGAGATCGTCGGCGAGCGTGACGAGTACAACATCGAGAAGATCGCGGCGCTGAAGCCGGACCTGGTCATCGCGCAGTACTCGGGGATGAAGAAGGAGCAGTACGACACGCTCTCGAAGTTCACCAAGGTCGTCGCCCAGCCCAAGGGCCTGCCCGACTACGGGGCGTCCTGGCAGGTGATGACCCGGCAGATCGGCAAGTCCCTCGGCAAGGAAGCCGCGAGCGAGAAGCTGATCGCCGGCATCGACGCGCGCTTCAAGGCCGTGCGCGAGAAGAACCCCGGATTCGCCCAGCAGACCCTCGCCGTCGCCGACAGCTTCGAGGCGGGCAAGTACTCGGGCTTCACGAAGACCGACCCGAAGTCCATCTTCTTCTCCGAGCTCGGCTTCAAGCTCAAGCCCGAGCTGGACACCCTGGCGAAGCCGGGCTGGAACGTGGCCGAACTGAGCGCCGAGAAGCTGAACGTGCTCGACGTCGACCGTCTCGTCTGGGTCACCTCCAGCACGGAGGCCAACGACCGCATCAAGGCCGAGCCGCTCTACCGGAAGCTGAAGGTCCACCAGGAGAAGCGCGACCTCTTCGTGCCCTACCAGGACCCGGACATCGGCGCGGCCTTCTCCTTCAACACCGTCCTCTCGATCCCGTACGCCATCGACGAGGTCGAGCCGCTGATCGCGGCCATCAAGTAGGCGCCGGTCCAACGGGGTCCCCGTCCCTCCGCGCCGGCAGCGCCGCGGACGGGCGGGGCCCACGACACACCTCACTGACGTACCACCAGGGAAAGGCCCTTTCGAACGATGCTTGACGTCGAGTCGGACCGGACATCCGCTTCCGGCATACCCGTCACGGGTGGGCAGTCCGGTATCTGGCTTGCCCAGCAGATCGACCCGGACAGCTCCGCCTACAACATCGTTTTCACCCTGGACCTGCGTGGTCACATCGACCTCGACCGCCTGGCCGCCTCCGTCCGGCAGGCCGTCGGGGAAGCCGAGAGCCTGCACGTGCGGGTCGGCGCCGGAGACGGCGGACCCCGGCAGACGCCCGCACCCGTCCCCTTCGACGTCACCGTCGTCGACCTGCGCAGCGCCCCGGACCCCGAGCGGGCCGCCGCCGACTGGATGGACGCCGAGCGCGACCGCCCGGCCGATCCGGCCCGGGGCGCCCTCTTCGCCCAGGTCCTGCTGCGCCTGACGGACGACCATGTCACCTGGTACCAGCGCTACCACCACATCGTCAACGACGGCATGGGCGTCGCGCTGATCACGCGCCGGGCGGGGGAGATCTACACCGACGGCGACCGGTCTCCCGCCCCCGGCGACTGGCGGATCTCCCGCTTGGTCGAGGCCGATCTCGCCTACCGCGCCTCGGACCGCCACCAGGAGGACCGCGCCTACTGGCTGGCCCGCATGGCCGGACGCCCCGAGCCCGTACGCCTCGTGGAACGCGCCCCGGCGCTCATGACACGGCGGCTGCGACGTACCTCGGAACTCTCCGCCGCGGACGTCCGGTCGCTGCACGCCGCCGCCGAGCGGGCCGGCACCCGCGTCTCCCGCCTGCTGATCGCGGCCGTGGCCGCCTACCTGCACCGCGTCAGCGGTGAGCGTGACCTCGTCCTCGGCCTGCCGGTCGCCGCCCGCCAGGACGCCGTGTCGGCCGGCATCCCCGGCATGGTGTCCAACATCGTCCCGCTGCGCCTCTCCGTCCGTCCGGACACGACCGGCGGCGAGCTGCTGGCCGGCGTACGTGCCGCGGTCGCCGAGGCCGTCGACCACGGGCGCTACCGCGCCGAGGACCTGGCCAGGGAACTGGGCCTGGCCGACGGCGTGCCCGAACTCGTCGGCCCGACGGTCAACATCCTGCCCCGCGGCGACGACCTGCGGTTCTCCGGCCACGCGAGCCAACTCGAACCGGTCTGGGTCGGCCCCGTCAGCGACCTGGCCCTCACCTTCGTCGAGACGCGGGGAGGACTCGGGCTCCGGGTCCACCTCGACGCCGACGCGGACATGTGCGACGCGGAGACCCTGCGCGCACACGAGCGCCGCTTCCTGGCGCTGCTGGCCGACCTGGCCGGGGACCCGGACCGCCCCGTCGGCCGTATCGAACTGACCTCCGACGCGGAACGCGCCCGGCTCCTCGACGAGTTCGGCGTGTCACCGCGTGAGACAGCGGAACTCTCCTGGCCCGCCGCGTTCGAGCGCCAGGTCCGCCGGGCCCCGGACTCCGTCGCCCTCGTCTGCGAGGACCGGGAGCTGACCTACGCCGAACTGAACGCGGCGGCCAACCGGCTGGCCCGCCTCCTCGCCGCCCGTGGCGTGGGCGCGGAGGACGTCGTCGCCGTGGCCATGCCGCGTTCCCCCGAACTCGTGGTGTCGCTGCTCGGGGTCATGAAGGCGGGCGCCGCCTATCTGCCGCTGGACGTCGACCACCCGCGGGACCGCGTCCGCTACATGCTGGACGACGCCGGGGCACGCACCGTCGTCACCACCCGTGAGCTGTCCGATGTCCTGCCGAACGCCGACGGCGTCGCCCATCTGCTGCTCGACGACCCGTCCGTGGCCTCCGAGTGCGCCGCCCTCGACGCCACGGACCCGGGTGTGCGCCTCACCCTGGACCAGGCCGCGTACGTCATCTACACCTCGGGCTCCACCGGTCGCCCCAAGGGCGTCGTCGTCTCCCACGACGGCGTCGGCAGCCTCGTCGCCACCGCCACCGACCGCGTCGGCATCACGTCCGACAGCCGCGTCGTCCAGTTCGCCTCCGCCGGTTTCGACGTGACGGTCTGGGACCTGATCATGTCGCTGTGCGTGGGCGGCCGCGTCATCGTCGTCCCCACCGAGCGGCGCGTCGCCGGACCCGCCCTCACGGACTACATCGCCCACCACCGCGCCACCCACATGATCCTGCCGCCGTCCCTTGTCTCGGCCCTGCCGCAGGAGTGCGACCTGCCCGACGGCGCCGTGCTGATCGTCGGCACCGAAGCGGTGCCCAGCGAACTGATCGGCCGCTGGTCCGGCCGGCTCCAGGTGGTCGTCGCGTACGGCCTCACCGAAGCCACCGTCAACTCCACCCTGTGGATCGCCGCCCCGGACAGGCCGGGACCCGCTCCCATCGGCGAGCCCGACCCCAACACCCGTGCGTACGTGCTCGACTCCGCGCTCCGCTGCGTACCGGTCGGCGCCGTCGGAGAGCTGTACGTCGCCGGACGCGGCCTCGCCCGCGGCTACCTGGGCAGGCCGGGGCTCACCGCCGAGCGCTTCGTCGCCGACCCGTACGCGGCCGAGCCGGGCGCGCGCATGTACCGGACGGGCGACCGCGTCCGCTGGGCCGCCGACGGCAACCTGGAGTTCCTGGGGCGCGCCGACGGACAGATCAAGATACGCGGCCACCGCATCGAGCCCGGCGAGATCGAGAGCGCCTTCATGGCCTGCCCCGGCATCGCCCAGGCCGCCGTCCTCGTCCGCGAGGACCACCGGAGCGCCAAGCGGCTCGTCGCCTACCTGGTGGCCGAGGGGGGTACGGACGCGGACGCCTCCGTGGCGGACGCGCGCGCCCGGATCGCCGGGGCGCTGCCCGACCACATGGTCCCTTCCGCCGTCGTACGCCTCGACGGGCCGTTGCCGCTGACGCCCAACGGCAAGCTCGACCACCGCGCCCTGCCCGAGCCCCGGTGGACCGCGACGGCCGGCGGCGACGCGCCCACCACCCCGGCCGAGACCGCGCTCGCCGCGCTGTTCGCCGAGGTGCTCGGACTGCCGTCGGCCGGGGTCCACGACAGCTTCTTCGAGCTGGGCGGCGACAGCATCGTCGCGATCCAGCTGGTCAACCGCGCCCGCGACGCCGGGCTCGTCATCAGCCCACGCGACGTGTTCCGGCAGCGGACCGTGTCGGCGCTCGCCAGGACGGCGGGCCCGGCCGGCGCGGCCGGGGCGCCGGGGGCCGGGACGGCCGTACGGGCGGTACCCCTCGACGAGGACGCCCTGCCCGTCTCCCCGCTCCAGGAAGGCTTCTTCTTCCACGCGGAGTTCGACCCGGAGGCCGGCGACCTGTACGTCGTGCAGGAACTCCTCGACCTCGCGGGCACCGTCGACCCGGACCGGCTGCGTCGGTCCCTTCAACTGCTGCTCGACCGGCACCCGCTGCTGCGCGCCTCGTTCCGCCAGCTCCCGGGCGGCGACGTCGTCCAGCGCCTCCCCGGCCACGCGGCCCTTCCGTGGCGCGAGGCGGACACCGCCGACACCGCGCTGGAGGACCTGCTGCGCCAGGACCGCGCCGAGCGGTTCGACCTCGCCCGGCCGCCCCTGCTGCGGGCCACCCTGATCCGGGACGGGCAGCGTCGGCGGCTCCTGCTCACCCTGCACCACATCATCGCCGACGCCTGGTCGGTCGCCGTCCTGCTGCGCGAACTCACCGCCGTCCACCGGGGCGAGGCCCTGCCCGAGCCGCCCGCCCCGCGGCCGTACCTCTCCTGGCTGGCCGGCCGGGACCGCGACGCCGCCCGCGACGCCTGGCGGCGGGCGCTGGCCGGTCTGGACGGCCCCACCCGGCTGACCGCCTCCCTCCCTGCCCCCGCCCCCGGCTCCGCCGTCGCGACGGCGGACGAGCAGGCGGCACCGGCCGCCAGGTCCGAGCATGTGGACGTCCGGCTGCCCGAGTCGCTCACCGCCGACCTGACCGCCTTCGCCCGCGGCCACGGCCTCACCCTCAGCACCGTCGTGCACGGCGCCTGGGCCCTGCTGCTCGGTGGCCTGACCGGCAGCCAGGACATCGTGTTCGGCACCACCGTCTCCGGACGCACCACCGAGGTCGAGGGCCTGGACTCGGCCGTCGGCCTGTTCATCAACACCGTGCCGGCCCGTGTCACCCTGCGCGCGGGGGAGTCGTCCGCCGACCTGCTGCGGCGCGTCCAGGACGAGCACGCGGCCCTCCTCGACCACCAGCACCTCGGGCTCGCCGAGATCCAGCGGATCGCGGGCGGCGGTGAACTCTTCGACACGCTCGTGGTGTTCGAGAACTTCCCGTCCGGTGACCAGTCCACCGGACAGGACGAGGACACGTTGCGCGTCACCGGCGCCGAGGTGTTCGACGCCGTGCACTACCCGCTCGCGCTGATCGTCGAACCCGGCGCCCATCTGTCCCTGCGGTTCACCTACGACGCGGTCCGGCTCGGCCAGCTGTCCGTGGCCGTGCTCGCCCGCCGGTTCGAGGCGCTGCTGCGGGCCCTCCTGTCCGACCCCGCCCGCCCGGTCGCCCGGATCGGGATGCTGTCCGGCCGCGAGCGGGAGCGCGTGACCGCGCTGAACGCCACGGCGCACCCGCTGCCCGACGCGGACGCGACCCTCGCCTCGCTTGTCGCCGCGCAGGTGGCACGGACCCCGCACGCCCCGGCCGTCGTCTTCGAGGACACCACCCTGACCTACGCCGAACTGGACCGGCGCGCGGAGGCACTCGCCCGGCGGCTGCGGGCGCGCGGCGCGGGCCCGGAGCGCTTCGTCGCGGTCGCGGTGCCCCGTTCGGCGGAGCTGATGGTCGCGCTGCTCGGCGTGCACAAGGCGGGCGCCGCCTACCTGCCCGTGGACCTCGACTACCCTGCCGACCGCGTGGCGTTCATGCTCGCCGACTCGGGGGCCCGGACCGTCGTGACCACCAGTGACTCGGCCGGGCGACTGCCCGGCGTGCCGGGTCTCGAACACCTCGTCGTGGACCACGACGAGGACGCACCCGACACCCCCGGCGCGCACGCGGGACCCGACCACCCCGCCTACCTGATCTACACCTCCGGCTCCACCGGGCGCCCCAAGGGCGTCACCGTCACCCACCGGGCGATCGTCAACCGCCTCGCCTGGATGCAGGGCGCGTACGGCCTCACCGCCGACGACCGGGTGCTCCAGAAGACCCCGTCCAGCTTCGACGTGTCCGTCTGGGAGTTCTTCTGGGCCCTGGCCGAGGGCGCGACCGTCGTCCTCGCCCGGCCCGACGGCCATCGCGACCCGGCGTATCTGGCCGGGCTGATCCACGCCCGGCGGATCACGACGGCGCACTTCGTGCCGTCGATGCTGGCCGCGTTCGTCCAGGCGATGGACGCCGCCGCCGACACCCCGGACTGGACGGCGAGCCTGCGCCGGGTGTTCTGCAGCGGCGAGGCCCTCACCGGACCGGACGCCCGCCGCTGGCGGGAGCTGACAGCCCGGGGCGCCCACGGACCCGTCCCGCTGCACAATCTGTACGGCCCCACCGAAGCGGCCGTCGACGTCACGTACTTCCCGTACGAGGGCGGTACCGAGCCCGCCGTCCCCATCGGCCGGCCCGTGTGGAACACCCGCCTCCACGTGCTCGACGCCTTCCTGCGCCCCGTGCCGGACGGCGTGCCGGGCGAGCTGTACCTGGCCGGCGTCCAACTGGCCCGCGGCTACCACGACCGGCACCGGCTGACCGCCGAACGCTTCGTCGCCGACCCGTTCGGCGGGCCCGGCGCGCGCATGTACCGGACCGGCGACCTGGTCCGGCGCCGCGCCGACGGCGCCGTCGAGTACCTGGGGCGCACCGACCGGCAGGTGAAGATCCGCGGCAATCGCGTCGAACTCGGCGAGATCGAAGCCGCCCTGGCCGCTCTGCCGGGTGTCGCCCGCCCCGCCGTGATCGTCCGGGACGGGGCGCTCCTGGGCTACGCCGTACCCGCCCCCGGCGCCGCCCCGGACGGCGAGGCCCTCCACGGGGCGCTCGCCGGAGCACTGCCCGCGGCGATGGTGCCGTCGGCAGTCGTGGTCGTCGGCGAACTGCCGTTGACCCCCAGCGGCAAGCTCGACCAGAACGCCCTGCCCTCGCCGTCCGTCGTTCCCGGGGCCGGTGGCCGGGCGCCACGGG
The DNA here is from genome assembly GCF_055639435.1 of Streptomyces sp. NPDC039430. Lineage (NCBI taxonomy): Bacteria > Bacillati > Actinomycetota > Actinomycetes > Kitasatosporales > Streptomycetaceae > Streptomyces > Streptomyces sp. NPDC039430. Next base: position 198,478 of record NZ_JBVKAK010000008.1, on the reverse strand, counting down.
ACGAGTGCGAACGCGCCCTGTGCGAGACCTTCACCGATGTCCTCGGCCTGACCGGGATCGGTGCCGACGACGACTTCTTCATGCTCGGCGGCGACAGCCTCACCTCGGTCGCCGTCGCCACCGGGGCCCGTGAAAGGGGACTGACCATCAGCCCGCGCGATGTGTTCGAGCACCGCACACCCGCCGCGCTCGCCGCGGCGGCCGCGAGCGCGCCCGCGGAGCCCGCTCCCGCCGGCCGGGGCGGTACGGACGCGCCCACCGGCGCCGTGACCGTCTCCGCCGCCGAGGCCGGGCAGGCGGCCGCCGCCCTCCAGGCCGTACTGGCCCAGCAGCAGCGGTCCGGTGCGGCGGCCGACCCGGCCCTGAAGGCGCTCCTGGACCAGCTGACCGCCGGTCTGCCGGTGGCGGAGCCCCCCGCCCCCGCCCCGCTGGGCGGACTGGAGCTGTCCCCGGAGGAGAACGCCCGCGTCGAGGCCGTCGCCGGGCTGCCGGTCGCCGACATCTGGCCGCTCTCCCCGCTCCAGGAGGGCATGTACTTCCACGCCACCTACGACACGGGCGACGCGCTCGACGTCTACCTGTCGCAGGAGACCCTGGACTTCGGCCACCGCCTGGACATCGCCCGGCTGCGCGCCGCCTGCTGGGCCCTCCTGGAGCGCAACGCCGGCCTGCGCGCCGGATTCACCAGCGACGGCCCGCCCCGGCCCGTGCAGTTCATCGTGGACGGCGCCGAGATCCCGCTGGTGGAGACCGATCTGTCCGGGCTGCCCGCGGAGGAACGGCGCGCCCGCGTGGACGCGTTGCTGGCCGCCGACCGCCGCAAGCGCTTCGACCTGTCGGCGCCGCCGCTGTGCCGCCTCCAGCTGATCCGGCTCGACGACGGCCGCGACCGGCTCGTCGTCACCCACCACCTCATCCTGTGGGACGGCTGGTCCGCGTGGCTGTTCCTGGAGGAGCTGTTCACGCTCTACGAGCGGGCCGGTGACACCACGGGCCTGCCCGCCCCCGGCTCGTACCGCGACTACCTGGCATGGCTCGACGAGCAGGACACGACCCGGGCCGCCGGCGCGTGGCGCGGCGCGCTCCGCGGTCTCGACGAGCCGACCGTCGTCGCCCCGACGGGCCGCGACGCGGATCCGGTCATTCCCGCCGACTTCGACGCGGTGCTGACACGCGAGACCAGCGACCGGCTGCGCGCCCTGGCCCGGCGGTACGGCCTCACCCTGAACACGGTGCTCAACGCCGCCTGGGGACTGGTCCTCTCCGCCATGACCGGCCGCGACGACGTCGTCTTCGGCACGGCGGTCGCCGGCCGGCCCGCGGACGTGCCGAATGTCGCCGGCATCATCGGCATGTTCCTCAACACCATCCCGGCACGGGTCCGGTTCGCGCCCGACGAGCCACTGCCCGACCTGCTGCGGCGCATGCAGTCCGAGCGGGCCGCGGTCATGCCGTACGAGTACGTCGGACTCGGCACGATCCAGCAGGAGACCGGCCACCGCCGCCTGTTCGACACGCTCTTCGTGCTCCGTTCCGCCGACGGTGAGGACCGGGCGGCGGCGCTCCGGCAGCGGCACGGCATCACCGGCGTGTCGAACGTGGACGGCACCCACTTCCCGCTCACGCTCATCGTCACCCCCGAGAGCCGGCTGCGGGTGACCCTGGCGGCCCGGCCCGACCTGTTCGGCCCGGAGGCCGCGACCACGGTCCTCGGACGGTTCACGACCGTCCTCGAACGGCTCGGGGAGAGCCTCGCCGCCCCGGACGCCGCCTCCGCCCGTACCGTCGGCGTGGACCTGCTGCTGCCGCCGGAGCGCGCCGCCCTGACGGCCGAGTGGGCCGCCAGCCGGGAGCCCGTGCCGAACGAGACCATCGCCGACCTGCTGACGGCCCAGGTCGCCCGTACCCCCGACGCCGTGGCGCTGGTCTTCGGCGAGCGGGCCCTCACGTACGCCGAACTGGACGCGCGCGTCAACCGGCTGGCCCGCCTGCTCCTCGCCCGGGGCGCGGGGCCGGAGAAGGTCGTGGCGCTGGCGCTGCCCCGTTCCATCGACATGGTGGCCGCGCTGTTCGCCGTCCTGCGCACCGGCGCCGCGTACCTGCCGCTCGACCTGGACCACCCGGCCGACCGGCTGCGGCTCATGGCCGAGGACACCGGACCCCTGTGCCTCGTCTCCACCACGGCGGTCGCCCCGGCCCTCCGCGGTGACGCCGGTGCGGCGGCTCCCGAACTCCTGCTGGACGACGAGGCCGTGGCCGCCGAACTGGCCGCCCTGCCCGGCGGGGAGATCGCGGACGACGAGCGGCCCGCGTTCGCCCGCGACGTGCCGGACCGGCTGGAGCACCCGGCGTACATCATCTACACCTCCGGCTCCACCGGCCGCCCCAAGGGCGTCGTCACCCCCTACCGGGGACTGACCAACATGCAGCTCAACCACCAGAAGGAGATCTTCGACCCGGCCATCCGCTCGGCCGGCGGACGGCGGCTGCGCATCGCGCACACCGTGTCCTTCGCCTTCGACATGTCCTGGGAGGAACTGCTCTGGCTCGTCGAAGGCCATGAAGTGCACGTCTGCGACGAGGACCTGCGCCGCGACGCCGAGGCGCTGGTCGCCTACTGCGACCGGCACCAGGTCGACGTGGTCAACGTGACCCCCACCTACGCCCAGCTCCTCATCGAGGAGGGCCTCCTCGACCGGGACGCGACGGCCGGCAAGCACCGCCCGGCTCTCGTCCTCCTCGGCGGCGAGGCCGTCTCCGACACCGTATGGACGAAGCTGCGCCGCACCGAGGGCACCTACGGCTACAACCTGTACGGGCCGACCGAGTACACCATCAACACCCTCGGCGGCTCGACGACGGACAGCGCGACCCCCACGGTCGGCCTGCCCATCCGCAACACCCGCGCCTACGTCCTGGACGCGATGCTGCGCCCGGTTCCGCCGGGCTGCCCCGGCGAGCTGTACATCGCGGGCACCGGACTGGCCCGCGGCTACCACGACCGTCCCGCCCTGAGCGCCGAGCGGTTCGTCGCGGACCCGTTCGGGGAGCCGGGCGAGCGGATGTACCGCACGGGCGACCTGGTACGGCAGCGGCCCGACGGCCTGCTCGACTTCCTGGGCCGCACCGACGACCAGGTGAAGATCCGCGGCTACCGGATCGAACTGGGCGAGATCTCCACGGCCCTGTCCGCGCACCCCGAGGTCGCCCACGCCGCGGTCGTCGTGAACGAGAGCACCGGCACGAAGCGCCTGGTCGGCTACTTCGCGCCGGAGGACGGCCCGGAGCCGGGCGAGCACCTCCTCCAGCGGCTGCGCGACCACCTGAAGGCGGGACTGCCCGACTACATGGTCCCGTCCGCGCTCGTCCCCGTGGACACGCTGCCGCTCACCGTCAACGGCAAGCTGGACGTACGGGCCCTGCCCGCCCCGGACTTCGCCGCGACGGGCACGAGCCGCGCTCCCCGCACGCCGCGCGAGGAGACGCTGTGCGCCCTCTTCGCTGAGGTGCTGGGCCTGCCCGAGGGCAGCGTCGGCATCGACAGCGACTTCTTCGAGCTGGGCGGCCACTCACTGCTCGCCACCCGTCTCGTCAGCCGTGCCCGCACCGCGCTCGACGCCGAACTCGCGATCCGCGACCTGTTCGAGGCGCCCACCGTCGCCGAACTGGTCGAGCGCGCGGCCCGCTCCGGCGCCGCCGCCCGCCCGGCGCTGACCGCCGGTGAACGCCCCGACGTGCTGCCGCTCTCGTACGCCCAGCAGCGGCTGTGGGTCATCCAGCAGATCGAGTGTGCCTCCGCCGCGTACAACTTCCCGCTGGTCATGCGGTTGCGCGGCGACCTCGACAGCGAGGCGTGGGGCGCGGCGCTCGCCGATGTGACGGCCCGGCACGAAGCCCTGCGGACGGTGTTCGTGGAACCGGACGGCCAGGTAGTCCAGCACGTACTGCCCGCCGAGGAGGCGCGGCCCGTCGTGGAGCGGCTGCGCGCCACCGAGGACGAGCTGCCCGCCCTCGTCGACGCGGCCGTCAACCGGCCGTTCGACCTCGCCGTCGAACCGCCGCTGCGCACCACCCTCGTGGAGCTGGCACCGCGGGACCATGTCGTCGTCCTGCTGCTGCACCACATCACCACCGACGAGTGGTCGGACCGCCCGTTCCTCCGCGACCTCGCCACCGCCTACGCGGCCCGTGTCTCCGGCGCGGCACCGCGGTGGGAGCCGCTGCCGGTCCAGTACGCCGACTACGCGCTGTGGCAGCGGCGCCTGCTCGGCGACCCGGCGGACGCGGCCGGCCTGGCGGCCCGGCAGCTGGAGTACTGGCGCACGGCCCTGGAGGGCGCACCCGAGGAGCTGGAACTGCCCACCGACCGGCCGCGCCCGGCACGGCCCGCGTTCTCCGGCGCCGAGCTGGACCTCGCGTTCGACACCGGCGTCCACGAGGGGCTCAGGCGGCTCGCCCGCGAGACCGGCGCCACCATGTTCATGGTGGTGCACGCCGCCGTGGCCGCCCTGCTGCACCGCATGGGCGCCGGCACGGACATCCCCCTCGGCTCGCCGATCGCGGGACGCGGCGACGAAGCGCTGGACGACCTGGTCGGCTTCTTCGTCAACACGCTTGTGCTGCGCACGGACCTGAGCGGCGACCCGAGCTTCACCGAACTGCTGGCGCGGGTGCGGGAGACCGACCTGGCCGCGTTCTCCCACGCGGACGTGCCGTTCGAGTCGGTCGTGGAGAAGCTCAACCCCACGCGCTCACTGTCCCGGAACCCGCTGTTCCAGGTCATGGTCGGCTATCACGCCCGCACGGGCGACGGACTGGAACTGCCCGGCCTTCAGGCGGACTACGTGCCGTTCCGGGTCCGCTCGGCCAAGTTCGACCTGGTGTTCAGCTTCACCGAGCACACCTCCGCCGACGGGGGAGCGGGCTCACTGGGCTGCCGTCTCGAATACGCCACGGAGCTGTTCGACCACGAGACCGCCGCACGCTTCGGCGACCGCCTCCTGGCGCTCGTCGCGGCCCTCGTCGCCGCACCCGGGCAGCCCGTCTCGCGGGCGGAGATCCTCGCCGACGACGAGCGGCGGATGGTCCTGGAAGGCTTCAACGCCACGGCCCGCGCGGTCGAGGAGGAGTCGTTCCCGGCGCTGTTCGCCCGGCGCCTCGCCGAGCGCCCCGACGCGGTCGCCGTCGTCGACCGCGCCCGCTCCGTGACGTACGCGCGGCTCGACGCCCGCGCCAACCGCGTGGCCCGGCTGCTGGCCGCGCGCGGTGTGGGCGCCGGGAGCGTGGTCGGCGTGGCCGTGCCCCGCTCGGCCGACATGGTCGCCACGGTGCTCGCCGCGATGAAGCTGGGCGCCGCGTTCCTGCCGCTCGACCTGATCCACCCGGCCGACCGCCTCACGTACATGATCGAGGACTCGCGGGCGGCGCTCGTGGTCGGCACCGAGCCGGTCGCGGGGAAGATCCCGGACGTGGCGGGCGTACCGGTGGTGCTGCTCGACGAGCCTTCGGTCGCCGCCGAACTGGACACGCTGCCCGAGGCCGCGGTCGAGGGGACGCGGGCCGGCCTGGACCAGGCCGCGTACGTCATCTACACGTCCGGTTCGACCGGCCGCCCCAAGGGCGTGGTCGTCCCGCACGAGGGCATCGCCAGCCTCGTCGCCACCGCCGTCGACCGGATGGGCCTCGCACGCGACAGCCGTGTCCTGCAGTTCGCGTCCATCGGCTTCGACGTCTTCGCCTTCGAGCTGTCCATGGCGCTGTGCCAGGGCGGCCGGCTCGTTCTCATCACCGACGAGGCGCGGGTCGCCGGACCCGCGCTCACCGACTTCCTCGCGGACCAGCGGATCACCCATATGATCCTTCCGCCGTCCCTCGTGTCGGCGCTGCCGCCGGGATGCGAACTGCCCGAGGGGTCGACCGTCCTGGTCGGTACGGAGACGGTGCCGCCGGACCTGTTCGAGCGGTTCGGCCACACGGCCCACCTGATCTGCGCGTACGGGCTCACCGAGGCGACCGTCAACTCCACGCTGTGGCCCGCGCGCGAGCACGGCGGACGCCCGTCGGGCCGGGTGCCCATCGGCCGGCCCGACCCCAACACCCGCTGCTACGTCCTGGACGACGGCCTGCGGCCGGTCCCGCCGGGTGTGGCGGGCGAGCTGTATGTCTCCGGACGCGGCCTCGCGCGCGGCTACCTCGGCAAGGCCGCCCTGACGTCGGAGCGGTTCGTCGCCGACCCGTACGGCCCGCCCGGCGGCCGGATGTACCGCACCGGCGACCGTGCCCGCTGGCGCCAGGACGGCAACCTCGACTTCCTCGGCCGGGTCGACACGCAGGTCAAGGTCCGCGGCTTCCGCATCGAGCTGGGTGAGATCGAGGCGGCCCTCGCCGGACACCCCTCGGTCGCGCAGGCCGCCGTGGTGCCCGACCGCGACGGCGACATCGTCCGGCTCGTCGGCTACGCCGTACCGGACGCCGGCACCCTCGACCCGGGGGAGCTGCGCGCCCATGTGGCCGGTGTGCTGCCCGAGTACATGGTCCCGGCGCTCGTCGTGCCCCTGGACGGCCCGCTGCCGCTGACCCCCAACGGCAAGCTGGACCGCACGGCGCTGCCCGCGCCGGACTGGGCCGCGATGACCGGAGGCGCGCTCCCGGTCACCGGGACACAGGCCAGGCTCGCCGAGCTGTTCTGCGAGATCCTCAAGCTGGAGAAGGTCGGTATCCACGACAACTTCTTCGCGCTGGGCGGCCACTCCATGGCGTCGATGCGGCTGCTGGCCCGTATCCGCGCCGAGTTCGGGGCCGAGCTGAGCATCCGGGACGTCTTCGACGCGCTGACCGTCGCCGGTCTCGAAGGCAAGCTGAAGGACGCGTCGACGGCCCGCCCGGCACTGCGACCGGCGCGGGAGCGCCGGCAGCCGCCGGTGGCGGCCCCGGTCCAGCGCTGGCAGTGGGACGCCCACCGCCGTGCCGCGCGCTTCGACCACGCGCTCGTCCTGCGCTCGTCCGGCGGTCTGGACGCCGACGCGCTGTCCGCCGCGCTCGCCGATGTGGCCGCTCGTCACGAGCCGCTCCGTACGGCGTTCACGGAACGGGACGGCGCGCTGTACCACCGGGCCGCCGGGCCTCCGGTGCTGGCGCAGGAGGACTGCGACGACCTGGAGGCACGCCTGACGGAACTGGCGGCCGGGGAGCCGGACCCGGTCCGTGGAGCGCCGCTCGGGGCCCATCTGCTGACGGCGGCCACGGGGCAGCAGGCACTGCTGCTGACCATGCACTACCTGGCGGTGGACGAGTGGTCCGTCGTCCCGCTCTTCCGCGACCTGACGGCGGCGTACGCGGCCCGTGAGGAAGGCCGCGCGCCCGAGTGGCCCCCACTGCCGGTCTCGTACGCGGACTACGCCCAGTGGGCCGGTGAGATCCTGGGCGACCTGGGCGATCCGGACAGCAGGGGCGGCCGGCAGCTCGCCTACTGGCGCGAGACGTTGCGGGACATGCCCGCCGGACCGGTCCTCCCGGCGGACGGGCCGTCCGCCACCTCGCCCGGCGCCGGGCAGGTGGGCTTCGTCCTCGACGAGCGGACGCACGCCGCCGTGGACGGACTGGCCCGCGCCACCGGCACCAGCATGTTCATGGTTCTGCACTCCGCCCTGGCGGCGCTGCTCACCGCCCATGGCGCGGGCACGGACCTGCCCATCGGCACGATGGTCGCCGGCCGCACGGACGAGCAGCTGGCCGACCTGGTGGGCTGCTTCTTCAACACGGTCGTGCTGCGTACCGACGTGGCGGGCGACCCGTCGTTCGCGGAACTGCTGTCCCGCGTGCGGGAGACCACCCTCAGCGCCCTCGACCGGCAGGAAGTCCCGTTCGAGGAGGTCGTACGGGCGACCGGACTGCCTCCCGAGGGCCCGCAGGTGATGGTGATCCATCACGAGCAGGCGGACCTGGAGCGGCTGGAAGGCGGCGTCGGCTCCCTCGACGCCGTACCGACCGGTGCGCCCCGGGCCCGGCTGACCCTCAGCTTCTACGAGCCGCGGGGTGACGGTCCCGTTCACTGCGGCCTGATCCACGCCACCGACCTGCTCGGCACCGCCGCGGCACGACGGCTCGCCGACGAACTCCAGTGGCTGCTGCGTACCGTGGCAGCCGACCCGCGGCAGCCGCTCTCGGAGCTGTTCACCGCCCTGTCCACAAGGAGGGACACCGTATGACCACCAACCCGTTCGAGGACCCGCAGGGCCGCTTCCTGGTCCTGGTCAACGACGAGAACCAGCACTCGCTGTGGCCGTCCTTCGCGGAGGTTCCCGCCGGCTGGCGGACCGCCTTCGGCGAGGACACGCGCGAGGCCTGCCTCGCGTACGTCGAGGAGCACTGGACGGACCTGCGCCCGGCGAGCCTCGTCGCTCAGCAGGGCTGACCGGCGCGGTACGGCTGACCGCACAACACGCCTGACCCGCACGGCCGGACGCCGCCGCCCAGGGAGCACCGCTCCGCGGGCGGCGGCGTTCCGCACGCGGGCGGTCCGCGGATCTCCGGGGCCCGCGACAGCACGAGGCTCCCGCCCGGATGTCATGGGCGGGAGCCTCGCGCGACTGGAGAGGGGCGGCCGGCGCTACTTTCGCAACACGCCCTGGGCAGGCACGGCCGGTTCCTGTTCCGGTTCCTGGCGGCTGTCGGACCACGCCGACCAGAGTTCGGCGTAGCGGCCGCCCGCCGCGACGAGTTCGTCGTGGGTGCCTGTCTCGACGACGCGGCCCTCGTTCAGGACGACGACGCGGTCCGCGGTCGCCGCCTGGGGGAGGCGGTGGGCGACCATCACGCCCGTACGGCCCTCCAGCGCGCGCAGGGCGGCGGTTTCCAGCACACGGGCGCCCGCGCTGCCGGCGTCGGCGGTGGCCTCGTCCAGGATCGCGACGGGCGGATCGGCGAGAACGAGCCGGGCGAGGGCGAGTTGCTGGGCCTGGGTCACCGTGAGGCGGTGACCGCCCTCGCCCACGACCGTGGCCAGGCCCTCGGGCAGCGCGTCGGCCCAGTCCAGCGCGTCGACGCGGGCCAGCGCGGCGCGCAGCTCCTCGTCCGTCGCCCCGGGGCGGGCCAGTCGCAGGTCCTCGGAGAGCGGGCCGGCGAAGACATGGACCTCCTGGCTGATCAGGGTGACGGACTGGCGGATCCCGGCGGGGCCCAGCTCCCGGGAGTCCACGCCGCCCAGGGAGATCGCACCCGTCGCCGGGGTGTGGACGCCCGCGATCAGCTTCGCCAGCGTGGTCTTTCCCGCGCCGCTGGCGCCGACCAGGGCCACGCGTTCGCCGTCCCGCACCTCCAGGTCCACCGCGCGGAGCACCGGGTGGCCGTCCACGTACGCGTGGCCGAGGTCCACCACCTCGACCGAGCCGTCCGCCGGCGCGGCGGCCCGGCCGTCGCGCTCCCGTTCGGCCGGGAGGCTGGACACGCCGACGAGACGGGCGAGGCTCGCGCCGGCGGACTGGGCGTCGTCGATGAGGAAGAGCGCCGCGTTGATCGGGTTGAACAGCCCGTGGAAGTAGAGCGCCGCGGCGGTCGCCGTACCGATGCTCACCGAGCCGCTGTCGACGAGGAGGAAGCCGGTGACGAGGATCGACGTCATGCCCATGAACTCGGCGATGTTCAGCCGGGAGAAGAAGCCCGAGACGAGGCGCATGCCCCGCGCCGCCAGGTCGACGGCCGCCTGTGACCGCTGCTCCAGCAGCTCCCCGTGCCGCCCGTTCAGACGGAACGCCCGTACCGTACGCACCCCGCCGACGCTGTCGAGCAGCTGGTGCTGGAGGGCGCCGGTCGCCACCCGGTGCGCGGCGTAGATGCGCGCGGCGCGCGGGATGTACCAGCGCACCGTGAGGACATGGACCGGGACGGACACCAGTACGGCGAGCAGGAAGCGCCAGTCGAGGAGGGCGAGACCGCCCAGCGTCAGCACGATGGTGAGGAAGGCGCTGACGAACTCGGGCAGCGCCTGCCGTACCGCCCTGGCGATCAGGGTGACGTCACCTGTCACCCGCGAGGTCAGGTCGCCGGAACCGGCCTGTTCCACCCGTTCGAGCGGCAGGCGCAGTGCCCGCGCGATGAACCGTTCCCGCAGGTCCGCGAGGACCGTCTCGCCGAGCCTGGCGACGAGGGACTTGCCGATGGCGGTCGCGACGGCCCTGGCGACGGCGACGGTCAGGAGGAGCACCATCGGCAGGGTCAGCGCGCTCGCGCCGCGCTCGTCCACGACCAGGTCCACGATGTGTCCGAGCAGCGGCGCGGTCAGCAGCCCGGTGCCCGTGCCGATGACCAGGACGGTCAGCGCGCCCATCGTCAGCAGCCGGTGCCTGTGCAGCAGTCCGCGGACGACGGCCAGGGTCCTGGCGCCGGTGGCGGTGGGCAGGAGCTCGCGTTCTGGCGTGCCGGGTCCGCTCATCGTCCGTGCGTCGTCCTTCTCGTCCGGGTCGTGTGGGTCTGGGTTCCGAGGGGTGGTCGTCATGCCAGCACCGCCGAGCGGTACGTCTCGTGGGCGCCGGCCAGTTCGGGGTGGCTGCCCCGGGCGGCCACCCTGCCCTCGTCGAGCATGAACACGACGTCGGTTCCGGCGAGCAGGGCGGGGCTGGTGGTGACCAGGACCGTGGTGCGGCCCCCGCGCAGGTCCCGCAGCCGGGCCGCGATACGGGCCTCGGTGACCGTGTCGACGGCGGTGGTCGGGTCGTGGACGACGAGCACCGGCGGGCCGGCGGCCAGGGCCCGCGCCAGTGCCACCCGCTGGCGCTGGCCGCCGGAGAGCGAGCGGCCCCGTTCGGTGAGGACGGTGTCCACTCCCTCGGGCAGGGCCTGGGCGACGTCGTCCGCCGCCGAGGCGGCCAGCGCGGCGCTCATGTCCGCCTCCTCGGTGTCCGATCCGGCCCGTACGTTGGCGAGGAGGCTGTCCTCGAAGAGGTCGGCGTCGTGGTGGGCGACCAGGATCGCGCGCCGGACGTCGTCCGGGTCGAGGTCGGTCAGGGGTACGCCGTCGAGTTCGACGGTGCCTTCGTCGGGGTCGAGTTCGCGGCCCAGGCAGAGCAGCAGGTCGTTCGCGGCGGCCGGGTCACGGGTGACCACACCGACGAGGCTGCCGGGGGCGATGTCGAGGTCGACGCCGCGCAGCGCGCCCTGGGTGACGCCGCGCAGCCGCAGCCGTCCGGCGACCGGCTCGGGGAGCGCGGACTTCCCGGCCACGACGGCGGGAGGCGAGGCGAGGATCTCGGCGATCCGGTCGGCCGAGGCGCGGCCCTGCGCGAACTCGCCGTTGACGAACGTGAGGAGCTGGAAAGGACCGAGGAGGTACTGGGCGAGACCGACGGCCGCCACCAGGTCACCCACGCTGATGGTGCCTCGCATCGCCAGATGGGCGCCGACGAGCCCGATCACCGCGATGAAGATGCCCGTCAGGGCGAGGATCGCGCCGTCGTGCCAGGCCCGGCTGCCGGCCGCGCGCAGCGCGGCGGACAGCGAGTCGCGGCTCGTCTTCCGGTACCGGTCGACCGCCGCCGGTTCGGCGCCGATCCCCTTCAGTACGCGCAGGCCGCTCACCAGATCGGCGGCGACCCCGGACGCGTGGGCCGCGTGCTCCTGCTCGGCCTCGCTGCGCCGTTCGAGCGGGCGGCTGATGAGATGGCCGATCCACAGCAGGGGCGGGACGCCGAGGAGGACGAGCAGGCCGAGCGGCACGGAGATACGGAGCAGCGCCACCGCGCTGATGGCCAGCCCGGCGAGCGCGGACAGCGCGTACGGCAGCGCGGAGGCGACGGAGCCGACGCGCCGGGCGTCGCCGGTCGCGACGGCGGTGAGCGCGCCGGGCAGCCGTCCGGAGTCGGCGCCGCCCCGCGGATCGAGCACGCGGGCGGCGAGGTCCTGCCGGATCCGGTGCGCGGCGCCTTCGCCCGCGCCTTCGGTGAGCCGCGCGGAGTTCCGGTAACACGTGGACAGCACGAGGAAGAGACCGGCGAGCACCAGCAGCCAGCGCAGGAGGGCGCCGGAGGAACCGGTCGCCACCGCCTCGTCGATGACCAGGCCGATGACCACGGGGACGAGCGCCTCGCACGCCTGGTGCGTCATGCCGAGGACTGATGCTCCGACGACGGGGCGGCGCTGGTCGGCGAGCGCTCTCCGGAGGACCAGGCCCCCCGTTGGTCCTCCAGCGGGTGGTCCTCCAGCGGGCATGCGCGGCCTCCACAAGAACAGGGCAGGATAGTTAGGTAAGCCTACCTTAATCGGGGACGGGATCGAGGGGGTGCGCGCGGCACCGGCGGTGGTCCGCGGTGCGGGCCTCGGCGCAGGCGGCACCGCCGCGTTGACCCCGTAGCGGCCGTACGGTTAGGCTCACCTAAGTTCCTCGTTCGTATGTCATATCGCTTGCGGCACCCCCATGTTCAACGCCTCGCGCGCTGCGTGGGGCTCGAAATCGCCGCCAGGGGAGTGGTCCTTGTCTGTCGAAGTCCGGGCGGCGTCCGGAAGCGAGACCGATGGTCCCGTCGTGCCCGCGGCACGTCCGGCCACGGCGGCCCTGCGCGGGCTCGGGCTGCTCGTGACGCTCGGCGCGCTCGTCCTCGTCTCGCTGATCAGTGTCTGGGTGGGCACCAGAGGGATTCCGTTCGCGTCGACATGGGACCTGCTGTGGAACCCTGACGGGTCGGAAGCCTCCGTCATCGTCCACGACTACCGCATCCCCCGCACTCTCCTCGGCGTCATCGTCGGAGTGGCCCTCGGGCTGTCCGGCGCCCTGATGCAGGCCCTGACCCGCAATCCGCTCGCCGACCCGGGACTGCTCGGAGTGAATCTGGGCGCCTCCGCGGGCGTCGTCGTGGCCATCGCGTTCATGGGCGTGGCCGCGCCGCTCGGCTATGTGTGGTTCGCCCTCGCCGGGGCGGCCGTGGCGTCCGTGGGCGTCCATCTCCTCGGCTCCTCCGGGCGGAAACTGGCCACCCCCGACCGGCTCGTCGTCGCGGGAGCGGCGGTGACCGCCGTGCTGTACGCCTTCAACTGGGGCGTGCTGCTCTTCGACCCGGAGGCGTTCGACCAGTTCCGCTTCTGGACGGTGGGCTCCCTCGCGGGCCGGTACTACGACATCGTGTTCCTCGTCCTGCCGTTCGTCGCCACCGGAACGATCATCGCGTTCCTCCTTGCCCCGTCCCTCAACGCCCTCGCCATGGGAGACCAGTTGGGGCGCGCCCTCGGCGTGAACGTCGGCCGTACCCGCGTGCTGGCGGCGGTCGCCGTGATGCTGCTGTGCGGCGCCGCCACCGCCGCCGTCGGGCCGATCAGCTTCGTCGGCCTGGCCGTTCCGCATGTCGCCCGGTTCCTCTCCGGAACCGACCAGCGCTGGGTGCTCGCGTACTCGATGCTGCTCGCACCGGTCCTGCTCATCGGCTCGGACGTGCTGGGCCGTGTGCTCGGCGCGCCGGGCGAGGTGCAGGTCGGCATCGTCACCGCGTTCATCGGCGCACCCCTGTTCATCGCGCTGTGCCGCCGTCGAAAGCTGGTCATGCTGTGAGTGCCGTGGAGGAGGCGGACACCTCCGTGCCCGGATCCGCCGAGACCCCCGCCCCCCGTGTCATCAGCGGCCGGGTCCTGCGCACCGCAGCGGGCGGTGTCTCGCTGCGCCTCCAGGGCCGTGTGTTCGCCGTGACCGCCCTGCTGTTCCTCGCGCTGATCGCCGTCATGGGTGTCACCCTGACCACCGGCGACTTCCCGCTCTCCGTCACGGAGGTCTTCCAGGCCCTGACCGGCACCGGATCCGACGCCGCGGGCTTCGTCGTCAACACCCTGCGCATGCCGCGCGTCCTGACCGCCGTCTTCGTCGGCGCGGCCCTCGCGGTGAGCGGTGCGATCCTGCAGAGTCTCACCCGCAACTCCCTCGGCAGCCCCGACATCATCGGCTTCACCAACGGCTCCGCCGTGGGCGCGCTCGTCGTCATCATCGTGCTGCACGGCAGCATGACCCAGATCGCGTTCGGCGCGCTGACCGGCGGTCTCGCCACGGCGCTCGCCGTCAACCTCCTCCTGGTCGGCCGGGGGTTGCAGGGTTTCCGGCTGGTCGTCATCGGCATCGGCGTCAGCGCCCTGCTGCTGGCCGTCAACTCGTACCTGGTCACCCGGGCGACCTTCCAGGAGGCACTGGAGGCCCAGGCATGGCTGATCGGCAGCCTGGGGAACCGGCTGTGGACGCACGCGAACGCCATCGGTCTCGCCCTCGCCGTTCTGCTGCCGCCGGCCTTCCTGCTCTCCCGCCGGCTCACCATGGTGGAGATGGGCGACACCACGGCCATGGCGCTCGGCGTCGACGTGCGGCGCACCCGCACCATTCTCCTCGTCATCAGCGTCGCGCTGGCCGCGTTCGCCACCGCCGTCACCGGACCCATCTGGTTCATCGCCCTGGCCGCGCCCCAGGTGGTCCGCAGACTCACCGGTTCGTCCGGGCCCGCGCTGCTGCCGTCCGCCCTCATGGGCGCCTTCCTGCTCGCCCTGAGCGACCTCGTCGTGCAGCGGGTCTTCGCACCCGCGCTCCTTCCCGTGGGCACGGCGACCGGCGCCATCGGCGGGCTCTACCTCATCTGGCTGCTGATCACCGAGTCGCGAAAGAGCCGCGTATGACTGCAACGAACGCCCCGCGGCCCCGGCTGCGTGCCGAGGACCTCACGCTCTCCTACGACCAGCGGACGGTCGCCACGTCCCTGAGCGTCGACATCCCCGACCACTCCTTCACGGTGATCATCGGGCCCAACGCCTGCGGCAAGTCGACGCTGCTCACGGCGCTGGCGCGGATGCTCAAGCCCAAGGCCGGACAGGTCTACCTCGACGGCGCCGCCATCGCCTCGTACCGCTCCCGCGAGGTCGCACGCCGCCTCGGCCTGCTCCCGCAGTCCTCCAGCGCGCCGGGCGGGATCACGGCCGGCGACCTCGTCGCCCGCGGCCGGTACCCGCACCAGCGGCTGCTGAAGCAGTGGTCCGTCGAGGACGAGGCGGCCGTCACCGAGGCGATGCGGCAGACCGGCGTACTCGAACTCGCCGACCGCCCCGTGGACGACCTCTCCGGCGGCCAGCGGCAGCGCGTGTGGCTGTCCATGGTGCTCGCTCAGCAGACCTCCATCCTTCTGCTGGACGAACCCACCACCTTCCTCGACATCGCCCACCAGGTCGAGGTGCTCGACCTGTGCGCCGAACTCCACGCCCGCGAGGGCCACACCGTCGTCGCGGTCCTGCACGACCTCAACCAGGCGTGCCGCTACGCGACTCACCTCATCGTGATGCGGCCGGGCGGCGTCATCGCCGCCGAGGGAGACCCCGCCACCGTCATGACCGCCGAGCTCGTCGAGGACGTGTTCGGCCTGCCCTGCCGCATCATCGCCGACCCCGAGACCGGCACCCCGCTGATGGTTCCGGCCGCCCCCAGGCGGTACCGGCCGGAGGACGGCGGCGCGGCCGGCGTCCCGTACCCGGCCACCGACTCCGTGCTCGCCGAAACCTCCTGAGGACGGACGACCGCCCATGATGCTCTGCACGAGGCTGACGAACGCGCGCTTCCTCACCATGGATCCGGAGCATCCGGTCGCTCACGACCTGGGCATCTGGCGGGGGCGGATCGCGGGCCTGGACGAGGCCGTCACCGCACTGCCCGCCCGCGAGGTGATCGACCTCCAGGGCGCCACCGTCCTGCCGGGATTCATCGACAGCCATGTCCACCTGGCGTGGACGGGGCTCAAGGCGGGCACCCCGAGCATCGCCGGCCTCGAACGCGTCGAGGACGTCCTCGCCGTCGTGGAGGAGGCCGTCTCCCGCGAACACGCCCCCGGGGAGTGGGTGCACATCGGCGGGTACGACCAGCGAGCCCTCGGGCGGCATCTGACCGCGGCGGATCTCGACCGGGTCAGCCACGGCCGGCGGGTGTTCGTGATGCACGACTCCGGCCATGCCTGCGTGGTCAACAGCACCGTGCT
Source organism: Streptomyces sp. NPDC039430 (assembly GCF_055639435.1). NCBI lineage: Bacteria > Bacillati > Actinomycetota > Actinomycetes > Kitasatosporales > Streptomycetaceae > Streptomyces > Streptomyces sp. NPDC039430. The sequence continues at coordinate 182,504 of NZ_JBVKAK010000008.1, read as the reverse complement.
CGGCCTGCTGCCGGCCGAAGTCCCTCATGACAACGGCGTTCTCGTGGAGGGCGCGATGAGCGCCGTACGGCGCCTGCGGCTGCCGTACTCCCAGCGGGAGCTGGCCGACGCCATCGAGTACGCCGCGCACGCCTGCCTCGCCGAAGGCGTCACGGGCTGCGCCGAGGCCGGCATCGGCGGCGGCCTGCTGGGCCACACCCCCGTCGAACTGGGCGCCTACCAACTCCTGCGCGACCAGGGCCGCCTGCCCCTGCGGATCCAGCTCATGCCGGGCGCCGACATTCCGCGTCCGCTCGGCGCGCACGAGGACGACGGTATCCCGCGCGCGCTCGACCTCGGCCTGCGCACGGGATTCGGTGACGACTGGCTGTCCATCGGCGCTCTCAAGATCTACACCGACGGCGGCATGATGGCCCGTACGGCCGCCCTCACGGAGCCGTACGAGGGGATGACGCACACGGGCCGGCTCCAGGACGACCCGGAGCACCTCACCTCCCTCATCGTCGACGGCCACCTGGCCGGCTGGCAGCTCGCCGTCCACGCCATCGGCGACCGGGCCGCCGACCTCGCCCTGGACGCCCTGGAGCGGGCCCAGGCGCTGCGGCCCCGCACCGACGCGCGCCACCGTGTCGAGCACGCCGGGCTCATCCGGCCCGACCAGCTGCCCCGCTTCGCGCGGCTGGGACTCAGCGCCGTGATCCAGCCCAACTTCCTGCGTTACTTCGGCGACGACTACGCGACGATCATGGGCGCGGAGCGTGCGCCCTGGATGTATCGCGGCCGGGCCTTCCTCGACCACGGCATCACGCTCGTCGGCAGCTCCGACCGTCCCGTCACCGACGGATCGCCGCTGAGGGCCATTCAGTTCATGGTCGAGCGTGCCTCGCTCTCGGGGCAGCTCATCGGGCCCGACGAGGCGATCACCGTCGACGAGGCCCTGCACGCCTACACGGTCGCCGGGGCGTACGCCGCGCGGTGGGACGACAGCGCCGGCAGCCTCACCCCCGGCAAGCGCGCCGACTTCGTCGTCCTGGGCGACGATCCGCGTCGTGTCGACACGTCCAGGATCGGCGACATCGAGGTCGTCGCGGCCTTCGTGGACGGACGCGAGGCGACGCGGGCACGGAGGCTGTGAGCGCACCGGCCACGACTTGGCCTCAAGCTTAGGTAAGGCTAACCTTACTTCGACTGAGCTTCGCTGGCGTGAGCCGACGCACCACAGGGGTGTCTCACGCGGTGGAGCCGAGGAAGGAACGCCTTGATCACGGCCAGGCCGCGCCCCGCATCGCAGCAGCTGTCCGACACGCGTCACCCGATATCTCCGCCTCCGGCACCCGTCTGTTCGGTGCGTACCGCCCGCCCCCGGGACGCCACGGCGCTCGCCGCTCTCTCCGAGCCCTTCGTCCGCTCGGGCGCCCTGCGTGCCCGGCCGTCGCGGGTCTACGCCTGGCACGCCGCCGACTTCCTGGTCGCCGAGGCGCCCGACGGGTCGTTGGCGGGCTGCCTGGCGCTGCGCGTCCACCCCGAACCGACGCGCGACGGGCGGGTGACCGGCGTGCTGTACAACTTCTGCGTCGCGCACGGCAGTCAGGGCGGTGGCCTGGGCGCACAGCTCCTGACCGCCGCCCTCACCGAGGGGAGTTCGCGGGCACTTGACGCGCTGTTCACCGCGACGACCGGAAGCGGCCGCCTCTTCCTCCGCCACGGCTTCGCCCCCGTCCCCCCTCGCCTCGCCCCGGAGGCCTGGGCGCGGTCGCTGGATCCGCGACGCGGCGCCACGGTCCTCGCCCGCGTCCTGTGACCACGCCCCGGCGCGGGGGCGGCGCAACGACGCCCCCGCGCGGGGGCAGCACAACGACGGGGGCCCGAGCCGGATGGCTCGGGCCCCCGTCGGTCCCGCGGTCTATACCCGGGGCTCCTCGTCCGGGACGACCGTCGTGCCCGTGCCCTCCTCGGCGAAGACACCGCGCAGCAGCGCGTGCGGCACCCGGCCGTCCAGTACATGGGCCCTGCGGACACCCGCGCGAACCGCCCGCAGGCACCCCTCCATCTTCGGGAGCATGCCGCTCTTGAGCCCCGGGAGCAGCGCGTCCAGTTCACCGGCCGTGAGCCGGCCGATCACCTCGGTGCTGTGCGGCCAGTCCGCGTACAGCCCCGCGACGTCGGTCAGCACCACCAGTCGCTCCGCTCCGAGCGCGGCGGCGAGCGCCGACGCCGCGAGATCGGCGTTGACGTTGTAGACCTCTCCGTCCGTACCCCGGGCGATGGGGGAGACGACGGGGATGCGGCCCGCGTCGAGCAGTGTGCGCAGGGCGCCGGGGTCCACGGACACCACCTCTCCGACGAGGCCGATGTCGACCGTGCGTCCGTCCACCCGCGCCGGGCGCCGTACGGCCGTCATGGTGTGCGCGTCCTCGCCCGACATGCCCACGGCGTAGGGTCCATGGGCGTTGAGCGCGCCGACCAGCTCCCGCTGGACCCGGCCGGTCAGGACCATGCGCGCCACGTCCATGGTCTCGGGCGTGGTCACCCGCAGCCCCGCCTCGAACCGGACCTCCAGTCCGAGGCGGTCGAGCATCGCGCTGATCTGCGGTCCGCCACCGTGCACGACGACCGGCCGCAGCCCCGCGCGCCGCAGCTCCACGACGTCCTGCGCGAACGTCCGGTGGAGCGCGGTGTCCACCATGGCGTTACCGCCGAATTTGATGACCACGGTGCGGCCCCGGAGGTCCTTGAGCCACGGTGGATCCGCTGTGACCAGACCGGCGGCGGTGTCGGGCCGGCTGAAAGGGAGTGATCTCATCCGCGTCTTCGTTCCGTCTTTCCGCGTGGGGAGGAGCTGTTGAGTGGGGGCGAGAGGGGGGAGGGCCTTCATGCGATCCGTGTCGATTTGTGGAGAAGCGGGTCGCGCGGCAGCGCGTCCGTCGTGCGGACCACGCCGCACCTGGCCGCCCACCGCAGCGCCATGGTGTGGTCCTCCGCGGAGAAGTCGGCCACGGCGTCCGCGGCGGCGAAGGGCTGAATGTCGTTCATGAAGGCGTCGGCGGCTGTCAGGAGAACCCCGAGGTGTGCGCGCACACCGCAGATGATCAGCTGATCGCGGTTCTCCAGCCGCAGCAGTCTGCCCAGATGGCTCCGGAGAAAGGCGTTGTGGCGCACGTTCGTCATCAGATGTTCGCCGGGTCGTGGGGTCAGCGGGGCGGTGATGGCCGAGGCACCGGGTCCGTCACCGATTCCGGGACCCCAGACGTCCCCCATGAGCCCGCGCCGGCCGGGCGGTTGGGCCGCCGGTTCGGCGGTGAACACCACCGGCGTGCCGAGCGTCCTGGCGAGCCGGCGCAGTGCGGCGATGTTGCGGACCAGGTCGATGACAGGGGGCGCGAAGGCCGGAAAGGCCCGTACGAAATGGTTCTGCATGTCGTGCACGAGGAGCGCCGTCCGGTCGGGATCGGCGTCCCACGCGGCGCACGACGCGGGGAGCGCGGAGCGGTCGGGCATCGGATACGACGCGATGGCCGACAGGCCCATGGCTGTCCCTCCCCGGTCGACGTGCTATGCCCCACCGAATGAACTTAGCTAAGCCTAGCCTAACTTGCATGGTGTTCGGTCGGCTCGCCCCCAGGGACCCGGCGGTGCGCGGCCCTCGTGTCCCGGCAGGGGCTGAGCTCCGGCCGCCTCACCCGCGGGGGCTGACCCCCTCCATGGTCAGACCGAGCAGCCGGTGTGCCTCGGCGGCGGGGTCCGGATGGTGTTCCGTGGCCAGGGCGATGCCCGTGACCAGCGTGACCAGGTCGGCGGCGGTCACGCCCGGTGCCACCGCGCCGGCCTGGGCGGCGCGGTGCAGCAGCGGGTCGGCCGCCCAGGAGAGCTTGGCCGAGCAGGCGTTCACCTGGCCAGGACCGTCCGTCTCGTCCAGGGCCAGCGCGTCGCCCATGCCCCGCGCGGAGGCGGCGTAGGCGGTGAGCGCGCCCAGCCACTCCAGCAGAGCTGCCCGCGCGTCGGCCGCCGAGGCCAGCTCCACGGCGCGGGCGCACAGGGCCTCGATCCGTTCGCCGAACACCGCCTCCAGCAGCGCGCGCCGGCCGGGGAAGTGCCGGCGCACCGTGGCCGATCCGACGCCCGCGACGCGGGCGATCTGTTCCAGGGAGGCGTCCGCGCCGTGCGCGGCGACCTCCTCCTCGGCCACGGCGAGGATCCGTGCGTAGTTGCGCCGGGCGTCCGCGCGCTGGACGGTCATGGCGTCATCTCCGGGGTTGCTAAGTGGCGGGGCCCTCCGTATCGTACCCGAGCATAAGTGGCGGGCCTCGCCGCTTAGCCCTGTCCGGCCGGTCCTCGCAGGTCCGCGACGCGACCGGACGGCACCTGGCTGCCTCTCACCACCCGAGGAACCACCATGACGTCACATTCCGCCCCCGCCCTGGTCGTCGGCGCCACCGGCCGGCAGGGCGGCGCCACCGCCCGCGCCCTGCTCGCGAAGGGCATCCCCGTCCGGGCGCTGGTCCGTGACCCGGCCACCGACCGGGCGAAGGCCGTCGAGGCGCTCGGCGCCGAACTGGTCACCGGCGACCTCGACGACCGCGACTCCGTGACCAGGGCCGCCGAAGGGGCCCGCGCCGTCTTCTCCGTCCAGATGCCCGACATGAACGGACGCGCCTTCGAGGGTGAGGTCGCCCAGGCCGTCCGGCTGATCGAGGGCGCGAGGGCCGCGGGAGTGCCGCAGTTCGTGCACACGTCCGTCTCCGGCGCCGGGCAGCACGCCGGCTCGGTCAAGGGCCGTTGGGCCTGGATGGATCCCTACTACGCCGCGAAGTCCGGGATCCAGGACCGGGTCCGTGAGGCGGGCTTCACGCACTGGACACTCATCAAGCCGGGCTTCTTCATGGAGAACTTCCTCCCCTCCGAGGAAATCCTGTTCCCCCGCGGGGTCCGGGGCGGCCTGGTGAGCCTCCTGAAGCCCGCGACCCGGCTGTCCCTCGTCGCGGTCCAGGACATCGGCACGGCGGCCGCCGCGGCCATCGCCGCGCCCGAGCGGTTCGACCGTGTCGAACTGGAGCTGGCCAGTGACTATCTGACGATGACGGACATCGCCGAGGTCCTCTCCCGTGCCCTGGGCGCCGAGCTGGCCGCGCCCGACATGACCGCGGAGGAGGCGACCGCCGCCGGGATGCCCGACATGGGCTTCGGGCAGGCGCATGTCAATGAGTTCCCGCAGCCCGCGCTCCCGGAGTTCGCGCGGGACCTCGGTCTCCCTCTCACGACCTTCGAGGTGTGGGCGCGAGACCACCTGCGGCCAAGTTTCAGTTAATTAGTAATAATTATTGACACGGTGTGGATGGGGCAGCACAGTCATCGACGTGGCGCCGCCCCCCTTGAGTTGGGGAGCGCGGCGCCCGTCATCCCCAACTCTCGGGAGTGTCAAGTGACTTCGCATCGTGCAGGGATGGTGCGCGCCCGCCGGGCCGTCGCCGTGCTCGGGGCCGCCGCACTGGTCCCGTTGGCGGCGCCCGCGGCGCGGGCCGCCGAACCCGTGGCCGCGGAAGCCCCGCGGTTCCACGACAGTGTGCTCGCCCCGACGCCGTACATGGGCTGGAACACCTACTACGGCCTCGGCGCTCCGACGGAGGCCCAGGTCAAGGGAGTCGCCGACTATCTGGTCAGCAGCGGTCTCAAGGACAGCGGCTACGACATCGTATGGCTCGACGGCGGCTGGCAGGCGGACGAGCCGCGGGACGGCGCGGGCCGGCTGGCCGCCCATCCGGGCCGTTTCCCCTCCGGCATCCCCGCACTGGTCACCTACCTGCACCAGCGCGGGCTGAAGGCTGGGATCTACACGGATGCCGGTACCTACGACGGCGGCAGGACCTGCGGCCTCGGCAGCCGCGGCCACTACCAGGAGGACGCCGACCAGTTCGCCGGCTGGAAAGTCGACGCCATCAAGGTCGACTTCCTCTGCGGGATCACCGAGAAGGCCGACCCGGGACCGGCGTTCAGGGAGTTCAGCGACGCCGTGGCCAAGTCCGGCCGGCGCATGCTGCTCAATCTGTGCAACCCGCTCACCGACGACTGGGGGCTCCCGCACACCCCGGCGCAGGACGCGCACAACGCCTACGTGTACGGACCGACGACCGGCGACTCCTGGCGCACCGGTACCGACATCGCGTGGGGCACGCCGTCACCAGGTCAGTGGCCCAACGTCCTGCGCAACATGGACGCCAACGCCTGGCACCCCGAGGCACAGGGCCCCGGCCGCTACAACGACCCCGACTACCTCATACCGATGCGCAAGCTGGCGGACGGTTCGTACGAGCTGACCGAGGAGGAGTCCACCACCCAGCTCGTCATGTGGGCCGTGATGGCCTCCCCGCTGGTCATCGGCTCCGACCCGCGTACGCTGCCGCAGTCGATGATCGACACCCTGCGCAACCCGGAGATCCTCGCCGTCGACCAGGACCCCCTCGCCATCCAGGGGGTGCGCGTCGCCACCGACGCCACCGGCGACGTCTACAGCAAGGTGCTCCAGGGCTCCGGCAGGCGTGCGGTCGCGCTCCTCAACCGCTCCGACCGGCCGGCCGAGCGCACCGTACGGTTCGCCGACGCCGGCCTCGCGGGCGAGGTGGCCGTGCGGGACCTGCGGGCCGGACAGGGCCGGGGCACCCACTCCGGTACGTACACCGTGACCGTGCCCGCGCACGGTACGGCGTTCCTCTCGCTGAGCGGCACGGACGACGCGCCCGGTGCCTCGCTCGGGGTACGGACCGACGCCACTCCCGCCCTCGTGCGCGACGGTGACCGGCTGACCGCGTTCACCCGCGGCAGGGACGGTTCGCTGCGGCAGCAGACCGGCCGGGACGGCCACTGGTCCCCGGCGACCACCCGTCTCGGCGGTCCCACGGACGGCCGGATCGCCGGACAGCCCGCCGCCTACGCCACCTCGCCCGGCCGTATCGATGTCTTCGTACGCGGCACGGACGGCGCCGCGTACCTGCTGAGCCATCGCGACGGGCGGTGGGGCCGCTGGCAGCAGCTCGGCGGGCGGCTCGCCGACGCCCCGGGCATCGCCTACGAGGGCCCGGACGACTGGACACTCTTCGCGCGGGGCGCGGACGGACGGATCCACACGCGCGGCGCGGCGTCCGGCTGGGCCTCCTTCGAGGGGCCGGACGGGATGGCGCTGTACGGGCGGCCCGCCGCCGTCACCGATTCCGCGGGACGCGCGCACCTCGCCGTGCGAACCGCCGACGACTCGGTCCGGACCCGGGTGCGTGACGCGGCGGGCACCTGGTCCGACTGGTCCTCGCTGGGCGGGACCGTGAGCGGCGGCCCCACACTCGTCGCCGTCGGGGACACCGTACGGCTCTACGCGCGCGCCGGGGACTACACCCTCTGGCAGCGCGCCTACGACGCGGGCGGCGCGGGCCGTTGGGGCGACTGGTCGAAGCGCGGGGAATTCGCCAGCGGAGTCTTCGACGGCGAACTCGGCGCGGTCGCCGGGGCCGACGGCGGCGTGCTCACCGTGTTCCGCGGCGTGGGCGGACTCGTCCGCCAGGGCCGCGACTGACGGACCGAACGACCTCGTACGACCGATGGACCGAACAACCTCGTACGACCGATGGACCGAACCGCCTCGTGCGGGCCTGGCCGAAGCACCAGTGAATAAATTAGTAATTAATCTTGACGCTGGCTTGGTGCCACGTCAGTCTGGAGCAGCCGAACGAGAGCCCGGCCGTCAGGGGGCCGGGCCTCGTGGGCGCATAGGGAGACCCATGAACACCACAGCACACAGCCGCCGCGGCTTCCTCGCGGGTGCCGGCGCCGTCGGCGCCGCCGCGCTGATGTCCGGCTGCGTCACCTCGTCACCGTCGGGCGGCACGAGCGCGTCGGGCGGCGCCGTCACCCTGCAGTCCAACCTCTCCGCACCACAGGCCAAGTCCGCGATGCGGGACGTCATCGACGCCTTCAACAAGCGGGGCGGCGCGAGGGGTTCACTCAACACCGTCGCCTCGGAGACGTTCCGTACGCAGCTGCCGACGTACCTCACCTCGGCCAACCCGCCGGACCTCTACACCTGGTACCCCGGATCGGTCGCCGAGTCGTACGCGGGCAAGGACCTGCTCCTCGATGTCGGCGATGTCTGGCAGAAGCCCGAACTCGCCGGATACTCCGACGCGTTGCGGAAGCTGTGCACCGACTCCTCCGGCAAGAAGGTCTTCGTCCCCACCACCTACTACTGGTGGGGTGTGTTCTACCGGAAGTCGAACTTCGCCACCTGGGGCGTCAAGGAGCCCAAGACCTGGGACGAGTTCCTCGGCCTGTGCGACACGCTCAAGAGCAAGGGGGTCGCACCGATCGGCCTCGGGGCCGGCGGCAACACCCCCTGGGTCGCCGCCTCCTGGTTCGACTACCTCAACATCCGGATCAACGGAGCCGCCTACCACCGCGAACTGCTCGCCGGCAAGCACCGCTTCGACGACCCCGAGGTGCGCAAGGTCTTCGACCGCTGGGGCGAGGCCCTGCCGTACTTCGACCCGAACGGGACCGCGCTGCCCTTCCAGGACGCCACCACCGCGCTCCTCCAGGGCCGTACGGGCATGATGCTGATCGGCACCTTCTTCGCCGACTCCACCCCCAAGGACCAGCTCGACGACATCGACTTCTTCCGCTTCCCGGTGATCGACCCCAGGATCCCGCTCGCCGAGGAGGCGCCCACCGACGGCTACTTCGCCAGCGCCCGCACCGGCCGCCCCGACGCGACCAAGGAACTCCTGCGCTACCTCGCCACCGCCGAGTCCCAGGAGATCTACCTCAAGGGCTCGTCCGGCACCTCGCTGCCCACCCACCCCGACGCCAAGGACAGCGGAACGCCCCTGGTGACCAAGGGCCGCAAGCTGATCGAGGACGCCGCGGACATCACGCAGTTCTTCAACCGCGACTCCAGCGACGCCCTCGCCCCCACCGCCGACACCGCGCTGACCCGCTTCCTGGCCAAGCCCAAGGAGATCGGCTCCATCCTCACGACGTGGCAACGCGACGCGCAGAAGATCTGGAGCCAGTGACATGGCGGTCCTCACCGCACCCCGGAAGACGGCGCGCGGCCGGACCGCCGGCCGGCCCCCGGCCCGCAAGCGGGCGACGCGGGTCCCGCCCGTCGTGCTCGCCTTCGTGCTCGTACCGCTGCTGGCCGAGGCGTTCTGGGTGTTCTGGCCGGCGATCCAGGGGGTCTATCTCTCCTTCACCAAGTGGGACGGCGTCAGCGCCCCCGAGTTCATCGGCCTCGGCAACTTCCGCGAGATGTCCGGCGACGCCGTGTTCCGCACCGCCGCCCTGGACACCGTCATCTGGCTGGTGCTGTTCGGCGGACTCTCCGCCGCCCTCGGCCTCGGCGCGGCGCTGCTGCTCCAGCAGGAACGCCGGGGCGTCGGTTTCTACCGCGCCGCGCTGTTCCTCCCCGTGGTGTTCTCGCTGGTCGCGACGGCCCTGGTGTGGCAGGCGATGTACCAGCCCGACGGGCTGATCAACAAGACGCTCGAAGGGATCGGGCTCGGCAGCCTCACCCATGCCTGGCTCGCCGACCAGGACACCGCCCTGTACGCCGTGATCGTGCCCGCGCTGTGGCGCCAGATCGGCTATGTGATGGTGCTCTACCTCGCCGGGCTCAAGGGCATCGACCCGGTGCTCTACGAGGCGGCGAAGGTGGACGGCGCCACCCGCGGGCAGCAGTTCCGGCACATCACACTTCCCCAGCTGAGCAGCGTCAACGCGGTGGTCCTCTCGGTCATCGTCATCGACTCGCTGCGCTCCTTCGACGTGGTGTGGGCCCTCACCCGCGGTGGCCCCTACCACTCCTCCGAACTGCTCAGCACGTACATGTACTCCACCGCCTTCCAGTCGCTGCGACTGGGCTACGGCTCCGCTCTCGCGGTCGTGATCTTCGTTCTGGCCTTCGGCGTCATCGCGTCCTACCTCGTCCGCGCCTTCCGGGAGGCCGACTCATGAGCGTCACCCACGCCTCCGCACCGCCCGCCGGCCGGCATGGCACCGCTCCGGCCCCGCCGGCCCGCGCCCGGCGGCGCAACCGCCGCGGGATGTGGCGGACCGCGGGGTTCCATCTCAGCGCCGGGCTGCTCTCCGCCCTGTGGCTGCTGCCCATCGCGCTCGTCCTGGTCACCAGCACCCGGTCCTTCGACGATGTGGCCGCCCACGGCGTCGGCAGCCTGCCGCACTCCTTCACCCTCGACGGTTTCCGTCAGGCATGGGTCGACGGCGGCCAGCAGCGCGCACTGATCAACAGCCTGCTCGTCACCGTGCCGACGGTGCTCCTGTCACTGCTCCTCGCCTCGATGGCCGCGTTCGGCCTCAGCCGCTACAACCTGCCGCTGCGCCGCACCCTCCTGCTGCTGATGCTCGGCGGCAACCTGCTGCCTCCGCAGATCCTGCTCGTACCGGTCTCCAAACTCAGTGAGCTGCTGGGCCTGTACGACTCGCTGTACGCGCTCATCGGCGTCCAGGCCGGCTTCGGCGTCGGCTTCTACGTCTTCGTCCTGCACGGCTTCATGCGGTCCGTCCCGCCGGAGATCCAGCAGGCCGCGGTCATCGACGGCGCGGGTCCATGGCAGATCTACACCAGGATCATCATGCCCCTGGCCAAGCCCGCCATGGCCGCGCTGAGCGCCCTGTCGTTCACCTGGATCTTCAACGACCTGCTGTGGGCCATCACCGTCCTGCGCACGGACAGCCAGATGCCCATCACCGCCTCGCTGATCGGACTCCAGGGGCAGTACGTGTCCATGTGGAACGTCATCGCCGCCGGCTCCGTCATCGCCGCGGCCCCGACCGTCGTCGTATTCCTCATGTTCCAGCGCCACTTCGTCGCCGGACTCAATCTGGGAGCAGTGAAGTGACCTCGCACGACCGCTGGCTGCTGCGCACCGAGAACACCACCTACGCGGTACGGATCGCCGGCCAGGGACGCTGGGCCGAGCTGGACGTCTGGGGCCCGCACGGCGCAGAGACCGGCCCCTCGCCCTTCGAACACCCGCACCGCACCCACTTCCTCACCCCCGCGGACGCCGCCCCCGCCGAGTACATCCCGTACGGTCTGCGGCCGTTCACCGGAGCCGACCTGGTGGCCCGGCGCCCCGGCGGGGAACGCGGCGTCTGGTGGACGTTCGACACCGCCACGCACGACGGCGACCATGCGCTGCGCCTCGACTTCGCCGACGAGGAACTGGGGCTGCGCACGGCGCTCCACTACGAGACCGTGCCCGGCACCGATGTGATCCTGCGGTGGACGGAGCTGACCTGCACCGGCGACGAGGGGCTGCGGCTGGAGCGCGCCGACTCCGCCGCCGTGAACATTCCCGTCGCGGGCGGCGCCCGGCTCACGTACCTCACCGGCCAGTGGTCCCAGGAGTTCCAGCGCACCCAGCTGGAACTCACCCGCGGCCGCTTCGAGATGGCCTCCACCCAGGCCGTGCCCGGCCACGCGTACGCCCCCTGGCTCGCCGTCCAGGACGCCTCGGAACCGGACGAGGGCAACACACCCACGTACGGCATCGCCCTGGAGTGGCCGGGGAACTGGCACATGGCCGCGGACGCCGAGCCCGGCGGCGCCGTCCGGGTCCGCGCGGGCCGGGTGCCCCACGAGGGCTCCCTCGGCCTCGCCCCCGGCGCCACCCTCACCACCCCCCGGCTGGCCTGCGCGTTCAGCCCGGAAGGGCTCGACGGCCTGGCCCGCGTCTGGCACACCTACGAACGCCGGCTCAGCGGCGAGCGCCTCCACCGGCCCCGCAAGGTCCTCTACAACTCCTGGGAAGCGACCGGCTTCGACGTCGACGCCGCCGCCCAGCTGGAGCTGGCCACGATCGCCGCCGAGATGGGAACCGAGGTGTTCGTCGTGGACGACGGGTGGTTCACGGGACGCCAGGACGAGACCGGGGGACTCGGCGACTGGTACCCGGACCCGGCGAACTTCCCCGACGGCTTCGACACCTTCATCGACCGGGTCCGTGCCACCGGCATGGACTTCGGCCTCTGGGTCGAGCCCGAGGCGATCAGCCCCCGCTCCGCGCTCCACGCCGAGCACCCCGAGTGGGTCTACCGCGTCGACGGACGGCCCGCCACGCTGGTGCGCGAGCAACTCGTCCTCGACCTGGGCCGCGAGGACGTCCAGGACTTCGTCCTCGCCACCTTCGACCGGCTGCTCGGCGAACACGCCATCAGCTACCTCAAATGGGACATGAACCGCCCGCCCACCGAACGCGGCAGGCCCGCCACCGTCCCCGTCGAAGAACAGGACCTGGACGCCGCGCACGTCGCCGGATACCTGCGCGTACTCGACCATCTGCGCACCCATCACCCACGGGTCACCGTCGAAGGGTGCGCCGGCGGTGGCGGCCGGATCGAGCACGCCACCCTCGCCCGTACCGACGTGGTGTGGCCGAGCGACAACACCGCGCCGCTGGACCGTCTCGCCATCCAGTACGGCTATCTGCACGCACACGCCCCGCACACGATGAGCTCCTGGGTCACCGACTCGCCGGGCGTCTTCGACCCCCGGCCCCGGTCACTGGCCTTCCGTTTCGTCACCGCCATGGCCGGCGTCCTCGGAATCGGCGCCGACATCCGCACCTGGCCGGCGGAGCGGCGCGCCGAAGCCGCACGCTGGGTGGCCCGCTACAAGGAGATCCGCGACGTCATCCACCACGGCGAGGTCCGGCTGCTGAACACGCCGTCCGACGCCGGCTGCGGCGTCCAGTACGACGCGCCGGACGGCGCCCGCACCGTCGTCACCGCCTGGAACACCGGCCGCCTGGACGGGGCGCCCCTGGTCCCCGGGCGCCCCGCCCGGCTGCGGCTGCGCGGCCTCGACCCGACCGCCCGCTACACCGCCCGCTACACCGGCCTGGACACCGGCACCGTCTACAGCGGAGCACATCTGACGCACTACGGCCTGCCGTTCGCGTGGACCTCGCGGTACGACGCGGAACTGGTAGTCCTGGTCCGGACGTAGTCGCCACCAGCCCCGGCACACCGTCACGGGAGTGACCGATGCCGCCGGATACTGTTCACGAACCCGAGGAGTCGACCCGCCCCATGAACGGACCCACCCGCTTCGCCGGCCACGTGGCCGTGGTCACCGGAGCCGCCTCCGGCATCGGCGCGGCCACCGCCGAACGCCTCGCCGCCGAAGGGGCCTCCGTGATCCTCGCGGACATCGCGGCGGCACCCGGCGAACGCGTCGCCGGGGACATCCGCGCACAGGGCGGCCACGCGCGGTTCCTCCACGCGGACGTCGCGGACCAGGGCGACTGGGAGCGGATCGTGTCCGCCGCGCACACCTTCGGACCGGTCTCCGTACTCGTCAGCAACGCCTTCACCGTGGACGTCACCCCCGCACACGAGATGACCGTCGCCTCCTGGGAACGCCAGCTCGCCGTCAATCTCACCGGCGCGTTCCTCGGATTCCGGGCCGCGCTGCCCGACCTGCGCGCCCACGACGGCGCCGTCGTCCTGACCTCCTCCGTCCACGCGCACAAGGGCATCCCCGGCCACCCCGCCTACGCGGCGTCCAAGGGCGCGCTGCTCTCGCTGTGCGGACAGCTCGCCGTGGAGTACGGGCCCGAGGTCCGGGTCAACGCGGTACTGCCCGGACCCATCCTGACCGGGGCCTGGGACCGGGTACCGGAGGAGGACCGGAGGAGGAGCGTCGCCGAGACCGCCGCGCGACGCTTCGGCACCCCGCAGGAGGTCGCCGCCGCCATCGCCTTCCTGGCAGCCCGGGAAGCCTCCTACATCACCGGGTCGAGCCTGCTGGTCGACGGCGGCTGGTCCGTCGTCAAAGCCTCGGCCTGACCGTCGCCGTCCCTCATCCCACCAGCAGAAAGGCACAACAACATGACGCCATACGCGCGCCGCGGAGTGCACGGCCAGACCGTGGAGACTCTCGCGCGCCGGGTGCTCAGCGGTGAGATCCCCGAAGGGGCGACACTCGATCTCGTGTCACTGCAGGGCGAGCTGGACGTCAGTCTGACCGCGCTGCGGGAGTCCCTGAAGGTCCTCGCGGCCAAGGGGATGGTCGACGCACGCCAGAAGCGCGGCACCTTCGTCCGCCCGCGCTCCGACTGGAACCTCCTCGACGCGGACGTGCTGCGCTGGCAGTTCGCGGGCAGCGCGGGCACCGGCACCGATCTGGCCCTGCTGCGCAATCTGGGTGAGGTCCGCGGCATCATCGAGCCGGCCGCGGTCAGGCTGGCCGCCGAGCGCCGTACCGACGCCGACCTCGACGCGCTGGAGGCCGCCCTGTCGGCGATGGGCGAGGACGAGGGAGGCGCGGCGCACGCCGTCGAGGCGGACCTCGCCTTCCACCGCGCGCTCCTCGCGGCCACCCACAACGAACTCCTCGAACGCATGGAGATGGTCATCGAGTCCGGTCTCGCCCACCGCGACGAGATCGTCCACAGCACGCTCCACGGCGAGGACCCGGTCCCCAGCCACCGGGCCGTCCTGGACGCCGTGCGCGACCAGGACCCGGAAACCGCGGAACGCGCCATGCGAGCCCTCCTCGCCCAGGCGGTCCGCGACCTCGACCGTGTCCGCGGAAGCGAGAGCGACAGCGCGCCGGCGACCGCCGGCGACACGCACAACGGGAGCACGGACCAGTGAAGATCACGCGCATCGAGACCTTTCTCGTCCCGCCCCGCTGGCTGTTCTGCCGGATCGAGACCGACGAGGGAATCGTCGGCTGGGGCGAACCCGTGGTCGAGGGCCGGGCCGAGGTGGTGCGCGCCGCGGTCGACGTCCTGGCCGAGTATCTGATCGGCCAGGACCCCCTGCGCGTCCAGGACCACTGGCAGGTACTCAGCAAGGGCGGCTTCTACCGCAGCGGCCCCATACTCTCCAGCGCCGTCGCCGGAATCGACCAGGCCCTGTGGGACATCGCGGGCAAGGCGTACGGGGCACCGGTGTACGCCCTGCTCGGCGGGGCGCTGCGTGACGAGGTCCGGGTCTACGCCTGGGTGGGCGGCGACGAACCCGCCGGGCTCGCCGACGAGATCGCCGCCCAGGTCGAGGCGGGCTTCACCGCCGTGAAGATGAACGCGGCGGCCCGCACCTCACCGATTCCCACCCCCGCGGAGACGGCCGCCGTCGTCGAGCGCGTGGCCGTGGCCCGCGAGATCCTGGGCCCCGACCGCGATGTGGCCGTCGACATGCACGGCCGGTTCGGACCGGCAGCGGCCCGGCGAGTCCTCCAGGCCATCGAGCCGCTGCACCCGCTGTTCGTCGAGGAGCCGCTGCTGCCCGAGCAGGGGCAGCTGCTCGCCGCGCTCGTGGGCGCCACGTCCGTACCCATCGCCACCGGTGAACGGCTCTACGGCAGGGCGGAGTTCCTGCCCGCCCTGCACGCGGGCATCGCCGTCGCGCAGCCGGACCTGTCGCACGCCGGCGGCATCTCGGAGGTCCACCGCATCGCGTCGCTCGCCGAGACGTACGGCGCACAGCTCGCCCCGCACTGCCCCCTCGGTCCGATCGCCCTCGCAGCGAGCCTCCAGATCGCCTTCTGCACCCCGAACTTCCTCATCCAGGAGCAGAGCCGGGGCATCCACTACAACAGGGACGCCGATCTGCTCTCGTACGTCGTCGATACGGATCCGTTCCGCTTCATCGCCGGGCACGCGCCCCGTACCGCGCTTCCGGGACTCGGCATCACCGTCGACGAGGCCGCCGTACGCGCCGCCGACCGCACCGGGCACGCCTGGCGCAACCCGGTGTGGCGCCACCCCGACGGATCGTTCGCCGAATGGTGAACACCCAGGGCCCGGTCCGGATCACCACCGACCCCGCCCACGGCGGGCGCTGGACCTCGCTGTGGGCGGCCGGCCGTGAATGGCTCTGGCACCGCCAGGAACCGCGCCGCCCGTACGTCGTACCCGGCGACGCCTTCGCCGACGCGGGCGGCCTGGAGGAGTGTGTTCCCACGGTCCGGGGCACCCCCGACCACGGGCACGCCTGGACCGGGCCATGGCGGCGGGACGGTGACACCGAGTCCGTCACCTGCCCGGACTTCCGGCTCAGCCGCCGAATCCGTCACCAGGAACGGCGGGCCGTGGTCGACTACCGGCTCACCGCCCGGCCCGGCTACCGCTTCCTCTGGGCCGGGCACGCCCTGCTGGACCTCTCCGGGCACGCGCGCCTCGGCATGCCCGACGGGACGCCCACCCGCGTCTACCCGGACGGCGGATCCCGGTGGACCCCCTGCGCGTGGCCGCGGTGGCCGGCGGGGCCGGCCGCGCTCGACCGGCTGGGACCCGACGACGGCACGGCCGTGGGCGCGATCGTCGACACCTCTCAGGTGGACGTCCACGAAGGAACCGCCGTACTGCGCCTGGCCGTTGAGGCCGAGGGCCAGCCGGTGTCCGTCGCCGTGTGGCGCAACCTCCGCGGCTTCCCCGACGACGATCCCTACCGGTCCATCGGGGTCGAACCGATGCTGGGACGCGTCTTCGATCTCGCCGAGGCCGGGGAAGCCGACGCGGCATGTGTGCCGGCCGGCGGGGAAGTCCGGTGGCGGCTCAGCGTGAGCGCCACGACAGAACGAACATGACAGCACCTCGGACTCGGAAGGAAGCCCGCACGTGGATCTGCTGACCGCGCTGCGTACCCACCGGATCGTCGCCATCGTGCGCGGCGACGACGCGGACGCCGCACTCAGGACCGTCCTCACCCTCGCGGAGGAGGACATCCCGCTCATCGAGGTCTCGCTCAGCGGCGCGGACGCGCTCGGCGTCATCCGCCGGGCACGCGCGGCTCTCGGCCCCGCCGCCCCGCTCGGCGCGGGAACCGTCCTGACGGCGCGGGACGCGCGGGCCGTACGCGAGGCGGGCGCCGACTTCGTCGTCACCCCGGCCGTCTGCGAGGGGATCAGCGAAGCGAAGCGACTCGAACTGCCCGTTCTCGCCGGGGTGATGACCCCCACGGACATCGTCGCCGCACAGCGGCTCGGCGCCGACTCCTTCAAGATCTTCCCGGCGGCGCAGGCGGGCGGCCCCGCGTATCTGCGAGCCCTGCGCGGCCCGTTCCCGACCGCGCCGTTCGTACCCGTCGGGGGAGTGGACACCGAAGCCGCGCACGCCTACCTCGCACACGGCGCGACCGCGGTGGGAGTGGGGTCGCCGCTCATCGGTGACGCCGCCGACGGCGGCAGCGTCGACGCCCTGCGCGTCAGAGCCCGCGCCTTCCTCGACGCGGTCCGCGCCACCGGCCCCGGGGCGGCGGAACGATGACGGGCGGCACGTCCGTCGCGCGCGGGACCGGCGCCGGCCCGCACGGCGGCTTCCCGAAGAAGGCCGCATGAAGGAAAACCTCCACGACACCCCCATGTGGCGGCCGGCCCACACCCCGGTGGCCTGCGTCGGCGAGACGATGGCCGCTCTCGTACCGGATCCCGTCGCCCCGCTGGACGGCGCCGACCTGCTCCGCGTCCGGATCGCCGGCGCCGAGTCGAACGTGGCGATGTACCTGGCCGACCACGGAGTACCCGCGCGCTGGGTGTCCGCTCTCGGCGACGACCCGTTCGGCCGCCGGATCCGCGACGAAGTGGCCGCGTCCGGCGTCGACATCAGCGGCGTACGCACCGATCCGCACCGCCCGACCGGAATCCTCCTGAAGAACCCGGGCCCCGGCGGAACCACCGTCCACTACTACCGGCGCGGCTCGGCCGCCTCCGCCCTGGACCCCGGCGTCCTCGACGACGAGGCCGTGCGCGGCGCCGGGCTCGTCCATCTGACCGGTATCACCCCCGCGCTCTCACCGGACTGCCTGGCTCTCGTCGCCGCGCTGCTGCGCCCGGCGCCCGGGGCACGCCCGTGCCCCGTCAGCTTCGACGTCAACCACCGGCCGGCCCTGTGGTGCGACGACACGGCCGCCGCCGTGCTCCACGACTTCGCGAACCGGGCGGACATCACGTTCGTCGGACTCGACGAGGCACAGGCGCTCTGGGGGAACGGGCTGGCCGGACCCGCGGACGTACGGTCCCTGTTGCCAGGACCCCGCATCCTCGTGGTCAAGGACGGCGGGCACGCCGCGACGGCGTTCGAAGGCGCCCGCGTCCACACCGTGCCCGCGCCGGAGGCCGAGATCGTCGAACCGGTCGGGGCCGGCGACGCGTTCGCGGCCGGGTTCCTCGCGGGGCTGCTGCGCGGCGAGGACATGGTACGGGCCCTGCGGCTCGGACACCTCACGGCGGGCGCCGCGCTCGCTGTGACCGGCGACCACGGCCCGCTGCCGGACCGGGGCCGTATCGCCGCTCTCCTCGACACGCCCACCGAGATGTGGGCGTGAGTCCGCGCCGGCCGGCGGCGCCCGAAGGCCGATGTGGCCGGTCGGGCCGTACGTGATGACATTCGGCCCAGGGTCGGTCAGCAGGGGGCGGGAGCGCGGTATGAGCAAGAGGCCGGGGCCGGGACTCAGGGCGCGCCCGAGGAGCCGTCGGCACGGGCCCGGATGGTGACGCGGAGGCTGGAGGGGGAGACCGGTCCGCCGGAGGGGTGGCGGACTCACCAGCCGGCCCGGCGGCGGCGACGGGGCAAGGGCTGGTACGTCGACCCGTACGACCGGAGCACGTCGATGGCCTCCCGCATGCGGGAGGCCGGCGGAACGGGATGCGGCACCGCCACACGGTCGTGAGCGAGGAGACGCGGACGCCGGGGTGCTGTTCGGCACCCCGGCGTCCACGAAGAGGGCGAGGAAAGCGGAAGGACTAATTCATTGGAAGAAGGAGAAGGAAGTCCCTCCATGGCCTCGCCGGGGCCAACGCTAGCAGTCAGCCGGGGATCAGGTCGCGCAGATTTTCCGGGGTGACGATCAGGGAATCCGGGTGCAGTCCGTCCGGGCGCTCCAGGCCGATGTAGGTCACCGGGCCGTCCGGGACCGTCGTACCGTCCCACAGCGTGGTGCCCGTGGCGCGGTCGGCCATCAGGCCGGTGAGGTACCGGACCGTGAGGTGGTCACGCTCGACGATGCCGCGCACCAGCGTGGCGACCGACACCCGGTTGTCTTCGACGCGGTTGGAGTCCGGGGTCCCCTTGAGGTACAGGTGGAGCCACTTGGCGCGCCAGCGGCCGTCGTTCCCGCGCATGAACACCAGCGGCAGCGCGACTCTCCCCGGGCCGCGCAGCTCCGACTTCATGCGCACGGTACGCGGCTCGAAGGGGCGGCCCCGCTGCCCGGCATCGCGCCGCATGAAGCCGAAGAACGACTCCTCGACCGCCTCGAAGTCCTCCCCCGCGTAGATGTTGACCTGCGGGACGATGAAGGTGCCGCGCACGGCGTCCAGGCGCAGGTTGATGAACTCCGAGGCGCCGTCGGGCGCGTCCGTGATGTCGCCGGAGTGCTCGCCCCCGACGTCGGTAAGAGCGGTGTACGACAGCCAGCAGACGGTCGCGTACGCGGCGTCGAGCATCAGCGCCGACAGGTCGTAGTCGGTGCTGTGGCTCTTCTGCTTCCAGTAGACGAAGAAGCGCAGCAGCTCACCGTCGACGGGGGAGAGGGAGCCACGGGGCAGCACGCCGAACCCGGCGGCCGACGCCTTGCCGCTGAGCGGGAGCGCGACATCGAGGACGTCGGGGTCGATCAGCAGATGCCCGGGGTCCGGAAGGCGGCGGCTCGTCTCGGCGTCCACCGCGGCGATCAGGCGCCGCCGCTCGGGCGGCAGTACGGGGGCACGGGTGTCGGCGGTGACCCAGGCGCGGCCGCGCTGGTTGACGAAGACGCGACGCCCGCCGGTCTCCTCCGCGCGGTTGTGCAGGTGCTCGCGGACCGACAGCAGGACACGGCCGGAGACCCGCGAGGCGACCTCCTCGGCGGCGGCCACGACGGCATCGCGTTCCTCCTGGGTGACGCACGCGCGCAGCAGCCGGTCCAGAGCGCGGAACAGCTTGCCGGGAGCGGCGGTCAGCAGCCGTGCCGCCCCGGTGACGTCGCGCACGCCGAGCAGTTCCTCAAGACGGCCGTCGAGGGACCGGGCCTCCGTCTCGCCCCGGGCGACGGCGAACACCTCGGCGGCATGCGGCCAGCGCGGGTACTCGTGCGGGTGGAGGCGCTCGCCGAGACGCTTGAACGGTTCGCGCCGCGCGGTGACATCCGCGAGCTTCGCGGGAGCGGCCGCGACCACGGCGTCCAGGCCGGCGAGCAGGGCGCGGCGGACCGGTCGGGACAGCCGCCGGAAGCGGGTGGGTTCCACGAGGGTCACGTCGCCGTCCGAGAGCGCGCAGGCCAGCCGGAGGACATCGGTGACGGTGTCCAGAAGGAGATCCCGGCCGGCTTCGAGACGGGCGACGTTGATGACGGCTCGGTTCTCGCGCACCGGTATCACCTCGGGCTGCGGGCCGTCGACTCGGTGCTCCGCGAGCGAGTGGAGGTCGCGCAGTCCCTCGTCGTCCAGCGGAGTGGCGCTGCCGGCCAGGGCCAGATACAGGGCGTCGACCTCGTCGTCCGAGGCGCCGCCCAGGTGCAGCGGCGTCATGCGGTCGCCCGCGGCGGCGATCAGCTCGTCGTGGGCGGCGAGCATCTCGGCGTACGTGTGCCGGTAGTCGCCGTACGACGGGAGCGTCAGCAGGTCGACCACACCGCTGCGCAGCTGGGCGAGCGTGCTGTCGCGCGAGGCGTCGTCGGCGAGCGCCTCGGCGACGCACCGCCGCCAGAAGTCGAACGTGTCCGGCACGTTGGCGGGGAAGTCGACGAAGTAGACGTTGTGCCGCACGTGATCGCCCACCATTTCGCGGACGGTGTCCAGTGTGCGCGCGGCGGTGGCGACGACTGCTTCCTCTGACAGCCCCGACAGGCGCTCCAACACGGCCGCGGAGAGTTTGAAGCCGACGGACATCAGCGCGGCATCGAACTGCCGCGCCGCGACGTCGCCGTGCCCGGCGGGTCCTGAGGGGGCGGGGATGCGGTGGGTGTGCCGGATGACAAGGGCGTCGAGAGGGTGGGCCATCCGGGCATGATCCCAGAACCACCCGAGCCGGGGCATGCGGGTTTTCGCACGCGGTGAGCGCCGGTCGGCGGGCGCTTCCGGCGGCTACGGCGGTTCTGGCGGTTCCAGCGCTCACGATCCGGCGGGGGCGTGCGCGAGCGGTGGGGCGGTGGCAACGGTTCGGCAGCTGGGACAGGCAACAGGTCGCGGCTATAGACTCGTTGAGCGGCGCGCGGACCGGCTCGGGCACAACGCGAGGGACGGACGCGAGCGACAAACGCGGGTGACGGACAGGGCCGTCACCCGGTACCGCACGGTTTCCGCAGGCCACGGACATGGAGCTGAGTACGTGCTTTCTGACCTGGACGGGTGGCTGGCGGACACACGCAGCTCCTACGACACGGTGGCGGTCAGCTACGCCGGCCAACTCCGCGAGGCGCTGGCAGGGGAGCCGCACCTTCGGGCGGCACTGGCGCTGTTCGCCGGCATGGTTCAGGCAGCCGGCGGCGGGCCGGTGGCGGATGTGGGGTGCGGCCCCGGGCATGTCACCGCCCACCTGCGTGAGTTGGGCGTCGACGCGTTCGGTATCGACCTCTCACCCGCGATGATCGACGTGGCCCGGCGGGACCACCCTGACCTGCGGTTCGAGGTGGGCTCGATGACGGATCTCGACCTCGCCGACGCGTCGGTCACTGCCCTGCTCGCCTTCTGGTCGCTGATTCACGTCCCTGACGACGCGATCCCCACGGTCTTCGGCCAGTTCCGACGGGTGTTGCCCGCCGGCGGACCGCTGCTGCTCGGCTTTCACGTTGGCGACGAGTCGCGACTGAAGACACAGGGATACGGTGGCCACCCGATGAACGTCTATGTCCACCGCCGCCGGCCCGACCAGGTGACCGCCTGGCTGCACGATGCCGGATTCACTGTCGAGGCTCAATGGCTGCTCGACCTCGACGGGAGCCGTCCAGGCGCCGTCCTGTTCGCACGCCGCCGGCCCTGACACCGCGAGAAATCGGTGGCCGGCCGGCCACCGCCTACCGGTCCCCGCCCGCCGACCGGGTGCCCGCCCGGCCCGCGCCCGGCTGATACGCCTGCTCGCCCTGCTCGCCCTGCTCGCCCTGCTCGCCCTGCTCGCCCTGCTCGCCCTGCTCGCCCTGCCCGGCGCCGGGGTGCGCTCACCCGCGCCGCCCCGTGTGGCGGGGTCCCTCCCCCTCCGGGACGGGGAGAAACGCGGCTGAGTGGCGGCGCTCTTCAGGCAGGCGTCGAATGGAAGGAGAGACCCGTCCCCCGTCACGAGGGCCCCGTCTCCGTTGGGTGTGCCCGATCCCAGGAGTCCACGTGTCTGTCGTGCCGCTTACCGACATCCTGTCCGACGCCTTCAAAGAGCGTTACGGCGTGCCGGCCATCAACGTGTTCAACGACCTCACCATGGAGGCGGTTCTCGCGGCCGCGGTGGAGAACGCCTCGCCACTGATCGTGCAGACGTCCGTCAAGACGGTCAAATCGATCGGAAGCGATGTGCTCTTCGCGATGTGGACGTCGATGACGGCCGGTATCGAGGTGCCCGTCACGCTCCATCTGGACCACTGTCCGGAGCGCGAGGTCATCACGGAATGCCTGCGGCGGGGCTGGAACTCCGTCCTGTTCGACGCCTCGAACCTGCCGGTGGAGGAGAACATGCGCCAGACGGTCGAGGTCGTCGCCGAGGCCCGGGGACACGGCGCCCACGTCGAGGGCGAGATCGAGTCCATCACCGGCGTCGAGGACGACGTGGGCACCGACAGCGTGGCCGCCCAGCAGGATCTGGAGGTGGCTCTGGAGTTCCTCAGAACGACACACGTCGACGTCTTCGCGCCCGCCATCGGCAACGCCCACGGAACGTACAAGCGCCCGCCGGTACTCGACTTCGAACGGGTCTCCGACATCGTCGCGGCGTACCCCCTGCCGATCGCGCTCCACGGCGGAAGCGGTCTCTCCGAGGAACAGTTCCGCGATCTCATCTCCCGGGGCTGCGCGAAGGTCAACATCTCGACCGCCCTCAAGGAGAGGTTCATGAAGTCGAGTCTGGCCTTCCTCGAATCGGCGGCGGAGAAGGAGAAGTGGGACCCGCCCTCGCTGTTCCGGTCCGTCCGCCAGGAGGTCATCGGGATGACCGGCTCCCTCATGACACTCTTCGGCAGCGCCGGCCGGGCCGGGTGACACCGTGCCCGCCCTCCTCTTCGACTGCGACGGCGTCCTCGCCGACACCGAGCGCTACGGGCACCTGCCCGCGTTCAACCAGACCTTTCAGGAGTTCGGCCTGCCCGTACGGTGGAGCGACAGCGACTACGCCGAGAAGGTGAAGGTCGGCGGGGGCAAGGAGCGTATGAAGACGCTTCTCACCCCCGACTTCATCGCCGCGACGGGGCTGTCGAGCGACGCCGACGCGCTCGACGAGCAGGTCGCCCGGTGGCATCGGCGCA
The DNA here is from genome assembly GCF_055639435.1 of Streptomyces sp. NPDC039430. Classification (NCBI taxonomy): domain Bacteria; kingdom Bacillati; phylum Actinomycetota; class Actinomycetes; order Kitasatosporales; family Streptomycetaceae; genus Streptomyces; species Streptomyces sp. NPDC039430. The sequence continues at coordinate 159,074 of NZ_JBVKAK010000008.1, read as the reverse complement.
AGACCGAGATCTACACCGGGATCATCGGCAGCGGCACCGTTCCGCCCCGGCCCGGCGTACGGCGGATCGCCGCCGAGGCCGACGCCGCCGGATGGACACTGGCCGTCGCCTCCACCTCCGCGGAGCCGTCCGTACGCAGTGTGCTGGAAGTCGCCGCGGGCCCCGGACTCGCCCGGCGCTTCAGTGTGTTCGCCGGAGACATCGTGCCGCACAAGAAACCCGCGCCGGACATCTACACGTACGCGGCGGACCGGCTCGGGCTCGACCCGGCGGGCACGATCGTCATCGAGGACAGCCGCAACGGGCTGCTCGCGGCACAGGGCGCGGGCCTCGGCTGCGCCGTCACGACCAGCGCCTACACCGCGCTGGAGGATTTCACCGGTGCGTGGCTGGTGGTGTCGTCACTGGGCGACCCCGAGCCGGACGAGACCACCACGAAGGTGCTGAGCGACCCCTTCGGCGCGGACCCCCGCCCCTTTGTCAGGCTCGCCGATCTCGAATTCCTGCTCGCCGCCGGGACGACGTGACGGCCGGGACAGACAGTCAGGAGAGCCATGCCATCGACAACAGACAGTGATCTTGAGTTCGTTGTCAGGACGATCGCCAGGACGGCGGTGGACAACGAGCGCGAATTCGGCGAACTCGACGCCGTCGTGGGTGACGGGGACTTCGGATACTCGCTCGCGCGCGGCTTCGAGATCGTTCTCGCCGACTGGGACTCGCTGGACCACGGCTCCCCGTCGGCGTTCCTGAAGAAGGTGGCCCTGGTGATCTCCAGACGGGTCGGCGGGACCTCAGGCCCCCTCTGGGGCACCGCGTTCCTCCGGGCGGCCGGAGCCGTCGACGACCGCTCCGAGCTGCACGGTGAGGACGCGGTCGCCATGCTGCGCGCCGCCGCCGAGGGCATCAAGGTGCGAGGCAAGTCCGATCTCGGTGACAAGACACTGCTGGACGCGCTGATCCCGATGACCGACGCACTGGAGAACGCACTGGAGAACGCGCTCGAGAACGAGATGAAGACCGGCGAGGGCCCGGCGGGCGGCCCCGCCGGTCTCGCCAGGGTCGCGGCCTCGGCGGCACGTACCGCCGCCGAGGCGACGACACCGATGATCGCCAGGCGCGGCCGGCCGAGCTACACCGGGGAGCGCAGCATCGGTTCCCCGGACGCGGGAGCCATGGCGATCGCCGTCATGGCGGAGCGCGTCGCCGATGAATGGGCCGTACGTACCTGAACCGCCGCGAGTCGGGACCGGGCCCCCACCGGTCCGGTACCGGGCCCGTACCCGAGCCAGTCCGTGTCCCCACGCCGAGATCCAGGAGCGATCGTATGAAGAAGTTCGTCAACGACCCGAAGAACTACGTGTCCGAGATGCTCCAGGGACTGGCCCTCGCCAACCCCGGCACCCTGCGGTACGTCCCCGAATACAACCTGATCATGCGCGCCGACGCGCCGCGGCCCGACAAGGTCTCCCTCGTCCAGGGCTCGGGCTCCGGACATGAGCCCTCACATGTCATGACCGTCGGCAAGGGGATGCTCGACGCCGCCTGCCCGGGTGACGTCTTCTCCGCGCCGCCCACCGACTACGTATACGAGACGGTCAAACTCGTCTCGTCCCCCAAGGGCGTCCTGTTGCTGGTCAACAACTACACGGGCGACCGCATGGCCTTCGAGATGGCCGAGGAGCTCTCGCAGGCCGACGGTGTCACCGTTCGTACGCTGTTCATCGACGACGACGTTTCGGTGCAGGATTCGACCTACACGGTCGGCCGGCGCGGGGTGGCCGGAAACTTCTTCGTGATGAAAGCCACCGGCGCGGCGGCCGAACGTGGGGCCGGTCTCGACGAGGTGTACCGGATCGGCGAGAAGGTGAACTCCGTCACGCGCACCATGGGCATGGCGCTCACCGCGTGCACGCCGCCGGCCAAGGGGTCCCCGCTGTTCGAACTGCCCGACGACGAGATCGAGATGGGCGTGGGGATCCACGGCGAGCCGGGCCGGCGGCGGGAGAAGATGCAGCCCGCGGACGCGATCGTGCGGGAGCTGGTCAGCGCTGTTGTCGACGACCTGCCCTATGTCCCGGGCGACGGCGTCGCCCTCATGGTCAACGGCCTGGGCGGCACCCCGATCGGCGAGCTCTATCTGGTGTACGGGCTGGCCCACAGGCAACTGGCCGAACGGGGCATCGAGATCCGCCGCAGCTACGTGGGCGAGTACTGCACCTCGCTCGACATGGCCGGCGCGTCCATCACCCTGGTCCGCCTGGACGACGAGATCTCCGACCTGCTCGCGGACCCGGCCGAGATCCCGGTCCGTGTCTTCTGACCGACGCGCGTTGTGGAGGAGGTCACCGACGGTGGCGAACAGGCTGCCGTCACAGCCGGGTTGAACACTTCATGGCTGCCGGGGGGCGTCCCGCGTGTACGGGCCGCATGAAGTCCACCGCGCGTCGGCTGTTGCGGCCGTGGCGCCCGATTCGGGTGTGCGGGACGTGCGAGGTGACCGCTGCGAGCGGGGTACGGAACCGAAGCGGGCAGTAAACAGGCATCCGGAGAGGTGAAACGGGCGCCACCCGGTCGCGCGTGCTGGTCCCCGGAGGCGGTGCCCGGCGCGTCGGGTGCTTCGACGTCAGGTTTCGCAGATGTGAACGGCGCGAAGCAGTCCCAGGTGGTGGCGCCGTGGTGATTCGTGGCGGCGGACGCGTGGGTGTATTCGTCACGTGGGGGGAACACTCCCGCGCACCGGTGTGGAAGTGTTATTCCGCCGCCAATAACCACAAGGGGAGAGGCTGGAGCGGGCAACGCCGATTTTGATACTCTTGAGGCAGGCAGGGGATCGCTGGGCTTTCGCATTCATTGCGGCCTTGTTGCATCCACCGGCGCATCCAATCGGGTTTCCCGTGGCGCCGCCTCCTTGGCCCTCTCCGTATCGAGCGCGATACCCGGAGTTCATATAAAGGGGCTGAGGCCCGGTTACTCGCGATGCGGGATCCGGCACTTCCCGGTGTGTCCTCGGCCACTGCGTGGAGAACCAGGCGGGCTGTTTGCCCCACTCACGCGCCGACCATCCTGCGGTATCAGCGCATTCATCGCGAACCTCTGCTCCGACTTTCGTTTCGGCGAGGTAAACAGGGTGTTCTTTGTAATACGTTTTCACGTCCTCCACAAGTGGCCGATTAGCTGCCATGGATATGGCCTGATCGGTCGCCCCGCTGTCATAACCATTCACTCCGGCCGCGGGGTGATGAGTGGCGTGACCGTCGCTATTCAGCCGGGCGGTGCCGAGGCCGAGCCGCTCGGGCCCCCTGGCCTGCCCTGTGATCAGCGGCCGGGCCGTGTCCATCCTGGATGTGCGTATTGCCGAGGTTATTGCTGCTGAGGCTTCGGCCGTACGGTTCGCGCCAGGATCCGCTCCGGCCGCGGCGGAGCGTCGGGTGCCGGCTTTCGTCGCCGCTGCGCGGGCATCGCAGTTCAGCCAGCATGCCTGGTGTCTCTGGCCTATGCCGCTGGTCTTGAGGCGCAGGCGCGTGCCCAGATGGCGCGAAGGGATTCCGTCGAGTTGAAGCCACGCCTCCCCGGCTTGAACCCATGCTTCGCCGACCGGATGGCATTTCGGGCGTTTCCGTGGGAACCCGACGCGTCCGGCTGGATGAGGTCGGTTTTCTGTCTGTATACAGTTGGTGATTCAGGGTGAATATATGCAAGGACCGGTGCGCGGACAGTGCCCGCCCAGTCATTTCCTGGAGGCGCCGGGCGGCGGGTAAATTTCGGAAGTTCGCGCGGTAAATTTCGAGAGTCCAGGCGCTCGGAAACGCGCCCGCGTGTCCTTGACGGTCATTCCCGGCCTGGGGCGCTACCGTCAACGCAGCCGGCCATGCGCTGGTTGACAATTCCCGAAGCGCTGGCTTGAATTGCGCCCGTTATGGCGGCGGCGTCGCCAAGAAAAGCGTTTCGATTCTGGTGGACGACTGACGAGAGCAGAGGCTGCCATGTGCGAATCAGCACGAGTGGACACCGGCACTGTCGCCGTCATCGGGGCCGCGCCCGCGGTGCCGGTGCGGACCGAGCGCGATGCCGGCGCGCTGACCGAACTGGCCGGTATGCCGCTTCCCGCGGACCGAACGGCCGACGTGGAGTCCGCGTGGGCGGCGTGTGAAGACGCGGGCGTCGGTGCCGACGACCCGTCAGGCGTCGGTGTCTTCCTGGCCGCCGACGGATCGGGCGGGGACGACGCCGCCTGGCTGACGCGCGCGCTCGGCCTCCACGGTCCGAGCCGGACCGGGCACGACCCCGTCGCCGAGGCCGCCGCCGCGGTGCGGTCAGGTGAGTGCGACCTGGCCCTGGTCGGGGCCGACGGAGCCTTCGCCGTGCTCACACGCGGGGACGGTGCGCGGACCGGGACCTTCGCCTACCGAATAACCACCGACGAGTGGCCGGCCGGCGTCCCCGCTCTGGTCGAGGCAGCGTTGCGTTCGGGCCGTCCCGGGCCGGGCCGCGCCGCGCCGGACGGGCCCGCCGTCCCGGTCACGCTGTCGGCGCACAACCAGGACGCGCTGCGCGCACGGGCCGCCGACCTGCACGCTCTCCTCGACGCCGAGCCGGACCTCCCGCTCGTCGACCTCGCCTTATCCCTCGGCCTGTCCCTCGCCACGACCGGTCCCGCGCTCGCTCGGCGCGCTGTGTTCGTCGGCGGGGACCGGGCGCGGCTCTCCGACGAGCTGCTCGCCGTCAGCGAGGGCCGCCCGGTGCCGGGGCTCGCGACCGGAGATCCGACGCCGTTCGCCGCGGCGAACGGCGTCGCCTTCGTCTTCCCCGGACACGGGCCGCAGTGGCTGGGCATGGCCGACGAATTACTCGAAGCGTCGCCGGTGTTCGCCGAGCAGCTGCACGCCTGTGTGGAAGCCCTCACGCCGTTCGTGGACTGGCCCGTGATGGACGTGTTGCGCGGCAGGACGGACACACCGTCGCTCGACCGGCCGGATGTGGGCCAGCCCGCGCTCTGGGCGATGATGGTCTCCCTGGCCGCGCTGTGGCGGTCCTGGGGCGTGGAGCCCGGCGCCGTCATCGGCTCCAGCGTCGGCGAGATCCCCGCCGCCACGGTCGCGGGCGCGCTGTCCGTCGAGGACGGCGCACGGGCCGTGGCCCTGTTCAGCCAGGCGCAGGTGCACCTGCTCGAACGCGGTGTGATGGTCTCCGTGCTGGCGTCCGCCGACGAGGTACGCGAGCGGCTGACCCGCTACGAGGGGCTCGACCTGGCCGCCGTACACGCCCCCGGCTCCGTCCTGGTCTCCGGGACCGAGGACGCCGCCACCGCGCTGATGGCCGAACTGGCCGCCGACGGCATCAGGGCCAGGAGCATCGCGATCCGCCTCGCGGCGCACGGCCGCCAGGTCGACTCCGTGCTCGACGCGGTGCGCGACGGCCTCGCCCCGATCACACCACGCCCGACGGATGTGCCCATCTACGCGGCCACGACGGGCGCGAGGGTCGACCCGCTCACCCTCACCGCCGACCACTGGTGCCGCAATCTCCGCAACACCGCGGACTTCGAGAGCGCCACTCGCGCCGCGCTCGCCGCGGGGCACCGCCTGCTGCTGGAGTCGAGCCCGCACCCCGTCCTCACCAGGGCCATGCAGGAGACCGCCGAGGACGCCGCCGTCGAGGCCACCGTCATCGGTACGCTGCGCAAGGGCAAGGGCGGCGTCGGCCAGATGGTCTCCGCGCTGGCCGAACTGCACGCGCACGGTGTGCTCCCCGACTGGCGGTCGGTGTTCGCGGGCCGGGACGCGCGTACGGTGCCGCTGCCCGCGTATCCGCTGCACCCGGCGCCCGCGGCCGGCCCCGCCCCGTCGCTGGCCGACCGGCTCGCGGACGCCCCCGACCGCATCGAATTCCTGATCGACCTGGTCCGCGCGCAGGTCGCCGCCGTCGTCGGCGGGGACATCGACTCCTCCGCCTACGCGGACGCCCCGCTGCTGGAGCTGGGCGTCGACTCGGCGGGCGCCGTGGCGCTGCGCAACCTGGTGAACGCGGCCACCGGCCTGAACCTGCCCGTGTCGGCGGTCTTCGACAACCCGACGTGCCGCGGCCTCGCCACGCTCATCAGCCGGGTACTGCTCGGCGAGCCGGCCGAGGACGACGAACTGGTCGCTCCCGCACAGCTCGGGGACGACGAGCCGATCGCCATCGTGGCGATGAGCTGCCGCCTGCCCGGCGGTGTACACAGCCCCGAGGACCTGTGGGAGCTGCTGTCCGCGGGCGGCGACGGCGTCACCGCGTTCCCCACCGACCGCGGCTGGGACCTGGACGGGCGCTACGACGAGGACGCCGAGCGCGCGGGCGGGTACTACCAGCGCGAGGCCGGATTCCTGCCCGACGTCACCCAGTTCGACCCGGAGTTCTTCGGCATCGCGCCCCGCGAGGCGCTGGCGATGGACCCGCAGCAGCGGCTGCTGCTGGAGATCGCCTGGGAGGCGCTGGAGCGGGCGGGCCTCGACCCGAAGGAACTGCGCGGCAGCCGGGCGGGCGTGTTCGTGGGCGCCATGACGATGGACTACGGGCCGCGGCTGCACGAGGCGTCCGCCGACCTGGAGGGCTACCTCCTCACCGGCAACACCGGAAGCGTCGCGTCCGGCAGGCTCTCCTACACATTCGGGTTCGGCGGGCCCTCCATCTCCGTCGACACGGCGTGCTCGTCGTCGCTGGTCGCCCTGCACCTGGCCGTGCAGTCACTGCGGCGCGGCGAGTGCCCCCTCGCGCTGGCGGGCGGCGTCACGGTCATGCCGTCGCCCGGCATGTTCGTGGAGTTCAGCCGGCAGCGCGCGCTGGCCCCCGACGGGCGCTGCAAGGCGTTCTCGGCGAGCGCGGACGGTTTCGGCCTCGCCGAGGGCGGCACGATGGTGCTGCTGGAGCGGCTGTCCGACGCGCGGCGCAACGGGCACCCCGTGCTCGCCCTGATCAAGGGCACCGCGATCAACCAGGACGGCGCGTCCAACGGCCTCACCGCCCCCAGCGGTCCCGCGCAGCGCAGGGTGATCCGGCAGGCGCTCGCCAACGCGGGCGTGCCGGCCGCCGAGGTCGACGCCGTCGAGGCGCACGGCACCGGCACCCGGCTGGGCGACCCGATCGAGGCGGACGCGCTGCTCGCCACCTACGGCCGGGAGCACCCGGCCGACCAGCCGCTCCTGCTCGGTTCGGTGAAGTCGAACATCGGCCACACGCAGGCCGCGTCCGGCGTCGCCGGCCTGATCAAGATGGTGCTCGCGCTGCGCCACGGCGAGCTGCCCAGGAGCCTGCACATCACCGAGCCCAGCCCCCACGTGGACTGGGCCTCGGGCGCGGTGTCCCTGGTCACCGAGCACATGCCGTGGCCGGAGTCCGCGCACCCCCGGCGGGCAGGCGTGTCCTCGTTCGGCATCAGCGGCACCAACGCCCACGCCGTGCTGGAGCAGGCGCCCGACGAGACCCCCGTCGAGCCGGCGCTGGCGTCCGGGCCCGTCCCGCTGGTGTTCTCCGCGTCCACGGAGGACGCCCTGCGCGCCCACGCCGCCCAGCTCGCCGCCGCCGCGGAGAAGCTGGCACCGGCCGACATGGCGGACGCCCTGCTGTCCCGGTCGGTGTTCGACCACCGGGCCGTGGTGGTGGCGGGCGGAGCCGACGCGCTGACGGCCGTGGCCCGAGGGGGCGAGTCCGCCCGCATGGCGATAGGCGTCGCACGGCCCCCGGGCAAGGTCGCGTTCGTCTTCCCCGGCCAGGGCTCGCAGTGGCTGGGCATGGGCGCCGCGCTGGCCGAGTCCTCGCCGGTGTTCCGCGACTCGCTCGACGCGTGCGCCGAGGCACTCGCCCCGCACGTGGACTGGTCGCTGTGGGACGTCCTGGCCGACGGCGCGGAACTGGACCGGGTCGACGTCGTACAGCCCGCGCTGTTCGCCGTGATGGTGTCGCTGGCCGCGCTCTGGCGCTCGTACGGTGTGGAGCCGGACGCGGTGGTGGGGCACAGCCAGGGCGAGATAGCCGCCGCCCATGTCGCGGGCGCGCTGTCGCTGGCCGACGCCGCCAAGATCGTCGCGCTGCGCAGCAGGGCGCTGCCCGCACTGTCCGGCCAGGGCGGCATGGTGTCGCTGGCCGCGACGGTCGACGACGCCCGCGCGCGGATCGCACGGTGGGACGGGCGGATCTCCGTCGCCGCGATCAACGGCCCCGGCTCGGTGGTCGTGGCGGGCGACGCCGACGCACTGGACGAACTGGTCGAGTCCTGCGCCGCCGACGGCGTACGGGCCCGGCGCGTCCCCGTCGACTACGCGTCCCACTCACCGCACGTCGAGCGCATCCGGGACACCCTGGCCACCGTGCTGGCCGGGGTGGAACCCATGCCCGCGCGCGTGCCGATGCTGTCCACCGTCACCGGGGAGTGGCTGACCGGGACCGAGGTGGGCGCGGACTACTGGTACCAGAACCTGCGGGAGACCGTACGGTTCGAGGACGCCACCCGCGGCCTCCTCGACCGGGGCGTCGGCGTGTTCGTCGAGTGCAGCCCGCACCCCGTGCTCACCATCGGCGTGCGCGAGACGCTGGACGCGACCGGTGCCGACGCCGTCGTGGTCGGCACCCTGCGCCGCACCGACGGTGACCTCGACCGGTTCCTGCTCTCCGCCGCCGAGGCGTACGTGGAGGGCCTGCCCTTCGACTGGCGCGCCGTGGTGCCCGCCGGACGGCCCGTGGACCTGCCGACCTACCCGTTCCAGCGCAGACGGTTCTGGATCGACGAGCCGGCCCGCCCGACGGCGGGCGGCGACCCGGCGCTGGAGGAGTTCTGGTCCGCGGTGGAGCGGGGCGACCTCGCCGAGACGCTGGACGTCCCCGCCGACGCGCCGCTGACCGACGTCCTGCCCAGCCTGGCCGGCTGGCGCCGCCGCAGCCAGGAGCGGTCCGCCGTCGACTCGTGGCGCTACCGGGTCACCTGGCGCCCGCTCGCCGCCGCCCCCGCCACACCGGCCCTGACCGGCACCTGGCTCGTGGTCGGCCCGCCGGCCGAGGCGGAGCATCCGTGGCACGCGGCGGCCGTCGAAGCGCTGCGCGCGCACGGCGCCGACGTCCTGGAGACCGACGGCTCCCCGGAGTCGCTGCGCGCCGTGGGCGTCGAGCCCAGTGGTGTGCTCTCCCTGCTGGCGCTGGACGAACGGCCCGACCCCGCGTCGCCGGCCGTCCCGAGCGGACTGTCCGGCACACCGGAGCTGGTACGGGCGCTCGGCGAGGCCGGCATCGGCGCCCCGCTGTGGCTGGCCACGACGGGCGCGGTGTCCGTCGGACGGTCCGACCCGCTGACCCATCCGGCGCAGAGCCAGATGTGGGGCCTCGGGCTCGCAGTCGGCCTGGAACACCCCGACCGCTGGGGCGGCATCGTCGACCTCCCCGTGACCCCCGACGCCAGGACCGCGACCCGGCTCGCCGCCGTCCTGGCCGCGCGGACGGACGAGGACCAGCTGGCGATCCGCGCCTCCGGCGTGTCCGTACGACGGCTGACCCCGGCCCCCGCACCCGCGGCTCCGGCCGCCTGGCGCGCCCGCGGCACCGTACTGATCACCGGTGGCACCGGCGCCATCGGCGGCCAGGTCGCCCGCTGGCTGGCGGCCAACGGCGCCGAGCACATCGTGCTGACCAGCCGCAGCGGCGCCGACGCCCCCGGCGCCCGCGAGCTGGAGGCCGAGCTGACCGCGCTCGGCGTCCTGACCACCGTCACCGCCTGCGACGCCGCCGACCGCACCGCGCTGGCCGACCTGTTCGCCCGGTTCGACGCCGACGGCACACCGATCCGCTCGGTCTTCCACGCGGCGGGCACCGTCCCGTCCCTGCCGCTCGCCGACACGTACACCCCCGACCTCGCGTACGCCCTCGCGGCGAAGGCCGTCGGCGCGGCCCACCTCGACGAACTGTGCGCCGGACGCGAGCTGGACGCGTTCGTCCTGTTCTCCTCCGGGTCCGCGGTCTGGGGCAGCGGCGAACTCGGCGCGTACGGCGCCGCCAACGCCTTCCTCGACGGCCTCGCGCAGCGCCGCCACGCCGACGGCCTGCCCGCCACCTCCGTCTCCTGGGGCATGTGGGCGGGCGAAGGAATGGCCGCGGGCGACCTCAACGATCAGCTGCGCCGCAGGGGCATGCGCCCCATGCGGCCCGGGCTCGCCGTCGGCGCGCTCGCCACCGCCCTCGCGACGGGCGAGACGACCCTGACGGTCGCGGACGTCGACTGGGCCCGCTTCGCCCCCGGCTTCACAGCGGCCCGCTCGCGCCCGCTGATCAGCGAGATCCCCGACGTCGTCGCCCTGGCGGAACAGGACACGGCGGAAGCGCCCGCCTCCGGCGGGGCGCTGGCCGACCGGCTCGCCGGGCTCACCGAGGCCGACCAGCACCGGCTGCTGCTCGACCTGGTCCGCGGCCACGCCGCGGCCGTGCTCGGCCACGACGGCCCCGACGCCGTCACCCCGGACCGGGCCTTCCGCGAGCTGGGCTTCGACTCCCTCACCGCCATCGAGGTCCGCAAGCGCCTCAACACCGCCACCGGCGTACGGCTGCCCACCACCGTCGTCTTCGACCACCCGACGCCCGAGGCGCTCGCCCGCCATCTGCACACCGTGGTGCTCGGCGAACGGGAGACCGCCGCGCCGGGCGGCCGGACCGCGACCCGTGACGCCGACGAGCCGATCGCGGTGGTGGCGATGAGCTGCCGCTACCCCGGCGGTGTGCGCGGACCCGAGAACCTGTGGTCCCTCGTCCTGGACGGACACGACGCCATCGGCGCCTTCCCGGACGACCGGGGCTGGGACCCCGACCGGCTGTACCCGGCCGACGCGGAGGCCCAGGGCCACAGCCGCACCCTGGAGGGCGCCTTCGTCGACGACGCGGGCGGCTTCGACGCGGGCTTCTTCGGCATCGCCCCGCGCGAGGCGCTGGCGATGGACCCCCAGCAGCGGCAGGTACTCGAACTGGCCTGGGAGGCCTTCGAGCGGGCGGGCATCGACCCGTCCTCGGTACGCGACAGCCTCACCGGCGTGTTCATCGGTGCCTCGCCGCAGGGCTACGCCGGCACCCTGGAACAGGCGACGCCCGAGATGGACGGCTACCGGCTGACCGGCGACGCGCTGAGCGTCATGTCGGGCCGGATCGCCTACTCGCTTGGCCTGCGCGGGCCCGCCGTCACCGTGGACACCGCGTGCTCGTCCTCGCTGGTCGCCCTGCACCTCGCGATGCAGGCGCTGCGGTCGGGCGAGTGCTCGATGGCCCTGGCGGGCGGCACGGCGATCATGGTGACGCCGACGCCCTTCGCCGAGTTCAGCCTCCAGGGCGGCCTGGCCCCCGACGGCCGCTGCAAGCCCTTCGCCGACGCCGCCGACGGCGTCGGCTGGGGCGAGGGCGCGGGCCTGGTCCTGCTGGAACCGCTCTCCGCCGCGCGCGCCAACGGCCACGAGGTACTCGCCGTCGTCCGGGGTTCCGCGATCAACCAGGACGGCGCGTCCAACGGCCTGTCCGCACCGAACGGCCCCGCGCAGCAGCGGGTCATCCAGGCGGCGCTCGCCAACGCCGGCCTGACCCCCTCGGACGTGGACGCCGTCGAGGGCCACGGCACGGGCACCCGGCTCGGCGACCCCATCGAGGCACAGGCACTGCTCGCCACCTACGGCCAGAACCGCCCCGCCGACCGGCCGCTGCTGCTGGGCGCGCTGAAGTCGAACATCGGCCACACCCAGGCGGCATCGGGCATCGCGGGCATCATCAAGATGGTGCAGGCGCTGCGGCATGGCGTACTGCCGCGCACCCTGCACCTCGACCGCCCGTCCCAGCACGTGGACTGGACGACCGGCGCCGTGGAACTCCTCGCCGACCAGCGCGCATGGCCCGAGACCGGCAGGCCGAGGAGGGCCGCCGTCTCCGCGTTCGGCGTCAGCGGCACCAACGGCCACGTCATCCTCGAACAGGCCGAGCCCGTCGCCCCCGCCCCCGCGGACGAGCCCGACGGCCGCACCCTGGCGTGGGCGCTGTCCGCCCGCGACACCTCGGCGCTGCGCGAGCAGGCCGTACGCCTGGCGTCCGCCATGGACGAGCGGCCCGAGCTGTCGCCCGTGGACATCGCCACGACCCTCGCGGCCGGGCGGGCCGCACTCGACCACCGCGCGGTCGTCCTCGGCACCGGCACCCCCGAACTGCGCACCGGCCTCGACGCCCTGGCCGAGGGTGTGGACGACCCGGCCGTGGTACGGGGCGCCCCCGACGGCGGCAGGCTCGCCGTACTGTTCTCCGGCCAGGGCTCCCAGCGCATCGGCATGGGCCGGGACCTGTACGAGACGCATACCGTGTTCGCCGACGCCCTCGACGAGGCGTTCGCCCACCTCGACCCGCTGCTGGCCGTGCCGCTGCGCGACGTGGTCTTCGGCGACGACCAGGCCATGCTGGACCGCACCGAGTACGCCCAGCCCGCGCTGTTCGCCGTCGAGGTCGCGCTCTACCGGCTCTGGGAGTCCTGGGGAATGCGGCCCGACGCGCTCGCCGGCCACTCGATCGGCGAACTGACCGCCGCGCACGTGGCGGGCGTCTTCTCGCTGGCCGACGCGTGCGCGATAGTCGCCGCGCGCGGCGCGCTCATGCAGGCGCTGCCCGCCGGCGGCGTCATGGTCGCGGTGCAGGCCACCGAGGAGGAAATCGCGCCCGAGTGCTCCGAGGACGTCGGTATCGCCGCCATCAACGGTCCGAACTCGCTGGTCCTGTCCGGCAGCGAACTGGAAGTGCTGCAACTCACCGACCGCCTCAAGGCGCAGGGCCGCAAGGTGAGCCGACTGCGGGTCAGCCACGCGTTCCACTCGCCGCTGATGGAACCGATGCTGGCGGAGTTCCGCGGCGTCGTGGCGAGCGCGACCGCCAACCCGCCCGCGCTGCCGATCGTGTCCACACTGACCGGCGCACCGGTCGACGCCGCGGAACTGGCCTCGCCGGAGTACTGGGCACGGCACGTACGCCGGCCCGTGCGGTTCGCCGACGGTGTCACGGCGCTCGTCGCGCAGGGCGTGACGACGATGGTGGAGGTCGGGCCCGGCAGCGTGCTCACCGCGATGGGCCAGGACAGTGCCCCCGACGCCGTGTTCGTGCCGACGCTCCGCTCCGACCGGCCCGAAGCGGACGCGCTGACCCTCGCCGCCGCGCAGCTCCACGTCCGGGGCGCGCGGCTGGACCTGGCCGCCGCGCTCGGCCTCCGCGGCAACCGCGTCGACCTGCCCACGTACGCCTTCCAGCACGACCGGTACTGGCTGACCGCGGCCGTCGCCCCCGCGGGCGACGGGGCGACGGCGGCCCTCGGTGTCGCCGCGGGCGACCACCCGCTGCTCCGCGCCGCCGTCGCGCTGCCCGACTCCGACGGCGTCGTCTTCACCGGTCGGCTGTCCACACGGACCCAGCCGTGGCTCGCCGACCACGGTGTCGGCGACCGGGTTCTCTTCCCCGGCACGGGCTTCCTCGACCTCGCCCTGCACGCCGCGGGCCACTGCGGACTCGACGAGGTCGAGGAGCTGACCCTCCAGGCCCCACTGGTCCTGCCCGAGCGCGGCGGCGTCGCCCTGCGGGTCGCGGTCGGCGCGGAGACCGACGACAGGCGGAGCATCCGGGTCCACTCGCGGGCCGAGGACGCCGACCGGGACGCGCCTTGGACGGAGCACGCCACCGGCACGCTCACGGCCGGCGACGCACAGCCGACCGAACTGGCCGCGTGGCCGCCGGAGGGCGCGACCCCGATGGACGTCGACGACGTCTACCACCGCCTCACCGAACTCGGCTACGACTACGGGCCCGTGTTCCGCGCGCTGCGCGCCGCCTGGCGCCTCGGCAGCGACGTATACGTCGAGGTGGCCCTGGAGGACGGGACCGGCGGCGAGGGCTTCAGCCTGCACCCCGCCCTGCTCGACGCCGCGCTGCACGCACCCGTGCTGCGCGCACTGGACGAGACCGGCGGCGGCCCCCGGCTGCCCTTCAGCTTCACGGGGGTACGGCTGCACGCCGTCGGCGCCTCGGTGCTGCGGGTGCGCTGGACGCCCACAGGCCAGGACGAGATGGCACTGGCCGTCGCGGACCAGGCAGGCAGGCCCCTGGCCACCGTCGAATCGCTGGTGATGCGGCCGGCGGAGCTCAAGAGCGTCGCCTCCCGGACCGCCGAATCCCTGTTCGCCCTGGAGTGGACGCCCGTCGAAGGGACCGGGGACAGGCCCGTCGCGCTCGCCGTGCTCGGCACCGGCGCGGACAGCCTCGGACTCGACGCGCCGGCGGTGTCGGGCTTCGACGCCCTCGACGGCGTGACCGACCTGCTCGCCCTCTGCCCCCGGCCCTCCGGCACGGACGACGGCACGGCGGCGAGGGAAGCGGTGTCCTGGGCACTGACACGGGCCCAGGACTGGCTCGCCGACGAGCGGACCGCGAACACCCGCCTGGTGTTCGTGACCCGCGGCGCCGTCGACACCGAAGAGCCCGACCCGGCGCACGCCGCCGTGTGGGGGCTCGTACGGTCGGCGGCGACCGAGAACCCCGGCCGGTTCGCGCTCCTCGACCTCGACGACGCCGAAGAGTCCGCCCTCGCCGTGCCCGCGGGACTGGCCTCCGGCGAACCCCAACTGGCCGTACGGGCCGGGCTGGTGACGGCGCCCAGGCTCGTACGGGCCGCCACCGGCACGCCGCCCGCCCCGCCCGCCGACGGCCCATGGCCGGCGGACCAGGACCGCCCCGTCCTGGTGACCGGCGGCCTCGGCACACTCGGCGCACTCGTGGCACGCCACCTGGTCGCCGACCAGGGCGTCCGCAACCTCGTACTGGCCGGGCGCAAGGGCCCGGCGACCGAGGGCGCGGAGGAACTGCGCGACGAACTGGTGGCGCTGGGCGCCGAGGTGTCCGTGGTGGCCTGCGACGTGGCCGACCGCGACGCGGTGGCCGCTCTGCTCGCCTCACTGGACCGGCCGCTCGGCGCGGTCGTCCACACGGCGGGCGTCGTCGACGACGGCGTGCTGGAGTCGCTGACACCCGAACGGGTCGACCGCGTATTCGGCCCGAAGGTCGACGGCCTGCTGCACCTGGACGAGCTGACCAGGGGCACCGACCTGACCGCGTTCGTCGTGTTCTCCTCGGCGGCCGGCATCCTCGGCAGCGCGGGCCAGGCGAGCTACGCCGCCGCCAACGCGGCGCTCGACGCGGTCGTACAACGCCGGCACACGCTCGGCCTGCCCGGCGTCTCACTGGCCTGGGGCATGTGGGCCGCCGCGAGCGGCATGACGGCGGGACTCGACACGGGCGACCGGGCCAGGCTCGGCCGCTCCGGCATCCTCGAACTGCCCACCGACGACGCGCTCGCGCTGTTCGACACCGCGGCGCGGGACGGCCGCGCCACGCTCGTACCGGTCCGGCTGGACACCGCGGCACTGCGCGGACAGGCGGCGGACGGCACACTGCCCCTGATACTGCGCGGCCTGGTCCGCGCCCCCGCCCGCCGCGTCACGACCGCGGCTCCCGTCGCGACCACGACGTTCGCCGACACCATCGCGGGCCAGTCCGCCGCGGACCGCGAACAGACGGTGCTCGACCTGGTCTGCGCGCAGGTCGCCGCGACGCTCGGCCACTCGGGCGAAGCACAGGTCGATCCCGGCCGCGCGCTGCGCGACCTCGGGTTCGACTCGCTGACCTCGGTCGAGCTGCGCAACCGGCTCACCGCCGCCACCGGGCTGCGGCTGCCCTCGACGCTCGTCTTCGACCACCCGTCGGCCGCCGCGATCACCCGGCACGTGCTCACGCTGCTCCCGCGCACCGAGCCCGATCCGGGGACCGGCGTGCTCGACCAGCTCGACCGGCTGGAGAGCGCGCTGCTCGCCCTCACCGACGACGGCGCCGCCACAAAGGCGGACCTGCGGCTGCGCGCCCTGCTGGCCAAGTGGAGCGACACACGGACCGGTGACGCCGACGAGGACATCGAGTCCGACCTCGACTCGGCCACCGACGACGAACTCTTCGGCTACCTCGACAACGAACTCGAAACCTCGTGACCGGGTCGGACCGCGTCGATCTCGCCCCCACCGCTGTAAGGAGCGCACGCCAGATGGAGAACGAGGACAAGCTCCGCGACTACCTCAAGCGGGCCACCACCGACCTGCGCACCACACGCCGGCGTCTGCGCGAGGTCGAGGAGCGGGAGAACGAGCCCATCGCGATCATCGGGATGAGCTGCCGCTATCCCGGTGGTGTCGAGTCGCCGGAAGACCTGTGGCGGCTGCTGGCCGACGGCGGGGACGCCGTCGTGGAGTTCCCGGCCGACCGCGGCTGGGACACCGACGCGCTCCACAACCCCGACCCCGATCACGTCGGCACGTCGATCACCCGGCACGGCGGATTCCTCCAGGGCGCCACGGGCTTCGACCCGGCGTTCTTCGGGATCTCACCGCGCGAGGCGCTGGCGACCGACCCGCAGCAGCGACTGCTGCTGGAGACCTCCTGGGAGGCCTTCGAGCGCGCGGGCATCGACCCCGTACAGGCCAGGGACACCAGGACCGGTGTGTTCGCGGGCGTCATGTACAACGACTACGCGACGCGGATGTCGCAGGCGCCCGAGGGATTCGAGGGCTTCCTCGCCAACGGCAGCGCGGGCAGCATCGCCTCCGGCCGGATCGCCTACACGCTCGGCCTCGTCGGGCCCGCCGTGACGGTGGACACGGCATGCTCGTCGTCACTGGTCGCCCTGCACCTCGCGATGGTCGCGCTGCGCCGCGAGGAGTGCTCGCTCGCGCTCGCCGGCGGCGCCACGTTCATGTCCACACCGCGCACCTTCGTCGAGTACAGCAGGCAGCGCGCCCTGTCCGTGGACGGCCGCTGCAAGGCGTTCTCGGACAGTGCCGACGGCACCGGCTGGGGCGAGGGCGTCGGGATGCTGCTCGTGGAGCGGCTGTCCGACGCCCGCCGCAACGGCCACCGCGTGCTGGCCGTCGTGCGCGGTTCCGCGGTGAACCAGGACGGCGCGTCCAACGGCCTGACCGCGCCCAACGGACCCTCCCAGCAGGCGGTGATCCGTCAGGCGCTGGCGAGCGCACGGCTCACCCCCGAGCAGGTGGACGCGGTCGAGGCACACGGCACCGGCACCACGCTCGGCGACCCGATCGAGGCGCAGGCCCTCATCGCGACCTACGGCGCCGAGCGGGACGCCGAGCGGCCGCTGTGGCTGGGGTCGCTGAAGTCGAACATCGGCCACGCCCAGGCGGCGGCCGGGGTCGGCGGCATCATCAAGATGGTCATGGCGATGCGGCACGGGGTGCTGCCCAAGACCCTGCACGTCGACGAGCCGAGCAGCCACGTCGACTGGTCGGTGGGCACCGTGGCGCTGCTGACCGAGGGACAGCCGTGGCCGGAGACCGGCGAACCGCGCCGCGCCGGTGTGTCCTCGTTCGGCGTGAGTGGGACGAACGCCCACGTCATCCTGGAGGAGCCGCCCGCCGACGACGAGCCGTCCACCGCGGACGCCGACCCGCGGGTCACCCCTGTCGCGCCGTGGGTGCTGTCCGCCCGCACCCCCGACGCGCTGCGCGCGCAGGCGGACCGCCTCCTGTCCGCCGTGGAGGCTTCCGACGGCTTCGACCCGGTGGGGGTCGGCTTCTCGCTGGCCACGACACGGAGCGTGTTCGAGCACCGCGCCGTACTGCTGGCCGAGGACCGGGCCACCACCACCGACCGGCTCGCCGCTCTCGCCGAGGGGCGTGGTGGTCCAGGCGTCGCGGTGGGTGAGGCGACGCCGCATCGACTCGGTTTCCTGTTCTCGGGTCAGGGCTCGCAGCGGCTCGGTATGGGGCGTGAACTGTCCGCGCGTTTCCCGGTGTTCGCGGAAGCGCTGGACGCCGTACTGGCGGAGTTCGGCCCGGAGGTCCGCGAGGTCCTGGTGGGCGAGGACGCCGACGCGCTGAACGAGACGGGGGTGACGCAGCCGGCGCTGTTCGCGGTGGAAGTGGCGTTGTTCCGTCTGCTGGAGTCGTGGGGTGTGCGGCCGGATGTGCTGGCCGGTCATTCGATCGGTGAGCTGGCCGCGGCCCACGTGTCGGGTGTGTGGTCGCTGGCGGATGCCGCCAAGGTGGTGTCGGCGCGTGCCGGGTTGATGCAGGCGCTGCCGTCCGGTGGTGCGATGGTGGCCATCCAGGCGACCGAGGCCGAGGTCGCCGCGGATCTGCCGGAGACGGTGGGTATCGCCGCGGTCAACGGCCCGAACTCGGTGGTCGTCTCCGGTGACGCCGCCGACGCCGAGGCGGTCGCCGAGCGCTGGCGCGAGGCGGGGCGCAAGGTGACGCGCCTGCGGGTGAGCCACGCCTTCCACTCGCCGCTGATGGAGCCGATGCTCGACGCGTTCCGCCAGGTCCTGGAAGGCGTGTCGTACGGGACGCCCGCGATCCCGATCGTGTCGACGCTGACCGGCGCGCAGGCGAGCGCCGAGGAGCTCGCCTCGCCGGAGTACTGGGTGCGGCACGTACGCGGGTCCGTACGGTTCCACGACGCGGTCGTGGCGCTGCGCGAGCGGGGCGTCGATGTCTTCCTGGAGATCGGTCCCGGCGGGGTGCTGTCCGGTCTCGGGCAGTACACCGCCCCGGAGGCCGCCTTCGTACCCGCCCTGCGCGGCGACCGGCCCGAGCTGGTCGCACTGACCACCGCCGTCGGCCAACTGCACGTGCGCGGCGTCTCGGTGAACCTGGCCGCCTGTTTCGACGACAGCGGCGCGCGGCGGGTGGATCTGCCGACGTACGCGTTCCAGCGTGAGCGTTACTGGCTGGAGGCTCCGGCCGACGACGAGGCCGTCGAGCGCATGTCGCCGGTGGAGGCACGGTTCTGGGAGGCCGTGGAGGAGGGCGATCCCGCTGATCTCGCCCGCACGCTTGATGTGTCGCCCGACGATCCGCTGAGCGCCGTGCTGCCCCGGCTCTCCGCCTGGCGCAGGAAGCAGCGGGACCGGTCCGCCGCCGACGACTGGCGGTACCGGGTCGACTGGCTGCCGGTGACCGCCGGGAGCCGGCAGCTGGACGGTGCCTGGCTGGTGGTCGCGCCGACTGGTGAGGCGCGCGCCGAGTGGGTTCGCGACACTTTGGTCCGGAACGGTGCGGACGTGCGGGTCCTGCACGTGGATCCGGAAAGCGTGGACTGGGCCGGGCAGTTGGCGGAGTCACCCGCGCTCAGCGGTGTGGTGTCGCTGTTGGGGCTCGCGGGCGCGGGCGGTTCGGTTGTGCCCGTGGGTGTGGCGGCCACGATCGGTCTGCTGCGCGCGCTGGGCGACGCCGAAAAGCCGGCGCCGTTGTGGTGTGTGACGTCGGGCGCGGTCTCGGCGGGCGCGGATGACACGGTCGCCGGGTTCGAGCAGTCGATGCTGTGGGGCCTGGGCCGAGTGGCCGCGCTGGAGCACCCCGACCGCTGGGGCGGCCTGGTCGATCTGCCGGACGTGCGGGACGAGGCGACCGGGGACCTCCTTGCCTCCGTGCTCGCCGGAACGGCCGGCGAGGACCAGGTCGCCATACGCGGCGGCGCGATCCTCGGCCGCAGGCTGGTGCCCGCGCCGCTGGGCGAAGTTTCCGGGGAGGGCTGGTCGCCGCGTGGCACGGTCCTGGTCACCGGCGGTACGGGCGCCCTCGGCGGCCGGGTGGCACGCTGGCTGGCGGCGCACGGGGCCGAGCACATCGTGCTGGCGAGCCGGCGTGGCCGGGCCGCCGAGGGTACGGGAGAACTGGAGTCCGAGCTGACCGAGTTGGGCGCGGACGTCACCTTCGCCTCCTGTGACATGGCCGACCGGGAGTCCGTCGCGGCGCTGCTGGAGAGCATCCCGTCACTCACCGCCGTCTTCCACACGGCGGGCATCGAACGCTCGGCGACTCTCGCCGACCTCGACCCCGACGACCTCACCGACGTCGCCGATGTGCTGGCGGCCAAGGCCGACAGCGCCAGGAACCTGCACGAACTCCTGGCCGGCACGCCGTTGGACGCGTTCGTACTGTTCTCGTCCATCGCCGGTGTGTGGGGCAGTGGTGGCCAGGCCGCCTACGGCGCGGCCAACGCCTACCTGGACGCCCTCGCCGACCACCGCAGGGCGGCGGGTCTGCCCGCCACGGCGGTCGCGTGGGGCCCGTGGGGCGGCGGCGGCATGGTCGCGGACTCCGGGCAGGCCGCACACCTCCAGCGCAGGGGCCTGACCACGATGGCCCCTGAGGCGGCGCTCGCCGGACTCGGCACGGCCGTCGAACACGGTGACGCGAAGGTCACCATCGCCGATGTCGACTGGTCCCGGTTCGCGGGCACCTTCATGGCACGGCGGCCGAGCCGGCTGCTGCGTGAACTGCCGGAGGTCCGCGCCGCGTTCGACACCGCTCCGGCGGCGGACGGCGGTACGTCGGCCCTCGCCCAGCGGCTCGCGGGCCTGGACGAGGCCGAGCAGGAGCGGGAGCTCACCGAGCTGGTCCGGTACGAGGCTGCCGCTGTACTCGGCCATGTGTCCACCGCCGCGTTCTCCGCGACGCGCGCCTTCAGGGAGCTGGGCTTCGACTCGCTGACGGCGGTGGAGCTGCGCGCCCGGCTCAGCGAGGCCACCGGCGTCGCCCTGCCCGCGACCGTGGTGTTCGACTACCCGACGGCCGGGGCGCTCGCGGCCTATCTGCGGACCGAGCTGTCCGGTGTGGTCGGGGCCCCCACCGCCTCCGCTCCGGTCGCCGTCTCCGGTGTGACCGACGAGCCGATCGCGATCGTGGCGATGGCGTGCCGGTTCCCCGGCGGGGTCGAATCGCCGGAGGACCTGTGGGACGTACTCCTGTCGGGCGGCGACGCGGTGTCGGAGTTCCCGGCCGACCGAGGCTGGGACGTGGAGGCGCTGTACGACCCGGAGGCCGCCCGTGTCGGCACGTCGTACACCCGCATGGGCGCTTTCCTCGACCGGGTGGCGGACTTCGACCCGGCGTTCTTCGGGATCTCGCCGCGCGAGGCGCTGGCGATGGATCCGCAGCAGCGACTGCTGCTGGAGACGTCGTGGGAGGCGTTCGAGCGCGCGGGCATCGACCCGAACTCGTTGCGGGGCAGCCGCTCCGGTGTGTTCGTCGGCACCAACGGCCAGGACTACACGACGCTGATGATGGCCGCGCCGGAGAGCGTCGAGGGCTACTTCGGCACCGGCAGCGCGGCGAGTGTCATCTCCGGCCGGCTGTCCTACACATACGGCCTTGAGGGCCCGGCCGTGACGGTGGACACGGCGTGCTCGTCGTCGCTGGTGGCGCTGCATCTGGCGGTGCAGGCGCTGCACAAGGGCGAGTGCGAGCTGGCGCTGGCGGGTGGCGTGACCGTGATGTCGACGCCCGCCGCGTTCGTGGAGTTCAGCAAGCAGCGCGGACTGTCGGTGGACGGCCGGTGCAAGGCGTTCGGGGCGGACGCGGACGGTACGGGCTGGGGCGAGGGCATCGGGATGCTGCTCGTCGAGCGGCTGTCCGACGCCCAGCGCAACGGCCACCAGGTGCTCGCCGTCGTGCGCGGTTCCGCGGTGAACCAGGACGGCGCGTCCAACGGTCTGACCGCGCCGAACGGTCCGTCGCAGCAGCGGGTGATCCGGGCCGCGCAGGCGGCCGCGGGCCTCGCGCCGTCCGACGTCGACGCCGTCGAGGCGCACGGCACCGGCACGACGCTGGGTGACCCGATCGAGGCGCAGGCCCTGCTGGCCACGTACGGCCAGGACCGGCCCGCCGACCGGCCGTTGCTGCTGGGGTCGGTGAAGTCGAACATCGGCCACACGCAGGCCGCGGCCGGTGTGGCCGGTGTGATCAAGATGGTCATGGCGATGCGGCACGGTGTGCTGCCGCGCACCCTCCACGCGGACGAGCCGTCGCCGCACGTGGACTGGTCCGCGGGTGCGGTGGAGCTGCTGACGGAGGCGCGGCCGTGGCCGGAGACCGGTCAGCCGTGGCGGGCGGGTGTGTCGTCGTTCGGGTTCAGCGGGACGAACGCGCACACCATCATCGAGCAGGCCCCCGCGGTGGAGCGGGAGGAAGTCCCCGAGCCGTTGCCCGCCGGGACGATCGTCCCGTGGCTGGTGTCGGCGAAGAGCCCCCAGGCATTGCGGGAGCAGGCCGCGCGGCTCGCGGCGTTTGTTGATGCGTCCGTCGACGCGTCTGTGGAAGAAGCGTCGGATCTGTCCGTGGCCGACGTGGGCCGCACGCTGGCGTTCTCGCGCGCGGCGCTGGAGCACCGCGCGGTGATTGTCGCGGCGGAGCCCGCCGCGTTCCGGTCGGCTCTGGGCGCTGTCGCCGAAGGGCGCGGCGGTCCAGGCGTTGTGGTGGGCGAGGCGGCGCCGGACCGGCTGGGTTTCCTGTTCTCGGGTCAGGGCTCGCAGAAGCTGGGCATGGGCCGCGAGCTGGCCGCCCGTTTCCCGGTGTTCGCCGAGGCACTGGATGCCGTACTGGGTGCGTTCGACCCGAGGGTGCGCGAGGTGCTGTTCGGTGAGGACGCCGACGCGCTGAACGAGACGGGCGTGACGCAGCCGGCGCTGTTCGCCGTTGAGGTCGCCCTGTTCCGGCTGCTGGAGTCGTGGGGTGTGCGGCCCGACATGCTGGCGGGCCACTCGATCGGTGAGCTGGCCGCGGCTCATGTGTCCGGTCTGTGGTCGCTGGCGGACGCGGTGAAGGTGGTGTCGGCGCGTGGTGCGCTGATGCAGGCGCTGCCCGAGGGCGGTGCGATGGTGGCGGTCCAGTCCTCGGAGGCCGAGATCGCGCCGGACCTGCCGGAGACGGTGGGTATCGCCGCGGTCAACGGTCCGAACTCGGTGGTCGTCTCGGGTGTCGCCGCCGACGTGGACGTGCTGGCGGAGCTGTGGCGCGAGGCGGGCCGGAAGGTGACGCGGCTCCGGGTGAGCCATGCGTTCCACTCGCCGCTGATGGAGCCGATGCTCGACGCGTTCCGCGCGGTGGTCGGGGGCATCGAGTTCGGTGAACCCGAGATCCCGATCGTGTCGACGCTGACGGGCCGGCCGGCGAGCGCCGAGGAGTTGTCCTCGCCGGAGTACTGGGTGCGGCACGTACGGGAGTCGGTGCGGTTCGCCGATGCGGTGGGCACGCTCGTGAGCGAGGGTGTAGGCACGTTTGTCGAGGTCGGTCCTGGTGGGACGCTGTCGGCGCTGGGCCAGGAGTCCGCGCCCGACGCGGCCTTCGTACCCGTGCTGCGTGGTGACCGGCCGGAGGCGGTGGCCGCCACGACAGCCGCGGGACAGCTGCACGTACGCGGCGTCCGGGTGGACTGGGAGGTGTTCTTCGCCGGTCGTGGCACACGACGGGTGGTCCTGCCGACGTACGCGTTCCAGCGCGAGCGCTACTGGCTGGACGCTCTCGCCGTCGATGACGGCGCCCAGCGGATGTCGCCGGTGGAGGCGCGGTTCTGGGAGGTCGTCGAGGGAGGTGACCTCGATGATCTCGCCCGTACGCTGGACGTGTCGTCGGACGATCCGCTGAGCGAGGTGCTGCCCCGGCTGTCCGCGTGGCGCAGGGAGCAGAGGGACCGTTCCATCGCTGATGGCTGGCGCTACCGCGTCGACTGGCGGCGGATAACCGCTGGAAGCCGGCGGCTGGACGGTGCCTGGCTGGTCGTCGCGCCGTCCGGTGAGGACCGCGCGGAGTGGGTCCGTGACGCGCTGGCCCGGAACGGTGCGGACGTGCGCGTCCTGGACGTGGATCCGGAAACCGACGACTGGGCGGGGCCGCTGACCGACCTGCCCGCTCCCAGTGGTGTGGTCTCGCTGCTGGGATTCGCGGACGTGGGTGTGGCGGCCACGATCGGTCTGCTGCGCGCGTTGGGTGACGCGGATGTGCCGGCGCCGTTGTGGTGTGTGACGTCGGGTGCGGTGTCGGTGGGCGCGGATGACGTGGTTGCCGGGTTCGAGCAGTCGATGCTGTGGGGTCTGGGCCGGGTGGCGGCGCTGGAGCACCCGGGTCGTTGGGGTGGTCTGGTGGACCTGCCGGATGTGCGGGACGAGGCGACCGGTGATCTGCTGGCCTCGGTGCTCGCCGGAACGGCCGGGGAGGACCAGGTCGCCGTACGCGGCGGCGGGATCCTCGGCCGCAGGCTGGTGCCCGCGCCGCTGAGTGCGGCCCTCTCCGGCGCCGGCTGGACGCCGCGCGGGACGGTCCTGGTCACCGGTGGTCTCGGTGCCCTGGGTGGTCACGTGGCGCGCTGGCTGGCGGCGCACGGGGCCGAGCACATCGTGCTGGCGGGCCGGCGTGGCCGGGCCGCCGAGGGCGCGGGGGAACTGGAGTCCGAGCTGACCGAGTTGGGCGCGGACGTCACCTTCGCCTCCTGTGACATGGCCGACCGGGAGTCCGTCGCGGCGCTGCTGGAGAGCATCCCGTCGCTCACCGCGGTCGTGCACGCGGCGGGCATCGAGCGCTCGGCCGCCCTCGCCGACCTCGACCGGGACGACCTCGCCGATGTGCTGGCGGCCAAGGCCGACGGCGCGAGGAATCTCCATGACCTGCTGGGCGACACGCCGTTGGACGCGTTCGTACTGTTCTCGTCCATCGCCGGTGTGTGGGGCAGCAGCGGGCAGGGCGCGTACGCGGCCGCCAACGCCTACCTGGACGCCCTCGCCGACCACCGCAGGGCTGCCGGTCTGCCCGCCACGGCGGTCGCCTGGGGCCCCTGGGGCGGCGGCGGCATGGTGGCGACCGCCGAGCAGGCCACGCTGCTGCACCGCTGGGGCCTGTCGACGATGGCTCCGGCCGGGGCCATCGCGGGTCTGGCCACGGCGCTGGAACGCGGTGACGGGAACGTCGTCGTCGCCGATGTCGACTGGGAGCGGTTCGCGGGCACCTTCATGTCGCAGCGGCCCAGCTCGCTGCTGGGTGAACTGCCCGAGGTGCGCGCTGCGTTCGAGGCCGCTCCGGCGGAGCAGGGCATGTCGGCGCTCGCTCAGCAACTCGCCGGCCTGGACGAGGCCGAGCAGGAGCGGCAGCTCACCGAACTGGTCCGGTACGAGGCTGCCGCCGTGCTCGGTCACGTGTCCGCCGACGCGTTCTCCGCGACCCGTGCCTTCAAGGAGCTGGGATTCGACTCGCTGACGGCGGTGGAACTGCGTACGCGGCTCAGCGAGGCCACCGGCGTCGCGCTCCCCGCGACGCTCGTCTTCGACTACCCGACGGCCGCCGTACTCGCCGCCTATCTGCGGACCGAGCTGTCCGGTGTGGGCGTTGTCACCCCTTCCGCTCCGGTCGCCGTCTCCGGTGTGACCGACGAGCCGATCGCGATCGTGTCGATGGCGTGCCGCTTCCCCGGCGGTGTGTCGAGCCCGGAGGACCTGTGGGACGTACTGCTGGCGGGCGGGGACGCCGTGTCGGAGTTCCCGGCGGACCGCGGCTGGGACGTGGAGGCGCTGTACGACCCGGACCCGGACGCGGTGGGGACCACGTACCTTCGTTCGGGCGCGTTCTTGTCGGATGTCAGCGGGTTCGACGCACGTTTCTTCGGGATCTCGCCGCGTGAGGCGCTGGCGATGGACCCGCAGCAGCGGCTGCTGCTGGAGACCTCCTGGGAACTGCTGGAACGGGCGGGAGTCGACCCGGAGTCGCTGCGCGGTGAGCGCGTCGGTGTGTTCGTCGGCTCGAACGCGCAGGACTACGGGCTGGTGCTGGGCAAGGCCACCGAGGACGTCGGCGGTCACATGGCGACCGGCAACGCGGCCAGCGTGGCCTCCGGCCGGCTGTCCTACACGTTCGGCTTCGAAGGTCCCGCGGTGACGGTGGACACGGCGTGCTCGTCGTCGCTGGTCGCCCTGCACCTGGCGGTGCAGGCGCTGCGGTCCGGCGAGTGCTCGTCGGCACTGGCGGGCGGTGTCACCGTGATGTCCACGCCGGGCGCGTTCATCGAGTTCAGCCGCCAGCGCGGGCTGTCGATGGACGGCCGGTGCAAGGCGTTCTCCGCCGACGCCGACGGCACGAGCTGGGGTGAGGGCGTCGGCATGCTGCTCGTGGAGCGGCTGTCGGACGCCCAGCGCAACGGGCATCCGGTGCTCGCCGTCGTGCGTGGTTCCGCGGTGAACCAGGACGGCGCGTCCAACGGCCTGACCGCGCCGAACGGCCCCTCGCAGCAGCGGGTCATCCGGCAGGCGCTCGCGAGTGCCGGTCTGGCGCCGTCCGACGTGGACGCGGTCGAGGCGCACGGCACCGGTACGAGGCTCGGCGACCCGATCGAGGCGCAGGCCCTGCTGGCCACGTACGGCCAGGACCGGCCCGCCGACCGGCCGTTGTGGCTGGGGTCGGTGAAGTCGAACATCGGTCACACGCAGGCGGCCGCGGGTGTGGCCGGTGTGATCAAGATGGTGATGGCGATGCGCCACGGTGTGCTGTCGAAGACACTGCACGTGGACGAGCCGTCGCCGCACGTCGACTGGACGGCCGGGGCGGTGGAACTGCTCACCGACCAGCGCGCGTGGCCCGCCGTGGACCGGCCGTGGCGGGCCGGTGTGTCGTCGTTCGGGTTCAGCGGGACGAACGCGCACGCCATCATCGAGCAGGCCCCCGAGGTGACACCGGCCGAGACCGAGCCGGGCGAGCAGGGTGTCGTGCCCTGGGTGTTGTCGGCGCGGTCCGGCGAGGCACTGCGCGAACAGGCGTCCCGGCTCCGGGAGGAGTGCGAGCACGAGACGGCCGCGTCGGTCGCCGACGTCGCCCACTCCCTGCGGTCCCGGACGGTGTTCGAACACCGGGCCGTGGTGGTGGGGCTGGACCGGGAGGAGTTCCTCTCCGGGCTCACCGCGCTCGCCGACGGCCGTGAGGCGCCGAACGTCGTGACCGGTGTGGCGGAGAACCCCGGCGCCGGCGTGGTGTTCGTGTTCCCCGGCCACGGTTCCCAGTGGGTCGGCATGGCGCAGGAGCTGCTGGAGTCCTCCCCGGTGTTCCGCACGCGGATGGAGGAGTGCGCGAAGGCACTGGACGAGTTCGTCGACTGGTCGCTGCTGGACGCGATCGGCGATGCCGGCCTGATGGAGCGGCTGGACGTCGTCCAGCCCGCCCTGTTCGCGGTGATGGTGTCGCTGGCCGCCACCTGGCGGTCATGGGGCGTCGAGCCGAGCGGCGTACTGGGGCACTCGCAGGGCGAGATCGCGGCCGCGT
This sequence comes from Streptomyces sp. NPDC039430, assembly GCF_055639435.1. Classification (NCBI taxonomy): domain Bacteria; kingdom Bacillati; phylum Actinomycetota; class Actinomycetes; order Kitasatosporales; family Streptomycetaceae; genus Streptomyces; species Streptomyces sp. NPDC039430. Next base: position 131,919 of record NZ_JBVKAK010000008.1, on the reverse strand, counting down.
GCGTCGCGGGCGCCCTGTCCCTGGAGGACGCGACGCGGCTCGTCGTCGTACGGAGCAAGGCCCTGGCCTCGCTGTCCGGCCAGGGCGGCATGGTGTCGGTCGCGCTCGGCGTGGACGCCGTACGGGAACTGCTGACGCGATGGGACGGCCAACTCGCGGTCGGCGTCGTGAACGGCCCCGCCTCGGTCGTCGTCTCCGGCGACATCGCCGCGCTCGACGAACTGGTGGAGGTCTGCGCCGAGGAAGGGGTGTGGGCACGGCGGGTCCTGGCGGACTACGCCCCGCACTCCCACCACATCGAGCGGATCGAGACGCGGCTCATGGAGGCGCTGGCGGACGTGTCGCCGCGCTCCGGCGACGTGCCGTACTACTCCCCGCTGACCGGCGGATGGCTGGACACGCGTGAGATGGACGCCGCCTACTGGTACCGGAGCCTGCGGCAGACGGTGGAGTTCGCCGACTCCGTATCCGCCCTGGTGGCGGAGGGCTTCAAGACCTTCGTCGAGGTGAGCCCGCACCCGGTACTGGTCGCCGGCCTGGGCGAACTGGTCGGCGCCGACGGTGTGGTGGTCGGCTCGTCCCGGCGCGGGGACGGGAGCCTGGCCCGGCTGATGACCTCGGCGAGCACACTGTTCGTACGCGGCGGCCGGGTGGAGTGGGAGCTGTCCGGGGCACGGCGGGTGGACCTGCCGACGTACCCGTTCCAGCACGAGCGCTTCTGGCCCACGACGACACACACCGCGCCCGGCGACGTGACCTCGGCCGGGCTGGGGCGGGTGGACCACCCCCTGCTCGCCGCCGTCACCGAACTCGCCGACTCCGAGGGCCTGGTGTTCAGCGGCAGGCTGTCCCCGCGGACCCACCCGTGGCTCGCCGACTACCGCGTCCTGGGCGCCGCGGTGCTCCCCGGCGCGGCCTACACGGACCTCGCACTGCGCGCCGGCGACCACGTCGGCTGCGCGTCGCTGGACGACCTGGTGCTCGGAGTGCCCCTGGTGCTGCCCGAGCGGGACGGCGTCCAGGTGCGGCTCAGCCTCGACGGGCCGGACGCGTCGGGCAAGCGGGCCTTCACCGTGGATTCCCGGGGGGACGAAGGCGGAGACTGGACCCGCCACGCCACCGGCACCCTGGCGGCCGAGGCGGAACCCGTCACCGACGACCTCATCGCCTGGCCGCCGAGCGAGGCCGAACCGGTCGAACTGGACGGCCACTACGCCACCCTCGCCGCCTCCGGCCTCGACCACGGCCCCGCCTTCCAGGGCCTGCGCGCGGCCTGGCGCAAGGGCGACGAGGTGTTCGCCGAAGTGGTCCTGCCGGACGGCCTCGCGGACGAGGGCTTTGGCCTGCACCCGGCTCTCCTGGACGCCGCACTGCACGTCATCGGGCTCGGGGTGAGTTCGGAAGGGCTCCCGTTCTCGTGGGCCGGAGTGCGGCTGCTGGCGACCGGCGCGACCGAGCTGCGGGTCCGGCTGACACCGGTCGGCGTGGACGCCGTCGCGGTGCTGGTCGCCGACGGCCACGGCGAGCCGGTCGCCGCTGTCGACGAACTGACCCTGCGGCCCATCTCCGCCGACCAGCTCACCCTCGCGCGGTCCGCCCACCGCGACTCGCTGTTCGAGGTGAAGTGGGTGCCGATGCCGGACGCCGCTCCCGACAGCGGCACATGGGCGGTGCTCGGCGGCGACACCGCCCGGCCGGCCCACGCGCTCACCGCGGCCGGTGGACCGGTCGACGAACACGACGACCTGGCCGCGCTGCTGGCAGCCGTCGATGCCGGCGCGCCGGTGCCCCGGTTCGTGGCCGTGACACCGGGCGAGGGCGCGACGACCCCCCGCGAGGCGACGCGCCTCACCCTCGAACTGCTCCAGAAGTGGCTCGCGGACGACCGGTTCGCCGCGTCGCGGCTCGTACTGCTGACCAGCGGCGCGGTGGCGGCCGGGCCGGACGAGGACGTGCCCGACCTGGTGCGCGCTCCCGCGTGGGGCCTGGTGCGGTCGGCGCAGTCGGAGCACCCGGCGCGGTTCGTACTGGTCGACGTGGACGGGCAGGAGAAGTCGCTGCGCAGGCTGCCCGCCGCGGTGGCGACCGGGGAGCCGCAGGTCGCGGTCAGGAACGGCGCCGCCTCGATGGCCAGGCTGGCACCGCTCGCCATCGCGGCCGACGCGCCCGAGCCGCCGGCCTTCGCCCCCGACGGCACGGTGCTGATCACCGGGGGTTTCGGCATGCTCGGCGGCTTGACCGCCCGGCACCTCGTCACCCACCACGGAGTCCGGGACCTGGTACTGACCGGCAGGCGCGGCGCGGCCACACCGGGTGCCGAAGGACTGTGCCGGGAGCTGACGGAACTGGGCGCGCGGGTCACCGCCGTGGCCTGCGACGTGAGCGACCGCGCAGCGGTCGCCGCGCTGCTGGCCGAGCACCCCGTGACCGCCGTCGTCCACACGGCGGGCGTGCTGGACGACGGTACGGTCGAATCCCTGACCCCGGAGCACGTCGACGCGGTGTTCCGCCCCAAGGCCGACGCCGCGCTGCACCTGCACGAGCTGACCCGGGGGACGGACCTCACGGCGTTCGTGCTGTTCTCCGCCGTCGCCGGTGTGTTCGGCAGCCCCGGCCAGGGCAACTACGCGGCCGCCAACACATTCCTCGACGCGCTCGCGCAACACCGCCGGGCCACCGGTCTGGCGGCGACGTCGCTGGCCTGGGGCCTGTGGGCCGAGGCCAGTGGTATCACCGGCCACCTCGACGACGCCGACGTACGGCGGATGGCGCGGGGCGGCATGGCCCCGCTGTCCTCCGAGGACGGCATGGCGCTGTTCGACGCGGCGCGCGCGACCGGCGCCGCGACCGCGGTACCCGCCGCGATCGACCTGGCGGCGCTGCGGGCCCACCCGGACCAGGTGCGGCCGCTGCTGCGCGGTCTGGTACCCACGCCCGCCCGCCGGTCCGCACGGTCCGGCAACGGCTCAGGGCCGGTACCGCTCACCCAGCGGCTCGCGGGCCTCACCGAGGCGGAGCAGGACCGGGCGCTCGTGCACCTCGTACGTACCCACACCGCGGCCGTGCTCGGCTTCGCGGGGCCGGAGACCGTCGAGGCGGACCGGGCGTTCAAGGAACTCGGGTTCGACTCGCTCACGGCCGTGGAGCTGCGCAACAGGCTCGACGCCGAGGTCGACTCGCGACTGCCCGCCACCCTGGTCTTCGACCATCCGAACCCGGCGGCGCTCGCGGCCCACCTGCGGACCACGGTGCTCGCCGGCCACGGCACACCCGCCGCCGCGGTGCTCAGCGAGCTGAACAAGCTGACGATCGACATCTCCAAGCTCGACCCGGACGACGCACTGGTCGGGGACATCCGGCTGAGGCTTCGGTCGCTCCTGTCCACATGGGACGACAAGGAGGCCGAGGTCGCGGTGGACGACCTGAACTCGGCAACGCTGGACGACGTGTTCGACATCATCGACGAGGAACTCGGCAACTCCTGATCCACGGGTCCCGAGTCTCACCAAGAGGGGTTAGCAAGAATATGTCGAATGACGACAAGGTCCTCGACTACCTGAAGCGCCTGACCGCGGATCTGCGGCAGACCAAGCAACGGCTTCGCGAGGTCGAGGAGAAGGCCAGCGAGCCGATCGCGATCGTCGGTATGAGCTGCCGTTTCCCCGGTGGTGTGGGGTCGCCGGAGGACCTGTGGCGTCTGGTGGCCGAGGGCGGGGACGCGGTGTCGGGGTTCCCGGCCGACCGTGGCTGGGACGTGGAGTCGCTGTACGACCCGGACCCCGACCGCTCGGGCACCACCTACAGCCGTAGGGGTGCTTTCCTCGACCGGGTGGCGGACTTCGACTCGGAGTTCTTCGGGATCTCGCCGCGCGAGGCGCTGGCGATGGACCCCCAGCAGCGGTTGTTGCTGGAGACGTCGTGGGAGGCGTTCGAGCGGGCGGGTATCGACCCGAACTCGTTGCGGGGCAGCCGGTCCGGTGTGTTCGTCGGCACCAACGGCCAGGACTACGCGTCGCTGTTGCTGGCCGCGCAGGAGACCGTCGAGGGATACATAGGCACCGGTATCTCGGCGAGTGTCATCTCCGGCCGGCTGTCGTACACGTTCGGCCTTGAGGGGCCCGCCGTCACGGTGGACACGGCGTGCTCGTCGTCGCTGGTGGCGCTGCATCTGGCGGCTCAGGCGCTGCACAAGGGTGAGTGTGAGCTCGCGCTGGTCGGCGGTGTGACGGTGATGACCACGCCGGGCTCCTTCGTGGAGTTCAGCCGCCAGCGCGGGCTGTCGGTGGACGGCCGGTGCAAGGCGTTCTCCGACAGTGCCGACGGCACCGGCTGGGGTGAGGGTGTCGGCATGCTGCTCGTGGAGCGGCTGTCGGACGCCCAGCGCAATGGGCATCAGGTGCTGGCGGTCGTGCGTGGTTCCGCGGTGAACCAGGACGGCGCGTCCAACGGTCTGACGGCGCCGAACGGTCCGTCGCAGCAGCGGGTGATCCGCCAGGCGCTGGCGAGTGCGGGTCTGGCGCCGTCCGATGTGGACGCTCTGGAGGCGCACGGTACGGGTACGACGCTGGGTGACCCGATCGAGGCGCAGGCGCTGCTGGCGACGTACGGGCAGGACCGCGGTGGTGAGCCGTTGTGGCTCGGTTCGGTGAAGTCGAACATCGGGCACACGCAGGCCGCGGCCGGTGTGGCCGGTGTGATCAAGATGGTCATGGCGATGCGGAATGGCGTGCTGCCGCGGACGCTGCACGTCACCGAACCGTCGTCACACGTGGACTGGTCCGCCGGCGCCGTGGAGCTGCTGACGGAGGCGCGGCCGTGGCCGGAGACCGACCGGCCGCGCCGGTTCGGTGTGTCGTCGTTCGGCGTGAGTGGTACGAACGCGCACACCATCATCGAGCAGGCTCCGGAGGCCGAGGAGCCGGCTCCTGTGGTGGCGTCGGTGCCGGTGGGTCTGGTGCCGTGGGTGTTGTCGGCGCGGAGTGCGGAGGCGTTGCGGGTCCAGGCTGAGCGGCTGCGTTCGGGTGTGGTCGGTCTGGACCGTGTGGATGTCGGTTTCTCTCTTGCGACGTCGCGTGCGTCGTTCGAGCAGCGTGCGGTGGTTGTCGCGGAGGATGCGGAGTCCGGGCTGAGCGCTCTGGCCGCGCTGGCCGAGGGCCGGCAGGCGGCGGGTGTGGTGACGGGCTCTGTTGTCAGCGGGATGCTGGGCTTCCTGTTCTCGGGTCAGGGCTCGCAGCGGCTGGGTATGGGGCGTGAACTGTCCGCGCGTTTCCCGGTGTTCGCGGAAGCGTTGGACGCGGTGCTGGGTGAGTTCGATCCGCGGGTGCGTGAGGTGCTGTTCGGTGAGGACGCGGACGCGCTGAACGAGACGGGTGTGACGCAGCCGGCGTTGTTCGCCGTTGAGGTGGCGTTGTTCCGTCTGCTGGAGTCGTGGGGTGTGCGGCCCGGCATGGTGGCGGGTCATTCGATCGGTGAGCTGGCCGCGGCTCATGTGGCGGGTGTGTGGTCGCTGGCGGATGCGGTGAAGGTGGTGTCGGCGCGTGCCGGGTTGATGCAGGCGCTGCCGTCCGGCGGTGCGATGGTGGCGGTCCAGGCATCAGAGGCGGAGGTCGCCGCGGACCTGCCGGAGACGGTGGGCATCGCGGCGGTGAACGGTTTGTCGTCGGTGGTCGTCTCGGGTGTTACCGCCGATGTGGAGGCGGTCGCGGAGCGGTGGCGTGAGGCGGGGCGGAAGGTGACGCGGCTGCGGGTGAGTCACGCCTTCCACTCGCCGCTGATGGAGCCGATGCTCGACGCGTTCCGCCAGGTCCTGGAAGGCGTGTCGTACGAGGCACCCGCGATTCCGATCGTGTCGACACTGACGGGCGCGCACGCGACGGCCGAGGAGCTGTCCTCGCCGGAGTACTGGGTGCGGCACGTACGGGAATCCGTACGGTTCGCCGACGCCGTGAGCACGCTGCGGGACGAGGGCGTGACCACGTTTGTCGAGGTCGGTCCCGGTGGGACGCTGTCGGCGCTGGGCCAGGAGACCGCACCCGACGCCGGGTTCGTGCCGGTGCTGCGTACCGACCGCCCGGAGGAGTCGGCGCTCACCGCCGCGATCGCGGACGCACACGTACGAGGCGTCCACGTGGACTGGGCCGCCTACTTCACGGGCAGCGGGGCTCAGCGGATCGATCTGCCGACGTACGCGTTCCAGCGCGAGCGCTACTGGCTGGACGCGCTGCCGCTGATCGGTGATGTCTCGGCGGCCGGGCTCGGTTCGGCGGAGCACCCGTTGCTGGGTGCGACGGTTGCCTTGGGTGACACGGACGGTGTACTGCTGACCGGCCGGCTGTCGGTCCAGACCCATCCGTGGCTGGCCGACTACCTGGTCCAGGGCTCGATCCTGCTGCCCGGTACGGCGTTCCTTGAGCTGGCGATCAGGGCCGGCGACCAGGTCGGCTGCGACCTGGTCGAGGAGCTGACGCTGGAGACGCCGCTCGTCCTGCCCGAGAACGGCTCGGTGCGGGTGCAGGTGTGGGTCGGTGCCGAGGACGAGTCGGGCCGGCGCGAGCTGACCCTCTACTCCAGCACGGGCGACGACGACCGCTCATGGACCCGGCACGCCACCGGCGTGCTGCGCGAGGGCGGCCACTCCGGTGGGACGTCCCTGGCCGAGTGGCCCCCGGCCGGGGCCCAGCCCGTGGACCCGGACGGAGCCTACGACCGGCTGGCGGAGCTGGGCTTCGGCTACGGACCGGTGTTCCAGGGCCTGCGGTCGGCGTGGCGCAAGGGTGACGAGGTGTTTGCCGAGGTGGCCCTGCCGGACGGTGTGGGTGCGGACGGGTTCGGTCTGCATCCGGCGCTGCTGGACGCGGCGCTGCATGGCGTCGCGCTGATGGATGACGCCGACGCTCTCGGCGGGTTGCCGTTCGCGTGGTCGGGTGTGCGGCTGCACGCCTCGGGTGCGACTGTCCTGCGGGTGCGGTTGTCGCCCGCCGGGGCGGACGGGGTGGCGTTGGCGGTCGCTGACGGGGCGGGAGCTCCGGTGGCCACGATCGACTCGCTGGTGCTGCGCCCGGTCTCGCCGGAACAGTTCACCGGTGACGACCGCGGTGACGCGCTGTTCGGCATCGACTGGGTGCCGGTGCCCTTAACTGACGGCGCCGCTCCGACGACCGAGTGGAGCGATCTGGAGGCGCTGGCGGCGCGGTCGGTGGAACTGCCCGACTTCGTCGTTCTGCGGTGCCCGGTCACCTCGGTGTCCGACCCGGTGGCCGGCGCGCACGAGGCGGCGCACTGGGCGCTGAACGCGGTGCAGAGCTGGCTCGCCGACGAGCGGTTCGACGCGGCGCGTCTGGCCATCGTGACCAGTGGTGCGATTGCCACGTTGCCCGACGAGGATGTACGGGACGTCGCCCAGGCAGCGGTGTGGGGCCTGGTGCGCTCCGCGCAGTCGGAGAACCCGGACAGGATCGTCCTGGTCGATACCGACGACGAGGGCGCCTCGCTCGACGCGCTGCCTTCGGTGCTGGCCACGGGAGAGCCGCAGTTGGCGGTGCGTTCGGGTGCTGCCCGTGCGCCGCGCATGGCGCGGGTTCGGCAGTCCGTGGTGGATGACACCGGGTTCGGTTCGGGTGCGGTGCTGGTGACGGGTGCGACGGGCACATTGGGCGGCCTTCTCGCCCGGCACCTCGTCGCGGAGCGGGGCGTACGGGACCTGCTGCTGGTCAGCAGGCGCGGCGCCGCGGCCGAGGGCGCCGAGGAACTGCGCGCCGAACTCGTCGCGCAGGGCGCTGAAGTGGTACTCGCGGCGTGTGACGTGGCGGATCGCGACGCGGTGGCGGCGCTGCTGGCCGAGCACACTGTGACCGCTGTCGTACATACGGCGGGTGTCCTGGACGACGGCACGATCGGCTCGCTGACGCCTGAGCGGATCGATGGTGTGTTCCGGCCGAAGGTCGACGCGGCCTGGCACCTGCACGAACTCACCCGCGACCTGGACCTCACGGCGTTCGTGCTGTTCTCCTCCGCCGCCGGTGTGTTCGGCGGGGCCGGCCAGGGCAACTACGCCTCGGCGAACGCCTTCCTGGACGCTCTCGCGCAGCACCGCCGGGCGGCCGGTCTGGCGGCGACGTCGCTGGCCTGGGGTCTGTGGGCCGAGGCCAGTGGTATCACCGGCGAGCTCGACGAGGCCGACATACGGCGGATGACCAGCGGAGGCATGATCCCGCTCGGTTCGGCCGAGGGTCTGGCGCTGTTCGACGCGGCGGGTTCGACGGGGCGTGCCGCACTGGTGCCGGTGCCGGTGGATCTGACCGTGTTGCAGCGGCGGGCGCGTTCGGCCCCCGTACCGCACCTGCTGCGCGGTCTCGTACGCGGTACGGCACGCAGGACCGCCGAGTCCGGGTCCGCCGTCGGCGGGTCCGCGCTGGCGCGGTCGCTGGCCGGCATGAGCGCCGGGGAGCGGGAGAAGGCGCTGCTGGACCTCGTGCTCGGCCATGTGGCCGTGGTGCTCGGCCACAGCTCCGCGCATGCCATCGCACCCGACCGGGCGTTCAGGGAGCTGGGCTTCGACTCGCTCAGCTCGGTCGAGCTGCGCAACCGTCTCAACGCCGCCACTGAGCTGGCTCTGCCGGCCACGCTGGTCTTCGACTACCCGACACCCGCTGTTCTGGCAGGGCGACTTGGCGCTGAGCTGCTGGGTGGCGTACTCGACGCGGTGACCGACGGCCCCGCCGTCGCCGTGACCGACGAGCCGATCGCGATCGTCGGTATGAGCTGCCGCTTCCCCGGTGGTGTGGAGTCGCCGGAGGACCTGTGGGGTCTGGTGGCCGAGGGCGGGGACGCGGTGTCCGGGTTCCCGGCCGACCGTGGCTGGGACGTGGAGGCGCTGTACGACCCCGATCCCGCTCACATGGGCACCAGCTACAGCCGTATGGGTGCCTTCCTCGACCGGGTGGCGGACTTCGACTCGGAATTCTTCGGGATCTCGCCGCGCGAGGCGCTGGCGATGGACCCCCAGCAGCGGTTGTTGCTGGAGACGTCGTGGGAGGCGTTCGAGCGGGCGGGTATCGACCCGAATTCGTTGCGGGGCAGCCGGTCCGGTGTGTTCGTCGGCACCAACGGCCAGGACTACGCGTCGCTGTTGCTGGCCGCGCAGGAGACCGTCGAAGGCTACGCGGGCACCGGCATCTCGGCGAGTGTCATCTCCGGCCGGCTGTCGTACACGTTCGGGCTTGAGGGTCCTGCGGTGACGGTGGACACGGCGTGCTCGTCGTCGCTGGTGGCGCTGCATCTTGCGGTGCAGGCGCTGCAGAAGGGTGAGTGTGAGCTGGGGCTGGTCGGCGGTGTGTCGGTGATGTCGACGCCGGGCTCCTTCATCGAGTTCAGCCGCCAGCGGGGTCTGTCGGTGGACGGCCGGTGCAAGGCGTTCTCCGCCGACGCGGACGGCACCGGCTGGGGTGAGGGTGTCGGCATGCTGCTCGTGGAGCGGCTGTCGGACGCTCAGCGCAATGGGCATCAGGTGCTGGCGGTCGTGCGTGGTTCCGCGGTGAACCAGGACGGTGCGTCCAACGGTCTGACGGCTCCGAACGGTCCGTCGCAGCAGCGGGTGATCCGCCAGGCGCTCGCCAGCGCGGGCCTGGCAGCGTCCGATGTGGACGCTCTGGAGGCGCACGGTACGGGTACGACGCTGGGTGACCCGATCGAGGCGCAGGCGCTGCTGGCGACGTACGGCCAGGACCGCGGTGGTGAGCCGTTGTGGCTCGGTTCGGTGAAGTCGAACATCGGGCACACGCAGGCCGCGGCCGGTGTGGCCGGTGTGATCAAGATGGTCATGGCGATGCGGCACGGTGTGCTGCCGCGGACGCTGCACGTGAACGAGCCGACCCCGCAGGTCGACTGGTCGACCGGGGATGTCGCGCTCCTCACCGAGTCCCGTTCCTGGCCGGAGACCGACCGGCCGCGCCGGTTCGGTGTGTCGTCGTTCGGATTCAGTGGTACGAACGCGCACACCATCATCGAGCAGGCTCCGGAGGCCGAGGAGTCGGCTCCTGTGGTGGCGTCGGTGCCGGTGGGTCTGGTGCCGTGGGTGCTGTCGGCGCGGAGTGCGGAGGCGTTGCGGGTCCAGGCTGAGCGGCTGCGTTCGGGTGTGGTCGGTCTGGACCGTGTGGATGTCGGTTTCTCTCTTGCGACGTCGCGTGCGTCGTTCGAGCAGCGTGCGGTGGTTGTCGCGGAGGATGCGGAGTCCGGGCTGAGCGCTCTGGCCGCGCTGGCCGAGGGCCGGCAGGCGGCGGGTGTGGTGACGGGCTCTGTTGTCAGCGGGATGCTGGGCTTCCTGTTCTCGGGTCAGGGCTCGCAGCGGCTGGGTATGGGGCGTGAACTGTCCGCGCGTTTCCCGGTGTTCGCGGCAGCGTTGGACGCGGTGCTGGGTGAGTTCGATCCGCGGGTGCGTGAGGTGCTGTTCGGTGAGGACGCCGACGCGCTGAACGAGACGGGCGTGACACAGCCGGCGCTGTTCGCCGTTGAGGTCGCGTTGTTCCGGCTGCTGGAGTCGTGGGGTGTGCGGCCCGGCATGGTGGCGGGTCATTCGATCGGTGAGCTGGCCGCGGCTCATGTGGCGGGTGTGTGGTCGCTGGCGGACGCGGTGAAGGTGGTGTCGGCGCGTGGTGCGCTGATGCAGGCGCTGCCCGAGGGCGGTGCGATGGTGGCGGTCCAGGCCTCGGAGGCCGAGGTCGCGCCTGAGCTGCCGGAGGCGGTCGGCATCGCGGCGGTGAACGGTCCGTCGTCGGTGGTCGTCTCGGGTGTTACCGCCGATGTGGAGGCGGTCGCGGAGCGGTGGCGTGAGGCGGGGCGGAAGGTGACGCGGCTGCGGGTGAGCCACGCCTTCCACTCGCCGCTGATGGAGCCCATGCTCGACGCGTTCCGCCAGGTCCTGGAAGGCGTGTCGTACGAGGCACCCGAGATCCCGGTCGTGTCGACACTGACCGGCCGGCTGGCGAGCGCGGAGGAACTGTCCTCGCCGGAGTACTGGGTGCGGCACGTACGGGAATCCGTACGGTTCCATGACGCCATCCTGACGCTGCGCGAGCAGGGCGCCGGTGTGTTTGTCGAGGTCGGTCCTGGTGGGACACTGACCGCTCTCGGTCTCGGCGGGGCGCCCGACGCGGTGTTCCTGCCGGCGCTGCGCGCGGACAGGCCTGAGGAGAACGCACTCGTCACCACGGTCGCCGCGCTGCACGCGCACGGCGTGGCGGTCGACTGGACCGCCTACTTCGCGGGCAGCGGGGCCCGGCGGGTGGACCTGCCGACGTACGCGTTCCAGCGCGAGCGCTACTGGCTGGACATGCCCGCCGACGCGCGCGCCCAGCGGATGTCGCCGGTGGAGGCACAGTTCTGGGAGGTCGTGGAGGAAGGCGACCTCGACGATCTCGCCCGTACGCTGGACGTGTCGTCGGACGACCCGCTGAGCGCCGTGCTGCCCAGACTGTCCGCCTGGCGCAGGGAGCAGCAGGGCCGCTCCGCTGTGGATGGTTGGCGGTACCGGATCGACTGGCGGCCGGTATCCGCCGAGGGCCGGCGGCTGGATGGTGCCTGGCTGGTGGTCGCGCCGGCCGGGGAGCCGCGCGCCGAGTGGGTCCGTGACGCGCTGGTCCGGAACGGCGCGGACGTGCGCGTCCTGGACATGGATGCGGAAAGTGTGGACTGGGCCGGGCAGTTGGCCGGGTTGCCCGCGCTCAGCGGTGTGGTGTCGCTGCTGGGGCTCGCGGATGCGGGCGGTTCGGTTGTGCCCGTGGGTGTGGCGGCCACGATCGGTCTGCTGCGCGCGTTGGGTGACGCGGATGTGCCGGCGCCGTTGTGGTGTGTGACGTCGGGTGCGGTGTCGGTGGGCGCGGATGACGTGGTCGCCGGGTTCGAGCAGTCGATGCTGTGGGGTCTGGGCCGGGTGGCGGCGCTGGAGCACCCGGGTCGTTGGGGTGGTCTGGTGGACCTGCCGGATGTGCGGGACGAGGCGACCGGTGATCTGCTGGCCTCGGTGCTCGCCGGAACGGCCGGGGAGGACCAGGTCGCCGTACGCGGCGGCGGGATCCTCGGCCGCAGGCTGGTGCCCGCGCCGCTGGGCAAGGCGTCCGGGGCGGGTTGGTCGCCGCGTGGCACGGTCCTGGTCACCGGCGGTACCGGTGCGCTCGGTGCGCGTGTCGCCCGATGGCTGGTGGCGAAGGGCGCCGAACACCTGCTGCTGACCAGCAGGCGTGGGTCGGCGGCCGAAGGCGCGGAGGAACTGCGTGCGGAGCTGACCGAGCTGGGTGCCCGCGTCACGATCGCGGCCTGTGACGCCGCCGACCGGGACGCCCTCGCGGAGGTGCTCGCCTCGGTGCCCGGCGAGTTCCCGCTCACCGCGGTCGTGCACGCGGCGGGTATCGAGCGTTCGGGCGCCCTCGCCGGCCTTGATCCGACCGACCTCGCCGAGTTCGCCGATGTGCTGGCGGCCAAGGTCCTCGGCGCGAGGAATCTGCATGACCTGCTGGGCGACACGCCGTTGGACGCGTTCGTACTGTTCTCGTCCATCGCCGGTGTGTGGGGCAGTGGCGGGCAGGGCGCGTACGCGGCCGCCAACGCCTACCTGGACGCCCTCGCCGACCACCGCAGGGCTGCCGGTCTGCCCGCCACGGCGGTCGCCTGGGGTCCGTGGGGCGATGGCGGAATGGTCGCCGACGCCGGGCAGGACGCGGCGGCCCAGCTGCGGCGCAGGGGCCTCATCACGATGGCCCCGGCTGTGGCGATCGCGGGTCTGGCCACGGCGCTGGAACGCGGTGACGGGAACGTCGTCGTCGCCGATGTCGACTGGGAGCGGTTCGCGGGCACCTTCATGTCGCAGCGGCCCAGCTCGCTGCTGGGTGAACTGCCCGAGGTGCGCGCCGCGTTCGAGGCCGCTCCGGCGGAGCAGGGCATGTCGGCGCTCGCTCAGCGGCTGTCCGGCCTGGACGAGGCCGAGCAGGAGCGGCAGCTCACCGAGCTGGTCCGGTACGAGGCTGCCGCGGTGCTCGGTCACGTGTCCGGTGACGCGTTCTCCGCGACCCGTGCCTTCAAGGAGCTGGGGTTCGACTCGCTGACGGCGGTGGAACTGCGTACGCGGCTCAGCGTGGCCACCGGCGTCGCGCTCCCCGCGACGCTCGTCTTCGACTACCCGACGGCCGCCGTACTCGCCGCCTATCTGCGGACCGAGCTGTCCGGTGTGGTCGGGGCCCCCACCACCTCGGCTCCGGTCGCCGTCTCCGGTGTGACCGACGAGCCGATCGCGATCGTGTCGATGGCGTGCCGGTTCCCCGGCGGGGTCGAGTCGCCGGAGGACCTGTGGGACGTACTCCTGGCGGGCGGGGACGCCGTGTCGGACTTCCCGACCGACCGCGGCTGGAATCTGGAGGCGCTGTACGACCCGGACCCGGCGGGTGTGGGCACGTCGTACAGCCGCATGGGTGCCTTCCTCGACCGGGTGGCGGACTTCGACTCGGGCTTCTTCGGGATCTCGCCGCGCGAGGCGCTGGCGATGGACCCGCAGCAGCGGCTGCTGCTGGAGACCTCCTGGGAACTGCTGGAACGGGCCGGGGTCGACCCGGAGTCGCTGCGCGGAGAGCGTGTCGGTGTGTTCGTCGGCTCGAACGTGCAGGACTACACGCTGGTGCTGGACGGGGCCGCCGATGACGTGGGCGGATACGTCGCGACCGGCAACGCGTCGAGCGTGGCGTCCGGCCGGCTGTCGTACACGTTCGGCTTCGAGGGCCCCGCGGTGACGGTGGACACGGCGTGCTCGTCGTCGCTGGTCGCGCTGCACCTGGCGGTGCAGGCACTGCGGTCGGGTGAGTGCTCGCTCGCGCTGGCGGGCGGCGTCACCGTGATGTCCACGCCGGGTGGGTTCATCGAGTTCAGCCGTCAGCGCGGGCTGTCGGTTGACGGCCGGTGCAAGGCGTTCTCCGACAGCGCCGACGGCACGGGCTGGGGTGAGGGCATCGGGATGCTGTTCGTCGAGCGGCTGTCCGACGCCCAGCGCAACGGCCACCAGGTACTGGCGCTGGTACGGGGCTCCGCGGTCAACCAGGACGGCGCGTCCAACGGCCTGACGGCGCCGAACGGCCCCTCGCAGCAGCGGGTCATCCGCCAGGCCCTGGCGAGTGCCGGTCTGGCGCCGTCCGATGTGCAGGCGGTCGAGGCACACGGCACCGGTACCACGCTGGGTGACCCGATCGAGGCGCAGGCACTTCTCGCCACCTACGGCAAGGACCGCGAGGGTGAGCCGCTGTGGCTCGGCTCGATCAAGTCGAACATCGGTCACACGCAGGCCGCGGCCGGTGTGGCCGGTGTGATCAAGATGGTCATGGCGATGCGGCACGGCGTTCTGCCGCGCACACTGCACGTCACCGAGCCGTCCACGCACGTGGACTGGTCCGCCGGTGCGGTGGAGCTGCTGGCGGAGGAGCGGCCGTGGCCCGAGACCGGGGAGTCGTGGCGGGCCGGTGTGTCGTCGTTCGGGTTCAGTGGGACGAACGCGCACACCATCATCGAGCAGGCCCCCGCGGTCGAGCGGGAGGAAGCCCCCGAGCCGGTACGCGACGGTCTGGTGCCGTGGGTGCTGTCGGCGGGTGGCGAGGGCGCCCTGCGGGGTCAGGCCGAGCGTCTGATGTCGATGGTGGAGGGGCACGCGCCTGTTGATGTCGGGTACTCACTCGCGACCTCGCGGGCGGCGTTGAACCACCGTGCGGTGGTGGTCGCCGCCGACCGGTCCGAGTTCCTGGCCGCTCTGGCGGCTGTGGCCGACGGTCAGGCGAGTGGCGCCGTGGTCGCGGGGGTCGTGGACGAGCCTGGCCGGGTGGGTTTCCTGTTCTCGGGTCAGGGTTCGCAGCGGCTGGGTATGGGGCGTGAACTGGCCGCCCGTTTCCCGGTGTTCGCCGAGGTGCTGGATGCCGTGCTCGCGGAGTTGGACCCGCGGGTGCGTGAGGTGCTGTTCGGTGAGGACGCGGACGCGCTGAGCGAGACGGGGGTGACGCAGCCGGCGTTGTTCGCGGTTGAGGTGGCGTTGTTCCGGCTGCTGGAGTCGTGGGGTGTGCGGCCCGACATGGTGGCGGGTCATTCGATCGGTGAGCTGGCCGCGGCTCATGTGGCGGGTGTGTGGTCGCTGGCGGATGCGGTGAAGGTGGTGTCGGCGCGTGGTGCGCTGATGCAGGCGCTGCCGTCCGGTGGCGCGATGCTGGCGGTCCAGGCGTCCGAGGCCGAGGTCGCGCCTGAGCTGCCCGAGACGGTGGGTATCGCCGCGGTCAACGGTCCGAACTCGGTGGTCGTCTCGGGTCCCGCCGCCGATGTGGAGGCGGTCGCGGAGCGGTGGCGTGAGGCGGGGCAGAAGGTGTCCCGGCTGCGGGTGAGCCATGCGTTCCACTCGCCGCTGATGGAGCCGATGCTCGACGCGTTCCGCGCGGTGCTGGAGGGTGTGTCGTTCGAGGCGCCCGTGATTCCGATCGTGTCGACGCTGACCGGCATGCGGGCGAGCGCTGAGGAGTTGGCGTCGCCGGAGTACTGGGTGCGGCACGTACGGGAGTCGGTGCGGTTCGCCGATGCGGTGGGCACGCTCGTGAGCGAGGGTGTGGGCACGTTTGTCGAAGTCGGTCCTGGTGGGACGCTGTCGGCGCTGGGCCAGGAGTCCGCGCCGGACGCGGCCTTCGTACCCGTGCTGCGTGGTGAGCGGCCGGAGGCGGTGGCCGCCACGACGGCCGCGGGACAGCTGCACGTACGCGGCGTCCGGGTGAACTGGGAAGCGTTCTTCACCGGTCGTGGCGCTCAGCGGGTCGACCTGCCGACCTACGCGTTCCAGCGCGAGCGCTACTGGCCGGACGCGCTGCCGCTGATCGGTGACGTCACCGCGGCCGGGCTCGGTGCGGCGGAGCATCCGTTGCTGGGTGCGGCGGTCGCGGTGGGTGGCACGGACGGTGTGCTGCTGACGGGCCGGTTGTCGGTCCAGACCCACCCGTGGCTGGCCGACTACGTGGTCCAGGGCTCGACCCTGCTGCCCGGTACGGCGTTCGTCGAGTTGGCGGTGCGCGCGGGTGACCAGGTCGGCTGTGACCTGGTCGAGGAGTTGACGCTTGAGGCGCCGCTCGTCCTGCCGGAGAACGGTTCGGTGCGGGTGCAGGTGTGGGTCGGTGCCGAGGACGAGTCGGGCCGGCGCGAGCTGACCTTCCACTCCAGTGCGGGTGACGCGGAGGACGGCCGTTCGTGGACCAGGCACGCCACCGGTGTGCTGCGTGCCGGCGAGAGCTCTGGTGGTACGTCCCTGGTCGAGTGGCCGCCAGTGAACGCCGAGTCCGTGGACCTGGACAGGCTCTACGACGGCATGGCGGACGGTGGGTTCGCCTACGGGCCGGTGTTCCAGGGACTGTGCGCGGCATGGCGCGGCGGGGACGAGACATTCGCTGAGGTCGTGCTGCCGGACGGTGTGCGTGCGGACGGGTTCGGTCTGCACCCGGCGCTGCTGGACGCGGCACTGCACGCGATCGGCCTGGCGGATGGCGATGCCGATCGGCTGCCGTTCGCGTGGTCGGGGGTGCGGCTGCACGCCTCCGGCGCCACCGTCCTGCGGGTGCGGTTGTCGCCCGCCGGAGCGGACGGGGTGGCGTTGGCGGTCGCTGACGGCACCGGCGCGCCGGTGGCCACGATCGACTCGCTGGTGCTGCGCCCGGTGTCGGAGACGCTGACACGGCAGGACCAGGACTCTCTGTTCGGCATCGACTGGGTGCCGGTGCCCGTATCCGACGGCGGCCTTCCGACGACCGAGTGGAGCGATCTGGAGGCGCTGGCGGGGTCGGTGGAACTGCCCGACTTCGTCGTGCTGCCGTGCCCGATCACCTCGGCGTCCGACCCGGTGGCCGGCGCGCATGAGGCGGCGCACTGGGCGCTGGGCACGGTGCAGAGCTGGCTTGCCGACGAGCGGTTCGACGCGTCACGCCTGGCCATTGTGACCAGCGGCGCTGTCGCGACCACGCCCGATGAGGACGTACGGAACCTCGCGCACGCCACGGTGTGGGGCCTGGTGCGCTCCGCGCAGTCGGAGAACCCGGACAGGATCGTCCTGGTCGACATCGACGACGAAACGACCTCCCTCGACGCGCTGCCTTCGGTGCTGGCCACGGGCGAGACGCAGCTTGCGGTGCGTTCGGGTGCTGCCAGTGCGCCGCGCATGGCGCGGGTTCGGCAGTCCGTGGTGGACGATCCCGGCTTCGGTTCGGACGCGGTGCTGGTCACCGGCGCGACGGGCACACTGGGCGGCCTTCTCGCCCGGCATCTGGTCGCGGAGCGGGGCGTACGGAACCTGCTGCTGGTCAGCAGGCGCGGCGCCGCGGCCGAGGGCGCCGAGGAACTGCGCGACGGACTCGTCGCGCTGGGCGCCGAGGTGGCGTTCGCGGCATGTGACGTGGCCGACCGGGAAGCCGTCGCCGGCCTGCTGGCCGAGCACCGCGTGTCCGCTGTCGTACATACGGCGGGTGTCCTGGACGACGCGACGATCGGCTCGTTGACGCCTGAGCGGATCGATGGCGTGTTCCGGCCGAAGGTCGACGCGGCCTGGCACCTGCACGAACTCACCCGCGACCTGGACCTCTCCGCCTTCGTACTGTTCTCCTCGGTGGCGGGCATCCTCGGTGGCCCCGGCCAGGGCAACTACGCGGCGGCCAACACGTTCTTGGACGCGCTGGCGCAGCACCGCCGGGCTACCGGTCTGGCCGCCACGTCTCTGGCGTGGGGTCTGTGGGGGGACGCCGGCGGCATGGCCGGTGGGCTTGACGAGGCGGATGTGCGCCGGATGGCCAGGGGCGGTGTGATTCCGCTCGGTTCGGCCGAGGGTCTGGCGCTGTTCGACGCGGCGGGTTCGACGGGGCGTGCCGGACTGGTGCCGGTGCCGCTGGACCTGGCCGTGTTGCAGCGGCAGGCGCGTTCCGCCCCTGTGCCCCACATGCTGCGTGGTCTGGTGCGTGGCACGGCACGCAGGACCGCCGAGTCCGGCTCCGCCGCGACCGGGTCCGCGCTGGCGCGGTCGCTGGCCGGCATGACCGCCGGGGAGCGGGAGAAGGCGCTGCTGGACCTCGTCCTCGGTCATGTGGCCGTGGTGCTCGGTCACAGCTCCGCGCATGCGGTCTCGCCCGACCGGGCGTTCAGGGAGCTGGGCTTCGACTCGCTCAGCTCGGTCGAGCTGCGCAACCGTCTCAACGCCGCCACTGAGCTGGCTCTGCCGGCCACGCTGGTCTTCGACTACCCGACACCCGCTGTTCTGGCAGGGCGACTTGGCGCTGAGCTGCTGGGTGGCGTACTCGACGCGGTGACCGACGGCCCCGCCGCGGCCGTGACCGACGAGCCGATCGCGATCGTTGGTATGAGCTGCCGCTTCCCCGGTGGCGTGGAGTCGCCGGAGGACCTGTGGCGTCTCGTCGAGTCGGGTGTGGACGCGGTGTCCGGGTTCCCGACCGACCGTGGCTGGGACGTGGAGTCCCTGTATGACCCCGACCCCGACCACTCGGGTACCACATACGCCCGTGAAGGTGGATTCCTTTACGGGGCGACGGGGTTCGACCCGGCGTTCTTCGGGATCTCGCCGCGCGAGGCGCTGGCGATGGACCCCCAGCAGCGACTGCTGCTGGAGACCTCCTGGGAGGCCTTCGAGCGGGCCGGAATCGACCCGCATTCGGTGCGGGGCCGTCGGGCCGGTGTGTTCGTCGGCACCAACGGCCAGGACTACGGCGCGTTGGTGATGGCCGCGCATGAGACCGTCGAGGGGTACGCCGGCACGGGTATCTCGGCGAGTGTCATCTCCGGCCGGCTGTCGTACACGTTCGGCCTTGAAGGGCCCGCCGTCACGGTGGACACGGCGTGCTCGTCGTCGCTGGTGGCACTGCATCTGGCGGTGCAGGCGCTGCACAAGGGCGAGTGTGAACTCGGGCTGGTCGGCGGTGTGACAGTGATGTCGACGCCGGGCGCGTTCGTCGAGTTCAGCCGCCAGCGGGGTCTGGCCCCGGACGGCCGGTGCAAGGCGTTCTCCGACAGCGCCGACGGCACCGGCTGGGGTGAGGGTGTCGGCATGCTGGTCGTGGAGCGGCTGTCGGACGCCCGGCGCAACGGTCACCAGGTGCTGGCGGTCGTACGCGGTTCCGCGGTGAACCAGGACGGTGCGTCGAACGGTCTGACGGCTCCGAACGGCCCCTCGCAGCAGCGGGTGATCCGGCAGGCGCTCGCCAGCGCCGGTCTCGCGCCGTCCGATGTGGATGCCCTGGAGGCGCACGGCACGGGCACGACGCTGGGTGACCCGATCGAGGCGCAGGCGCTGCTGGCGACCTACGGTCAGGGCAGGCCCGCCGACCGGCCGTTGTTGCTGGGTTCAGTGAAGTCGAACATCGGTCACACACAGGCGGCAGCCGGTGTGGCGGGCGTGATCAAGATGGTCATGGCGATGCGGAATGGTGTGCTGCCGCAGACGCTGCACGTCACCGAGCCGTCGTCGCACGTGGACTGGTCCGCCGGTGCGGTGTCGCTGCTGACGGAGGCCCAGCCGTGGCCGGAGACCGGCCAGCCGTGGCGGGCGGGTGTGTCGTCGTTCGGTGTGAGTGGTACGAACGCGCACACCATCATCGAGCAGGCCCCCGTCGTGGAGCGGGAGGAAGCCCCGGAGCCGGTACGCGACAACCTGGTGCCGTGGGTGCTGTCGGCCCGCAGCGCCGAGGCGTTGCGGGAGCAGGCCGCGCGGCTCACGTCCTTTGTGGACGCGACTCCTGCCCTGACCGTCATGGACGTGGGCCGCGCGCTGGTGTCGACGCGGGCGGTGCTGGAGCACCGTGCGGTGCTGGTCGCCGCCGACCGGTCCGAGTTCCTGGCCGCTCTGGTGGCCGTGGCCGAGGGCCAGGCGACCGGTGCCGTGGTCGCGGGGGTTGTGGACGAGCCCGGCCGGGTGGGTTTCCTGTTCTCGGGTCAGGGTTCGCAGAAGCTCGGGATGGGGCGTGAACTGTCCGAGCGTTTCCCGGTGTTCGCGGAGGCCTTGGACGAGGTCCTGCGTCGGTTCGATCCGCGGGTGCGTGAGGTGCTGTTCGGTGAGGACGCCGACGCGCTGAGCGAGACGGGGGTGACGCAGCCGGCGTTGTTCGCGGTTGAGGTGGCGTTGTTCCGGCTGCTGGAGTCGTGGGGTGTGCGGCCCGACATGCTGGCGGGTCATTCGATCGGTGAGCTGGCCGCGGCCCACGTGTCGGGTGTGTGGTCGCTGGCCGACGCCGTCAAGGTGGTGTCGGCGCGTGGTGCGCTGATGCAGGCGCTGCCCGAGGGCGGTGCGATGGCAGCCGTCCAGGCCTCGGAGGCCGAGGTCGCCGCGGACCTGCCGGACACCGTGGGCATCGCCGCGCTCAACAGCCCGAACTCGGTGGTCATCTCCGGTGCGGCCGCGGATGTGGACGTGCTGGCGGAGCTGTGGCGCGAGGGCGGCCGCAAGGTGACGCGGCTTCGCGTCAGCCACGCGTTCCACTCACCCTTGATGGAGCCGATGCTGGACGAGTTCCGCGCGGTGCTGGAGGGTGTGTCGTTCGAGGCGCCCGTGATTCCGATTGTGTCGACGCTGACCGGCGCGCGGGCGAGCGCCGACGAGCTTGTCTCGCCGGAGTACTGGGTGCGGCACGTACGGGAGTCGGTGCGGTTCGCCGATGCGGTGGGCACGCTCGTGAGCGAGGGTGTGGGTACGTTTGTCGAGGTCGGTCCTGGTGGGACGCTGTCGGCGCTGGGCCAGGAGTCCGCGCCGGACGCGGCCTTCGTACCCGTGCTGCGTGGTGAGCGGCCGGAGGCGGTGGCCGCCACGACGGCCGCGGGGCAGCTGCACGTACGCGGTATCCGGGTGGACTGGCTGCCCTTCTTCGACGGCAGTGGCTCCCGGTGGCTCGACCTGCCGACGTACCCGTTCCAGCGCGAGCGCTACTGGCTGGACGTGCTGCCGCTGATCGGTGATGTCTCGGCGGCCGGGCTCGGTTCGGCGGAGCATCCGTTGCTGGGTGCGGCGGTCGCGGTGGGTGGCACGGACGGTGTGCTGCTGACGGGCCGCCTGTCGGTCCAGACCCACCCGTGGCTGGCCGACTATGCGGTCCAGGGTTCGACCCTGCTGCCCGGTTCGGCGTTCGTCGAGTTGGCGATCAGGGCGGGTGACCAGGTCGGCTGCGACTTGGTCGAGGAGTTGACGCTTGAGGCGCCGCTCGTCCTGCCGGAGAACGGTTCGGTGCGGGTGCAGGTGTGGGTCGGTGCCGAGGACGAGTCGGGCCGGCGCGAGCTGACCCTCTACTCCAGTGCGGGTGACGCGGAGGACGGCCGTTCGTGGACCCGGCACGCCACCGGTGTGCTGCGCGAGGGCGGCCGGTCCGTCGATCCCGCCCTGGTCGAGTGGCCGCCCGTAGGCGCGGAGGTCCTGGACCTGGACGGGTTCTACGGCCGCGAGACCAGCGACGGTTTCGCCTATGGACCGGTGTTCCAGGGGCTGCGGTCGGCGTGGCGCAAGGGCGACGAGGTGTTCGCCGAGGTGGCCCTGCCGGACGGTGTGGGGGTGGACGGGTTCGGTCTGCATCCGGCGCTGCTGGACGCGGCGCTGCATGGCGTCGCGCTGATGGGTGACGCCGACGCTCTCGGCGGGTTGCCGTTCGCGTGGTCGGGTGTGCGGCTGCACGCTTCGGGTGCGACCGTCCTGCGGGTGCGGTTGTCGCCCGCCGGGGCGGACGGGGTGGCGTTGGCGGTCGCTGACGGCACCGGCGCGCCGGTGGCCACGATCGATTCCCTGGTGCTGCGCCCGGTGTCGGAGACGCTGACACGGCAGGACCAGGACTCTCTGTTCGGCATCGACTGGGTGCCGGTGCCCCTGCCCGACGGCGACGCTCCGACGACCGAGTGGAGTGATCTGGAGGCGCTGGCGGGGGCGGCGGAACTGCCCGACTTCGTCGTGCTGCCGTGCCCGGTCACTTCCGCGTCCGACGACCCGGTGGCCGGCGCGCACGAGGCGGCGCACTGGGCGCTGAACGCGGTGCAGAGCTGGCTCGCCGAGGAACGGTTCGACGCGTCACGCCTGGCCATCGTGACCAGCGGCGCGCTCGCGACCACGGCCGACGAGGACGTACGGGACGTCGCCCAGGCGGCGGTGTGGGGCCTGGTGCGCTCCGCGCAGTCGGAGAACCCGGACAGGATCGTCCTGGTCGACATCGACGACGAGGCGGTTTCGCGCGACGCGCTGCCTTCGGTGCTGGCCACGGGAGAGCCGCAACTCGCTGTACGGTCCGGCGGCATCCGAATACCCCGCCTGGCGAGGGTTCGGCAGTCCGTGGTGGACGATCCCGGCTTCGGTTCGGGTGCGGTGCTGGTCACCGGCGCGACGGGCACACTGGGCGGCCTCGTCGCCCGGCACCTGGTCACGGAGCGCGGTGTACAGAGGCTGCTGCTGGTCAGCAGGCGCGGCGCCACGGCGGAAGGCGCCGAGGAACTGCGCGACGGACTGGTCGCACTGGGCGCCGAGGTGACATTCGCCGCGTGTGACGTGGCGGACCGGGACGCGGTGGCGGCGCTGCTGGCCGAGCACCCCGTAACCGCCGTCGTACATACGGCGGGTGTCCTGGACGACGCCACGATCGGCTCGCTGACACCTGAGCGGATCGACGGGGTGTTCCGGCCCAAGGTCGACGCGGCCTGGCACCTGCACGAACTCACCCGCGACCTGGACCTGTCGGCGTTCGTACTGTTCTCCTCCGCCGCCGGCACCCTCGGTGGCCCCGGCCAGGGCAACTACGCGGCGGCGAATACTTTCCTGGACGCTCTCGCGCAGCACCGCCGGGCGGCCGGTCTGCCCGCCACATCGCTGGCGTGGGGTCTGTGGGCCGATGCGGACGGCATGGCCGGTGGGCTTGACGAGGCGGATGTGCGCCGGATGGCCAGGGGCGGTGTGATTCCGCTCGGTTCGGCCGAGGGTCTGGCGCTGTTCGACGCGGCGGGTTCGACGGGACGTGCCGCGCTGGTGCCGGTGCCGTTGGACCTGGCCGTGTTGCAGCGGCAGGCGCGTTCGGCCCCCGTACCGCACCTGCTGCGCGGTCTCGTACGCGGTACGGCACGCAGGACCGCCGAGTCCGGGTCCGCCGTCGGCGGGTCCGCGCTGGCGCGGTCGCTGGCCGGCATGACCGCCGGGGAGCGGGAGAAGGCGCTGCTGGACCTCGTGCTCGGCCATGTGGCCGTGGTGCTCGGCCACAGCTCCGCGCATGCCATCGCACCCGACCGGGCCTTCAAGGAACTGGGCTTCGACTCACTGACCGCCGTCGAGTTCCGCAACCGGCTCAACGCGGCGACCGAACTGCGTCTGTCCGCCACGCTGGTCTTCGACTACCCGACACCGGCCGCGCTCGTGGCGCACCTCGGCGCCGAGTTCGCGGGGGCGCCCGCCGCCGCGGCGCCCACCCGCACGACCGTGGCCGCGGCCGTGACCGACGATCCGATCGCGCTCGTGAGCATGAGCTGCCGTTTCCCCGGCGGAGTGAATTCCCCCGAGGACCTGTGGCGGCTGGTGCTGGACGGTACCGACGCCATCAGCGAGTTCCCCGGCAACCGTGGCTGGGACCTGGACGGGCTGTACGACCCGGACCCCGACCACGCGGGCACCTCGTACGCCCGCGAGGGCGGCTTCCTGCACGACGTCGACCAGTTCGACCCGGCGTTCTTCGGGATCTCGCCGCGCGAGGCGCTGTCGATGGACCCCCAGCAGCGACTGCTGCTGGAGACCTCCTGGGAGGCCTTCGAACGGGCCGGTATCGACCCGAACTCCCTGCGGGGGCACGACATCGGCGTCTTCACCGGCTCCAACACACAGGACTACGCCACACTGCTGGCGGCGAGCGAGGAGAGCTTCGAGGGGCACATCGGCACCGGCAACGCGGCGAGCGTCGTGTCCGGGCGGATCGCCTACACGTTCGGTCTTGAGGGTCCGGCGGTGACGGTCGACACCGCGTGCTCGTCGTCGCTGGTGGCACTGCACCTGGCCGCGCAGGCGCTGCGGGCCGGTGAGTGCTCGCTGGCGCTGGCCGGCGGTGTGACGGTGATGTCGACGCCCGGCGCGTTCATGGAGTTCAGCCGTCAGCGGGGCCTCGCCACCGACGGTCGGTGCAGGCCGTTCTCGTCGGACGCGGACGGCACCGGCTGGGGCGAGGGCGTCGGCATGCTGGTGCTGGAGCGGCTGTCCGACGCGCAGCGCAACGGGCACCGGGTACTGGCGGTCGTGCGGGGTTCGGCGATCAACCAGGACGGCGCGTCGAACGGTCTCACCGCTCCGAACGGTCCGTCGCAACAGCGGGTGATCCGACAGGCGTTGGCGAGCGCGGGCCTGGCCCCGTCCGACGTGGACGCCATGGAGGCACACGGCACCGGCACCAAGCTCGGCGACCCGATCGAGGCGCAGGCCCTGCTCGCCACCTACGGCCAGGACCGCGTGGGTGACCCGCTGTGGCTCGGCTCGATCAAGTCGAACATCGGCCACACACAGGCCGCCGCCGGTGTCGCGGGCGTCATCAAGATGGTCATGGCGATGCGACACGGTGTACTGCCGCGGACACTGCATGTGGACGAGCCGACTCCGCAGGTCGACTGGTCGGCCGGGGATGTCGCGCTCCTCACCGAGTCCCGCTCCTGGCCGGACACCGACCGGCCGCGCCGGTTCGGCGTATCGGCGTTCGGGTTCAGCGGTACGAACGCGCACGCCATCATCGAGCAGGCACCGGTCACCGAGGTCGCCGTACCGAAGACGGCGGGCACGCCCATGCTGCCGCCGCCGATGCTGGTGTCGGGCCGGGGCGACGACGCGCTGCGGGCGCAGGCCGACCGGCTGCGCGCCCACCTCGTGGCGCACCCCGAGCTGAACCCGCTCGACGTCGCCGGCACGCTCGCGGTGGCGCGACCCGCCCTGGACCACCGGGCGGTCGTCGTCGGACAGGACCGCGACGGCCTGCTCACGGCCCTCAAGGCGCTCGCCGAGGGGCGGACCGCGGGCGGGCTCGTCTCCGGCGTCGCGGCGGGGCACCGGTCGGCGTTCCTGTTCTCCGGCCAGGGCTCGCAGCGGCTCGGAATGGGCCGCGAACTCTCCGAGAGTTTCCCGGTGTTCACGGAGGCCCTGGACGCGGCGCTGGGCGAGTTCGACCCGCGGGTCCGCGAGGTCCTCTTCGGTGAGGACGCCGACGCGCTGAACGAGACGGGCGTGACACAGCCGGCGCTGTTCGCCGTCGAGGTCGCGCTGTTCCGGCTGCTGGAGTCGTGGGGTGTGCGCCCCGACATGCTGGCCGGGCACTCGATCGGCGAACTGGCCGCGGCCCATGTGGCGGGTGTCTGGTCGCTGGCCGACGCCGCCGCCGTGGTGTCGGCCCGGGGCCGGCTGATGCAGGCGCTGCCGTCCGGTGGCGCGATGGTCGCGATCCAGGCGACCGAGGCCGAGATCCTGCCGGAGCTGTCCGGCACCGTGGGCATCGCCGCGGTGAACGGGCCGACGTCGGTGGTCGTCTCGGGCGTCGACGCCGATGTCGAGGCCCTCGCCGAGCGCTGGCGTGAGGCGGGGCGCAAGGTCTCCCGTCTCCGCGTCAGCCACGCGTTCCACTCGCCGCTGATGGAGCCGATGCTCGGCGAGTTCCGCCGCGTACTGGAAGCGGTGTCGTACGAGGCGCCCGCGATCCCGGTCGTGTCGACACTGACCGGCGCGCGGGCCACCGCCGAAGAACTGGCCTCGCCGGAGTACTGGATGCGGCATGTACGCGAGTCGGTACGGTTCGCCGACGCCGTCTCCACACTGCGGGACCAGGGCGCGGACGTGTTCCTGGAGATCGGTCCCGGCGGGGTGCTCACCGCGCTGGGCCGGGAGAACGCGCCCGACGCCGAGTTCGTACCCGCGCTGCGCGGCGACCGGTCCGAGACGCTCGCGCTGGCGACGGCCGTGGGCAGCCTGCATGTGCTCGGCGTCGCCGTCGACTGGAGCCAGTTGACCGCCGGTGGCGCGTACGTCGACCTGCCCACCTACGCCTTCCGGCGGCAGCGGTTCTGGCCGACCCTGGCCAAGGCCCCCTCGGGCGATGTCGCCGGGACCGTCGACGCGCGGTTCTGGGCGGCCGTGGCGGACGGCGACCTCGGTGAGCTGGCGGACGAGCTGGCCGTGTCCCCCGACGACCCGATCGGCGCGGTGCTGCCCCGGCTGTCGTCGTGGCGGCGGGAGCAGGCCGAGAACTCCGCGGCCGACGGCTGGCGCTACCGCGTCACCTGGCTGCCGGTGAGCGAGCCCACCGCCGCCCTCTCGGGCACCTGGCTCGTGGTCAGCAGGGACGGCACCGGTGAGGAGTCCGTCGCCGCCGCGCTGAGCAAGCACGGTGCGCGGGTACTGCCGGTACGCACCGGCGGGGCAGTGGACCGGGACTCGCTGACGGCCCGTGTGGCGACCGACGAGCCCGTCGCGGGCGTGCTGTCGCTGTACGCGCTCGACCCCGAACTGCCCTCGGGCGGCCTGGCCGCGACCCTCGCTCTCGTCCAGGCCCTCGGTGACACCGGACTCGCCGCGAAGCTGTGGTGCGCGACGCGGGGCGGGGTCGCGACCGGTGGCTCCGACACGCCCGCCAGCCCCGACCAGGCGATGGTGTGGGGACTCGGCCGGGTCGTCGGGCTGGAGCACCCCGAGCGCTGGGGTGGTCTCGTCGACCTGCCCGGCACACTGGACGAGCGCACCGGAGCCCGCCTCGCGGGCGTCCTGTCCGGCGCGCAGGACGAGGACCAGGTCGCGCTCCGCGCCGGCGGGGTGTTCGGCCGCAGGCTCGTACCGGTGTCCTCGGGGCGCGCCGGCGACTGGGACCCCACCGGTACGGTGCTGGTCACCGGCGGTACCGGCGCTCTTGGCGCGCATGTCGCCAGGTGGCTGGTCGCGAAGGGTGCCGAGCATCTGCTGCTGACCAGCAGGCGCGGGCCCGACGCCGAAGGCGCCGAGGAGTTGCGCGCGGAGCTGACAGCGCTCGGCGCCCGCGTCACCATCGCGGCCTGTGACGCCGCCGACCGGGACGCGCTCGCGGAGCTGCTGGCCTCGGTTCCCGCCGAGTTCCCGCTCACCGCGGTCGTGCACGCGGCGGGTGTCCTGGACGACGGCGTGCTGTCCGCGCTCACCCCGGACCGGCTCCACGCCGTACTGCGGCCGAAGGTCGACGCCGCGGTCAACCTGGACGAACTGACCAGGGACCGGGACCTGTCGGCGTTCGTCATGTTCTCCTCGGTGTCGGGCACCTTCGGCGCGGCGGGCCAGGGGAACTACGCCGCCGCCAACGCCTTCCTCGACGCGCTCGCCGAACGGCGCGTGGCGGCGGGTCTGCCCGCCACCGCGGTCGCGTGGGGTCCTTGGGGCGGCGGCGGCATGGTCGAAGGACAGCTCGGCGACCACCTGCGCCGCCGCGGCCTGGCCCCGATGGCGCCCGAACGGGCGGTGGCCGCGCTGGACCGGTCCATCCGCCAGGGCGCCCCGACGGCGCTGGTGGCGGACGTCGACTGGGACGTGTTCGCCCCGGCCTTCACGACGGTGCGGCCGAGCCCGCTGCTGCGGGAACTGGCCGGCGCACAGCGCGCCCCGGCCGCCGCCGAGGCGGCGATGCCGCTCGACCTGGCGGCCAGGCTCGCCACGCTGTCCGGTCCCGAGCGCGAACGCGCCGTGGTGGAGCTGGTACGGGAGCAGGCGGCCGCGGTACTCGGCCACGAGGACACCAAGCTGGTGGAAGCCGGCCGGGCGTTCAAGGAACTGGGCTTCGACTCGCTCACCTCGGTCGAGTTCCGCAACCTCCTGAACGCGGCCACCGGACTGAGCCTGCCCGCCACGCTCGTCTTCGACCACCCCACGCCGTCCGCGCTCGCCGCGCAGGTGCTCGACGAACTGCCGGGAGGCGGGGCGCCGGCCATCGACGCCGAGCTGGACCGCCTGGAATCCGCACTGTCCCTCCTGACGCCGGACGACCAGCAGAGCGCCGCCGTCAGTGCCCGCCTCCGCGCACTGCTGTCCATGTGGGACGAAGCGAACACCCGCACGGAACCCGCCGAGTCCGGACCGGACGTGCGCACCGCGTCGGCGGACGAACTGCTCGCGCTGCTCGATGAAGAACTCGGTAGGTCTTGAGCCAATGAACTCGCCTGAAGGGTCGGAACACATGTCGAACGAGGAGAAGTACCTCGACTACCTCCGGCGGGCCACCGTGGACCTGCAGGAGGCGCGCGGCAAGCTGCGCGAGTTCGAGGAGCGTGACGTCGAGCCGATCGCCATCGTCGGCATGAGCTGCCGGTTCCCCGGCGGCGTACGGTCGCCGGAGGACCTGTGGCGGCTCGTGCTGGACGGCAGGGACACCGTCTCCGATTTCCCCACCAACCGCGGGTGGGACCTGGAGGCGCTCTTCGACGACGACCCCGACCGGCAGGGGACCTGCTACACCCGTGAGGGCGCCTTCATCTATGACGTCCCGGACTTCGACCCCGCCTTCTTCGGGATCTCGCCGCGTGAGGCCGCGGCGATGGACCCGCAGCAGCGGTTACTGCTGGAGACGTCGTGGGAGGCGTTCGAGCGGGCGGGCATCGACCCGCACACGTTGCGCGGCAGCAGGACGGGCGTGTTCGTCGGCACCAACGGCCAGGACTACGCGGCACGCGTGTTCACCGGCGTGCCGGACGGCTATGAGGGCTACATCGGCACGGGCAACGCGGCGAGCGTCATCTCGGGGCGCATCTCCTACACGTTCGGCTTCGAAGGCCCCGCGCTGACCATCGACACCGCCTGCTCGTCGTCCCTGGTCGCCCTGCACCTCGCGGTGCACGCACTGCGGCACGAGGAGTCCCCGATCGCCATCGCGGGCGGCGTCACCGTGATGTCGACGCCGGGCGTGTTCATCGACTTCAGCCGCCAGCGGGGCCTGGCCCCGAACGGCCGGTGCAAGGCGTTCGCCGACGGCGCCGACGGCACCGGCTGGGGCGAGGGCGTCGGGATGCTGGTGCTGGAGCGGCTGTCGGACGCGCAGCGCAACGGGCACCCCGTGCTGGCGGTGATCCGCGGTTCCGCGGTGAACCAGGACGGCGCGTCGAACGGTCTGACCGCTCCGAACGGGCCTTCGCAGCGGCGGGTGATCCGGCAGGCGCTGGCGAGCGCCCGGCTCTCCGCGGCGCAGGTCGACGCGGTCGAGGCGCACGGCACCGGTACGAAGCTGGGCGACCCGATCGAGGCGCAGGCGCTGCTGGCGACCTACGGCCAGGGCAGGCCCGCCGACCGGCCGTTGTGGCTCGGTTCGGTGAAGTCGAACATCGGTCACACGCAGGCCGCGGCCGGTGTGGCCGGTGTGATCAAGATGGTGATGGCGATGCGGCACGGTGTGCTGCCGCGGACGCTGCATGTGGACGCGCCGTCCACGCACGTGGACTGGTCCGCCGGCTCCGTGGAGCTGCTGACGGAGGCACGGCCGTGGCCGGAGACCGGTCAGCCGTGGCGGGCCGGTGTGTCGTCGTTCGGTGTCAGCGGCACGAACGCCCACGTCATCTTCGAGCAGGCCCCCGTGGCCGAGCGGGAGAAAGTCTCCGAACGAGCCCCCGAGCAGGCCCGTGACGGGTTGATGCCATGGGTGCTGTCGGCAAGGAACGCGGAAGCGCTGCGGGAGCAGGCCGCGCGGCTCGCGTCCTTCGTGGACGAAGCGCCGGAGCTCGCCCTGGCCGACGTGGGCCGTACGCTGGTGTCCTCGCGGGCGGTGCTGGAGCACCGTGCGGTGGTGGTCGCCGCCGACCGGTCCGAGTTCCTGGCCGCTCTGGCGGCCGTGGCCGACGGTCAGGCGACCGGCGCCGTGGTCCGGGGAGTCGCCGAAGAACCCGGCCAGGTGGGTTTCCTGTTCTCGGGTCAGGGTTCGCAGCGGCTGGGTATGGGGCGTGAACTGGCCGCCCGTTTCCCGGTGTTCGCCGAGGTGCTGGATGCCGTGCTCGCGGAGTTGGACCCGCGGGTGCGTGAGGTGCTGTTCGGGAGGGACGCGGACGCGCTGAACGAGACGGGTGTGACGCAGCCGGCGTTGTTCGCCGTTGAGGTGGCGTTGTTCCGTCTGCTGGAGTCGTGGGGTGTGCGGCCCGGCATGCTGGCGGGTCATTCGATCGGTGAGCTGGCCGCGGCTCATGTGGCGGGTGTGTGGTCGCTGGCGGATGCGGTGAAGGTGGTGTCGGCGCGTGGTGCGCTGATGCAGGCGCTGCCGTCCGGTGGCGCGATGCTGGCGGTCCAGGCGACCGAGGCCGAGGTCGCCGCGGACCTGCCGGAGACGGTGGGTATCGCGGCGGTCAACGGTCCGAACTCGGTGGTCGTCTCGGGTCCCGCCGCCGATGTGGAGGCGGTC
Source organism: Streptomyces sp. NPDC039430 (assembly GCF_055639435.1). Taxonomy (NCBI): domain Bacteria; kingdom Bacillati; phylum Actinomycetota; class Actinomycetes; order Kitasatosporales; family Streptomycetaceae; genus Streptomyces; species Streptomyces sp. NPDC039430. Next base: position 101,506 of record NZ_JBVKAK010000008.1, on the reverse strand, counting down.
GCGGAGCGGTGGCGTGAGGCGGGGCGGAAGGTGTCCCGGCTGCGGGTGAGCCATGCGTTCCACTCGCCGCTGATGGAGCCGATGCTCGACGCGTTCCGCCGCGTGCTGGAAGGCGTGTCGTTCGAGGCGCCCGTGATTCCGATCGTGTCGACGCTGACCGGGGCGCGGGCGAGTGCTGAGGAGTTGTCCTCGCCGGAGTACTGGGTGCGGCACGTACGGGAGTCGGTGCGGTTCGCCGATGCGGTGGGCACGCTCGTGAGCGAGGGTGTGGGTACGTTTGTCGAGGTCGGTCCTGGTGGGACGCTGTCGGCGCTGGGCCAGGAGTCCGCGCCGGACGCGGCCTTCGTGCCCGTGCTGCGTGGAGAGCGGCCGGAGGCGGTGGCCGCCACGACGGCCGCGGGGCAGCTGCACGTACGCGGTATCCGGGTGGACTGGCAGCCCTTCTTCGACGGCAGTGGCTCCCGGTGGCTCGACCTGCCGACGTACCCGTTCCAGCGCGAGCGCTACTGGCTCGACCCCGTGCCGCAGACCGGTGACGTCACCGCGGCCGGGCTCGGTCCCGCCGAGCATCCGCTGCTGGGCGCCGCCGTCGCCCTCGGTGGCATGGACGGTGTGCTGCTGACGGGCCGGTTGTCGGTCCAGACCCACCCGTGGCTGGCCGATCACGCGATCATGGGTTCGGTGCTGCTGCCCGGCACGGCGTTCGTCGAGTTGGCGGTGCGCGCGGGTGACCAGGTCGGCTGTGACCTGGTCGAGGAGTTGACGCTTGAGGCGCCGCTCGTCCTGCCCGAGAACGGCTCGATGCGGGTGCAGGTGTGGGTCGGTGCCGAGGACTCGTCGGGCCGGCGCGAGCTGACCTTCCACTCCAGCGCGGGCGACCTGGAGGACGGCCGTACATGGACCCGGCACGCCACCGGCGTGCTGCGCGAGGGCGGCCGGTCCGTTCAGCCCGTCCTGGCCGAGTGGCCGCCGGCGGGCGCCGAGCCCGTGGACCTGGACGGCTACTACGACCGTATGGCCGCGGGCGGTTTCGGCTACGGACCGGTGTTCCAGGGACTGCGGTCGCTGTGGCGCGGCGGGGACGAGATGTTCGCCGAGGTGGCCCTGCCGGACGGTGTGGGCGCTGACGGATTCGGTCTGCACCCGGCACTGCTGGACGCCACACTGCACGCCATTGGGCTGATGGGCGACGCCGACGCTCCCGGCAGGCTGCCGTTCGCGTGGTCGGGGGTGCGGCTGCACGCCTCGGGCGCCACCGTCCTGCGGGTGCGGTTGTCGCCCGCCGGAGCGGACGGGGTGGCGTTGGCGGTCGCGGACGGCACCGGCGCGCCGGTGGCCACGGTCGACTCGCTGGTGCTGCGCCCGGCAGCGCCGGACCAGGTCGCGGGTGACGACCGGGGCGACGCGCTGTTCGGCGTCGACTGGACGCCGGTTCCCCTGCCCGACGACGATCTTCCGACGACCGAGTGGAGCGATCTGGAGGCGCTGGCGGGGTCGGTGGAACTGCCCGACTTCGTCGTGCTGCCGTGCCCGATCACCTCGGCGTCCGACCCGGTGGCCGGCGCGCACGAGGCGGCGCACTGGGCGCTGAACGCGGTGCAGAGCTGGCTCGCCGACGAGCGGTTCGACGCGTCACGCCTGGCCATCGTGACCAGCGGCGCTGTCGCGACCACGCCCGACGAGGACGTACGGAACCTCGCGCACGCCACGGTGTGGGGCCTGGTGCGCTCCGCCCAGTCGGAGAACCCGGACAGGATCGTCCTGGTCGACATCGACGACGACACGACCTCCCTCGACGCGCTGCCGTCCGCGCTGGCCACGGGAGAGCCGCAACTCGCCGTACGCGCCGGCGCCGCCAGCGCGCCGCGCCTGGCCAGGGTCCGGCGCTCCGTGGTGGACGATCCCGGCTTCGGTTCGGACGCGGTGCTGGTCACCGGCGCGACGGGCACACTGGGCGGTCTCGTCGCCCGGCACCTGGTCACGGAGCGGGGCGTACGGAACCTGCTCCTGGTCAGCAGGCGCGGCGCCGCCGCGGAAGGCGCGGAGGAACTGCGCGACGGACTCGTCGCGCTGGGCGCCGAGGTGGCGTTCGCGGCATGTGACGTGGCCGACCGGGAAGCCGTCGCCGGCCTGCTGGCCGACCATCAGATCTCCGCCGTGGTGCACACCGCCGGTGTCCTCGACGACGCCACGATCGGCTCGCTCACGGCGGAGCGGATCGACGGGGTGTTCCGGCCCAAGGTCGACGCGGCCTGGCACCTGCACGAACTCACCCGCGACCTGGACCTGTCGGCATTCGTCCTGTTCTCGTCCGCCGCCGGTGTGTTCGGCGGCCCCGGCCAGGGCAACTACGCCTCGGCGAACACCTTCCTGGACGCGCTGGCGCAGCACCGCCGTGCCACCGGTCTGGCCGCCACGTCGCTGGCCTGGGGTCTGTGGGCCACGGCCAGCGGTATCACCGGCCGGCTCGACGAGGCCGACGTACGACGCATCACCAGCGGCGGCATGATCCCGCTCGGCTCCGCCGAGGGCCTCGCGCTGTTCGACGCGGCGCACTCCACGGGGCGCGCCGCACTGGTGCCGATCCCCATGGACCTGGCCGTACTGCACCGGCAGGCGCGCTCCCACCCCGTACCGCACCTCCTGCGCGGTCTGGTGCGCGGGACGGTACGCAGGACCGCCGAGTCCGGCTCCCAGGCGGCCGGGTCCGCGCTGGCGCAGTCGCTGGCGGGCCTGACCGAGGCCGAACGTGAGAAGGCCCTCCTCGATCTCGTCCGCACGCACGCCGCCACGGTGCTCGGCCACAGCTCCGCGCATGCCGTCGCGCCCGACCGCGCGTTCAGGGAACTGGGCTTCGACTCGCTCAGCTCCGTCGAACTGCGCAACCACCTCAACGCGGCCACCGAGCTGCGGCTGCCCGCCACACTGGTCTTCGACTACCCGACACCCGCCGCGCTCGCCGCCTTCGTCGGCACCGAGCTGGCGGGGGCGCCCGTCGTCGCGGCGCCCACCCGTACGGCCGTGACCGCGACCGACGAGCCGATCGCGCTCGTCGGCATGAGCTGCCGCTTCCCCGGCGGGGTGAGCTCGCCCGAGGACCTGTGGCGGCTGGTGCTGGACGGTACCGACGCCATCAGCGAGTTCCCCGGCAACCGTGGCTGGGACCTGGACGCGCTGTACGACCCGGACCCCGACCACACCGGCACCTCCTACACCCGCGAAGGCGGCTTCCTGCACGACGCCGACCAGTTCGACCCGGCGTTCTTCGGGATCAGCCCCCGCGAGGCGCTCGCCATGGACCCCCAGCAGCGACTGCTGCTGGAGACCTCCTGGGAGGCCTTCGAACGGGCCGGCATCGACCCGGAGTCGGTACGGGGCAGTGCGATCGGCGTGTTCGCGGGCGTGATGTACCACGACTACGTATCGCGGCTGCGCTCCGTCCCGGAGGGCGTCGAGGGCTACCTCGGTACCGGCGGGTCCGGCAGCGTCGCGTCCGGCCGCGTCGCCTACGCGCTGGGCCTGGAGGGGCCCGCCGTCACCGTCGACACCGCGTGTTCCTCATCGCTGGTCGCCCTGCACTGGGCGGTGCAGGCGCTGCGCCAGGGGGAGTGCACGATGGCGCTGGCCGGCGGTGTCGCCGTGATGGCGACCCCCGGCACGTTCGTCGACTTCAGCCGCCAGCGCGGCCTCGCCGCCGACGGCCGGTGCAAGTCGTTCTCCGACAGCGCCGACGGCACCGGCTGGGGTGAGGGCGCCGGCATGCTGCTGGTGGAGCGGCTGTCGGACGCCCGCCGCAACGGGCACCCGGTCCTGGCGGTGATCCGTGGTTCCGCGGTGAACCAGGACGGCGCCTCGAACGGTCTGACCGCGCCGAACGGTCCCTCGCAGCAGCGGGTCATCCGCCAGGCCCTGGCGAGCGCGGGCCTGGCCCCGTCCGACGTGGACGCGGTCGAGGCACACGGCACCGGCACCACACTCGGCGACCCCATCGAGGCGCAGGCACTGCTGGCCACGTACGGCAAGGACCGCGCCGGCGAGCCGCTGTGGCTCGGCTCCATCAAGTCGAACATCGGCCACACGCAGGCCGCTGCCGGTGTCGCGGGCGTCATCAAGATGGTCATGGCGATGCGGCACGGTGTGCTGCCCCAGACCCTGCACGTCGGCGAGCCCTCGACGAACGTGGACTGGTCCTCGAACGCCGTCGAGCTGCTGACGGAGGCCCGGCCGTGGCCGGAGAGCGGTCGCCTGCGCCGGGCGGGTGTGTCGTCGTTCGGTGTGAGCGGGACGAACGCGCACACCATCATCGAGTACGTGCCGGGCGAGGACCATTCCCCGGCCCCCGTCGACGGCGTTGTGCCGTGGGTGCTGTCCGCGCGGAGCGCCGAGGCGTTGCGGGACCAGGCGATCCGGCTGCGGGAGCACGTCGAGGGCGAGCCGGGAGCCGGTCTGCTGGACGTCGGCTACTCGCTGGCGACGACGCGATCGGCCTTCGGCCACAGGGCTGTCGTCCTCGGCGAGGACCGCGGGACACTGCTGGACGGACTCACCGCTCTGGCCGAGGGACGGCCGTCCTCCGGCCTGGTCACGGGATCCGTCGCCGTGGGCGGTGTGGGGTTCCTGTTCTCGGGTCAGGGGTCGCAGCGGCTCGGTATGGGGCGTGAACTGTCCGCGCGTTTCCCGGTGTTCGCGGAGGCCTTGGACGCGGTGCTGGGTGAGTTCGGCCCGGAGGTCCGCGAGGTCCTGTTCGGTGAGGACGCGGACGCGCTGAACGAGACGGGGGTGACGCAGCCGGCGCTGTTCGCGGTGGAAGTGGCGTTGTTCCGGCTGTTGGAGTCGTGGGGTGTGCGGCCGGATGTGCTGGCCGGTCATTCGATCGGTGAGCTGGCCGCGGCGCATGTGTCCGGTGTGTGGTCGCTGGCCGACGCCGCCAGGGTGGTGTCGGCGCGTGCCGGGTTGATGCAGGCGCTGCCGTCCGGCGGTGCGATGGTGGCCATCCAGGCGACCGAGGCCGAGGTCACCGCGGACCTGCCGGAGACCGTCGGTATCGCCGCGGTCAACGGCCCGAACTCCGTGGTCGTCTCCGGTGACGCCGCCGACGCCGAGGCGGTCGCCGAACGCTGGCGCGAGGCGGGGCGCAAGGTCTCCCGTCTCCGGGTCAGCCACGCGTTCCACTCGCCCCTGATGGACCCGATGCTGGACGACTTCCGCCAGGTCCTGGAAGGGGTCCTGTACGAGGCGGCCGCGATCCCGATCATGTCGACGCTGACCGGTGCGCGGGCCACCGCCGAGGAGTTGTCCTCGCCGGAGTACTGGGTGCGTCATGTGCGCGAGTCGGTCCGGTTCGCCGACGCCGTCTCCACGCTCGTGGACGAGGACATCGCCACGTTCGTCGAGATCGGCCCTGGCGGGACGCTGTCGGCGCTGGGCCAGGAGTCCGCGCCCGACGCGGCCTTCGTACCCGTGCTGCGGGCAGACCGGCCGGAGGAGTCCGCGCTGATCGCCGCGGTGGCGCGGATGTGCGCCCAGGGCGTGCGCATGGACTGGGAGGCCTTCTTCGCCGGCCGCGGGGCGCGGCGGGTGGACCTGCCGACGTACGCGTTCCAGCACCAGCGCTACTGGCTGGACACCGGGGTGGGGGCAGGCGATCTGGACGCCGCGGGGCTCGGCTCGGCCGACCACCCGCTGCTCGGCGCGTTCGTCGACACGGCCGACTCGGAGGGGCAGCTCTTCACCGGCCGGTTGTCGGTGGAGTCCCACCCGTGGCTCGGCGATCACCTGATCCAGGGTTCGGTGCTGGTGCCCGGAACGGCGTTCGTCGAGTTGGCGATCCGCGCGGGTGACCAGGTCGGATGCGACCTGGTGGAAGAGCTGACGCTGGAGGCGCCGCTGGTGCTGCCCGAGCGTGGCGGAGTGCGGGTACAGGTGGGGATCGGTGTGCCGGACGAGTCCGGCCGGCGTTCCCTCACGGTCCACGCGCGTGACGAGGACAGCGACCTGTGGGTCCGGCACGCGAGCGGCGTGCTGGTGGGCGGTGCGCAGACGCCATCGGCCGAGGCCGGTGTCTGGCCGCCCGCCGGGGCGGAAGCCGTGGAGCTGGCCGGGTTCTACGACGGTATGGCCGACGGCGGTTTCGGTTACGGGCCGGTGTTCCAGGGGCTGCGGGCCGCGTGGCGCAAGGGCGACGAGGTGTTCGCCGAGGTCGCGCTGCCGGACGGGGTGGAAGCCGGGGGATTCGGTCTGCATCCGGCGTTGCTGGACGCGTCGCTGCACGCCATCGGCCTGATGGGTGAGGCGGACGCTCCCGGCGGGCTGCCGTTCTCCTGGTCGGGGGTGCGGCTGCACGCTTCGGGCGCGACCGTCCTGCGGGTGCGGCTGGCGCGTACGGGGTCGGACGGGGTGTCGTTGGCGGTCGCGGACGGCTCCGGTGCTCCGGTGGCCACGGTCGACTCGCTGGTACTGCGCGCGGTGACGGCGGGTTCGCTGGGATCGGCGCGCAGGCACGAATCGCTGTTCCGGCTGGACTGGGTGCCTGCCCCGGCGTCGGCCGGGAGCGCCGGGTCGGTGGCGGAGTTCGCGGACTGGACCGCGCTGCGGTCGGCCCTGGACGCGGGGGAGTCGCTGCCGGAGAACGTGGTGGTGCGCTGCGCCGAGCCCCAGGACGCGGACGCGGTGCGCGGCCACGTGCTGACCGCTCTGGAACTGGTCCAGGGCTGGCTGGCCGACGACCGTTGCGCGGCGTCACGGCTGGCGCTGGTGACACGCGGCGCCGTGGCGATCGGCGCCGGGGACGACGTACCGGATCCGGCGTCGGCCGCGGTGTGGGGTCTGGTGCGGACGGCGCAGATCGAGAACCCGGACCGCTTCGTCCTGCTGGACACCGACGACGAGGACGGCTGGAGGCCGGCGCTCGCGACCGGGGAACCCCAGGCCGCCGTACGGGACGGCAGGGCGTTCGTGGCCCGCCTGGCGCGGGTGCGCCCGGAGACCGGTACCGACCCGGCGTTCGGGCCGGACAGTTCGGTCCTGGTCACCGGCGCCTCCGGTGCGCTGGGCGGTCTGATCGCCCGGCACCTCGTCTCCCGGCACAGCGTCGGGCGGCTGGTGCTGGCCAGCAGGCGCGGACTGGCGGCGGAAGGCGCCGAGGAACTGCGCGACGAACTGATCGCGCGGGGAGCCGAGGTCGCCGTGGCCGCCTGTGACGTCGCGGACCGGGACGCGCTGGCCGCGCTGCTCGCCGAGCACCCCGTGACGGCGGTCGTGCACACCGCCGGTGTGCTCGACGACGCCACGGTCGGCTCGCTGACCCCGGACCAGGTCGACGCGGTGTTCCGGCCCAAGGTCGACGCCGCCCGGCATCTGCACGAGCTGACGCGCGACCTGGACCTGTCGGCGTTCGTGCTGTTCTCCTCGGTCGCGGGCACGCTGGGCGCGGCCGGCCAGGCCAACTACTCCGCGGCCAACGCGTTCCTCGACGCGCTCGCCCAGCAACGGCGCGCCGCCGGCCTGCCCGCCACCTCGCTGGGATGGGGTCTGTGGGCCGACGGCATGGGCGCCCGGGTGGCGCAGTCCGCCGCGAACGGCCTGTCCTCCGAGGAGGGCGTCGCGCTGTTCGACACCGCGGTCTCCGGGACCGATCCGGTGGTCGTACCGATGCGGCTCGACCTGCGGGCCGTACGGGAACTCCCGCTGGTGCCCCCGGTGCTGAGCGGCCTGGTACGGACAACAGGCCGCAAGGCGGCGGGGAGCGGGGCCGATCCGGCCGGTGCGCTCCGCGACCGGCTGGCACCACTGGCCGAGGACGAGCGCGAGCGGGTGCTGCTGGACCTCGTCCGTACCCAGGCCGCCGTGGTGCTCGGCCACGACGGGCCGACGGCGGTCGCGCCCGGCCAGGCGTTCACCGAGCTGGGCTTCGACTCGCTGACCGCCGTCGACCTGCGCAACCGGCTCAACCTGGCGACCGGGCTGCGGCTGCCCGCCACGCTGGTCTTCGACTACCCGACCCCCGCGGCGCTCGCCGCGTTCGTTGGCGCCGAGTTCGCGGGCGCGCCCATCGCCGCGGCGACCGTCTCCACGGCCGTGGCCGTGACCGACGAGCCGATCGCGATCGTCGGCATGAGCTGCCGCTACCCCGGTGGCGTCCGCTCGCCGGAGGACCTGTGGCGGCTCGTCGCCGACGGCGCCGAAGGCATCACGCTGTTCCCGACCGAGCGCGGCTGGGACATGGACGCGCTCTACGACCCCTCGGGCGAACGGGTCGGCAGCTCCTACACCCGCGAGGGCGGCTTCCTGCACGACGCCGACCAGTTCGACCCGGCGTTCTTCGGGATCTCGCCCCGCGAGGCGCTCGCCATGGACCCGCAGCACCGGCTGCTGCTGGAGACCTCCTGGGTGGCGTTCGAGCGGGCGGGCATCGACCCCAGGTCCCTGCGGGGCAGCGCCACCGGCGTGTTCGCCGGCGTCATGTACCACGACTACGCCTCCCAGCTGCACGGCGTGCCCAAGAGCGTCGAGGGCTACCTCGGCACGGGCAACGCGGGCAGCGTCGCGTCCGGCCGCGTGTCCTACACGTTCGGTCTTGAAGGCCCCGCGATGACCGTGGACACGGCGTGCTCGTCGTCGCTCGTCGCACTGCACCTGGCGGCGCAGGCGCTGCGCTCCGGTGAGTGCTCGCTCGCGCTCGCGGGTGGTGTCACCGTGATGTCGACGCCCGCCGCGTTCATCGACTTCAGCCGCCAGCAGGGCCTGTCGCCCGACGGCCGGTGCCGCTCGTTCTCCGCCGACGCCAACGGCACCGGCTGGGGCGAGGGCGTCGGGATGCTGGTGCTGGAGCGGCTCTCGGACGCCCGGCGCAACGGACACCAGGTCCTCGCGGTGATCCGCGGCTCCGCGGTGAACCAGGACGGCGCGTCCAACGGCCTCACCGCGCCCAACGGGCCGTCGCAGCAGCGGGTCATCCGCCAGGCGCTCGCCAGCGCGGGTCTGGCTCCCTCCGAGGTGGACGCGGTCGAGGCGCACGGCACCGGTACGACCCTGGGCGACCCGATCGAGGCGCAGTCGCTGCTCGCCACCTACGGGCGGGACCGGGCGGGCGAGCCGCTGTGGCTGGGCTCGCTGAAGTCCAACATCGGCCACACCCAGGCCGCCGCGGGCGTGGGCGGCGTCATCAAGATGGTGATGGCGCTGCGGCACGGTGTGCTGCCGCGGACGCTGCACGCCGAGGAGCGCTCCCCGCACATCGACTGGTCGGCGGGCGCCGTGGAACTGCTGACCGAGGCCCGGCCGTGGCCCGAGGCGGACCGGCCCCGGCGTGCCGGTGTGTCGTCCTTCGGCTTCAGCGGCACCAACGCGCACGTCATCATCGAGTCCACGTCGGACGACGACGCGCCGCAGGCCCCCGAGGCACCGCTCGGTCCGTGGCTGGTGTCCGGCCGCACCGAGAGCGCTCTGCGCGACCAGGCGGTACGGCTGCGCGACCACCTGACCGCGCGGCCCGACCTCGACCCGGCGGATGTCGCCCGCGCGCTCGCCACCTCGCGCGCCGGATTCGAGCACCGGCTCGCCGTCGTCGGCCGGGACATGGCCGACCTGGTGGCCGGGCTCACCGACGCCGTCGAGGGACGGCCGGGTAGCGCAGACGTACGCGGTGTCGCCGACGAGCACCGGGTCGGTTTCCTGTTCTCGGGACAGGGGTCGCAACGGCTCGGGATGGGGCGTGAACTGTCCGCGCGTTTCCCGGTGTTCGCGGAGGCCCTGGACGCGGTGCTGGGTGAGTTCGGCCCGGAGGTCCGCGAGGTCCTGTTCGGTGAGGACGCGGACGCGCTGAACGAGACGGGGGTGACGCAGCCGGCGCTGTTCGCGGTCGAGGTCGCTCTGTTCCGGCTGCTGGAGTCGTGGGGTGTGCGGCCGGATGTGCTGGCCGGGCACTCGATCGGTGAGCTGGCCGCCGCGCACGTGTCCGGCGTCTGGTCGCTGGCCGACGCCGCCAGGGTGGTGTCGGCGCGAGGCGCGCTGATGCAGGCGCTGCCGTCCGGCGGTGCGATGGTGGCCATCCAGGCGACCGAGGCCGAGGTCGCCGCGGATCTGCCGGAGACGGTGGGTATCGCCGCGGTCAACGGCCCGAACTCGGTGGTCGTCTCCGGTGACGCCGCCGATGTGGAGGCGGTCGCGGAGCGGTGGCGCGAGGCCGGCCGGAAGGCGACCGGCCTCCGGGTCAGCCACGCGTTCCACTCGCCCCTGATGGAGCCGATGCTGGACGACTTCCGCCGGGTGCTGGAAGGCGTGTCGTACGAGGCGCCCGCCATCCCGACCGTGTCCACGCTGACGGGCAGGCCGGCCTCCGCGGAGGAGCTGTCCTCGCCGGAGTACTGGGTGCGGCACGTACGGGAGTCCGTACGGTTCGCCGACGCCGTGGTCGGCATGGGCGCGGACGTCCTCGTCGAGATCGGACCCGGCGGGGTGCTGTCGGCACTGGGCCAGGAGTCCCTGCCGGACGCGGCCTTCGTACCGGTGCTGCGCGGCGACCGGCCGGAGGACGGCGCCCTCATGACCGCGCTCTCCGAGCTGCATGTGCGGGGCGTGCGCGTCGACTGGGACGCCTACTTCCCGGGCACCGGCCACGGCGTCGACCTGCCGACGTACGCCTTCCAGTACCAGCGGTTCTGGCCCGACACGAGCCTGCGGCCCGCGACCGACGCGACCGGGCTCGGGCTCGGCTCCGCCGACCACCCGCTGCTGGGCGCCGCGGTCACCCTGGCCGACGAGGACACCGTCCTCTTCACGGGGAGGCTCTCGCTGCGGACCCACCCGTGGCTGGCCGATCACGCGATCCAGGGCTCGGTGCTGCTGCCCGGTACGGCCTTCCTCGAACTGGCGGTGCGCGCCGGTGACCAGGCCGGGTGCGACCTGGTGGAGGAGCTGACGCTGGAGGCGCCGCTCATCCTGGCCGGGAACGGCTCGGTGCTCGTGCAAGTGCGCGTGGGCGTCCCGGACGAGTCCGGCCGGCGTCCTGTCACCGTGCACGCGCGGGACGAGGACGGTGAACTCTGGGTCCGGCACGCGAGCGGCGTGCTCGCCGACAGCGCCGAGGCGCCGCCGGCCGAGGCCGGCGCCTGGCCGCCCGCCGAGGCGGAGGCCGTGGACCTGGACGGGCTGTACGACCGTATGGCCGACGGCGGTTTCGGTTACGGGCCGGTGTTCCAGGGGCTGCGGGCCGCGTGGCGGCGTGGTGACGAGGTGTTCGCCGAGGTCGCCCTGCCCGAGGACGTGGCCGTGGACGGTTTCGGTCTGCATCCGGCGCTGCTGGACGCGTCGCTGCACGCCATCGGCCTGATGGGCGAGCCGGACGCTCCCGGCAGGCTGCCGTTCTCCTGGTCGGGGGTGCGGCTGCACGCTTCGGGCGCGACCGTCCTGCGGGTGCGGCTGGCACCCGCGGGGTCGGACGGCGTCTCGTTGACGGTCGCGGACGGCTCCGGCGCTCCGGTGGCCACGGTCGACTCGCTGGTACTGCGCGCGGTGACGGCGGGTTCGCTGGGATCGGCGCGCAGGCACGAATCGCTGTTCCGGCTGGACTGGGTGCCTGCCCCGGCGTCCGCCGGAGGCGCCGGGTCGGTGGCGGAGTTCGCGGACTGGACCGCGCTGCGGTCGGCCCTGGACGCGGGGGAGCCGCTGCCGGAGAACGTGGTGGTGCGCTGCGCCGAGCCCCGCGACATGGACGCGGGTGTGGTGCGCCGGGAGGTGCTGACGGCCCTGGAGCTGGTGCGGGGCTGGCTGGCGGACGACCGTTGCGCGGCGTCACGGCTGGTACTGGTGACGCGTGGTGCGGTGGCGGTCGGAGCCGGGGACGACGTACCGGATCTGGCGTCGGCCGCGGTGTGGGGTCTGGTACGGACGGCGCAGACGGAGAACCCGGACCGCTTCGTCCTGGTGGACGTCGACGACGAGGACGGCTGGAAGTCGGCCATCACCAGCTCGGAACCCGAGCTGGCCGTGCGCGCCGGTGAACCGTTCGCGCCGAGGCTCGTGCGGGCCCGGCCGGCGGAGTCGGCGGGCTCGGGCTTCGGCGAGGGTCCTGTGCTGGTGACCGGTGCCAGCGGGATGCTCGGCGGTCTGGTGGCGCGGCACCTGGTCGAACGGCACGGGGTGCGGCGGCTGGTGCTGGCGAGCCGGCGTGGCCAGGTGGGCGCGCTGCACGAGGAGTTGACGGGTCTGGGCGCCGAAGTCGCCGCCGTGGCCTGTGACGTGGCGGACCGGGACGCGGTGGCCGCGCTGCTGGCCGAGCACCCCGTCACGGCCCTCGTCCATGTGGCGGGTGTGCTGGACGACGGTGTGATCGAGTCGATGACACCGGAGCGGATCGACACCGTGTTCCGGCCCAAGGTCGACGCGGCGTGGAACCTGCACGAGCTGACCCGTGAGCTGGACCTGTCGGCGTTCGTCCTGTTCTCGTCGGCGGCGGGCACGCTGGGCACACCGGGCCAGGCCAACTACTCGGCGGCCAACGCGTTCCTCGACGGGCTCGCGCAGCACCGGCGCGCCGCCGGACTGCCCGCCACGTCCCTGGCATGGGGCCTGTGGGCGGGAGAGGACGGCATGGGCGCCCGGCTGGCCGAGACCGGGACCGCGGGCCTGTCCGCGGAGGAAGGACTGGAGCTGTTCGACGCCGGAGCCGGCGGGGCGGACCCGGTCGTCGTGCCGATGCGGCTCGACCTGCGGGCCCTGCGGGAACTCCCCGTGGTGCCGCCGCTGTTCAGCGGTCTGGTGCGGACGACGACCCGCAGGGCGGCGGAGACCGGGGGCGACCCCGCCGCCGCGCTGCGGGACCGGCTCGCGGCGCTGCCGAAGAGCGAGCGGACGTCCGCACTGGTGGACCTGGTGTGCGCGCACGTCGCGGCCGTACTGGCACTCCCCGGTGCCGAGGCGGTCGACGAGCGGCGCGCGTTCACCGAGCTGGGCTTCGACTCGCTGACGGCCGTGGACCTGCGCAACCGGCTCAACGCGGCCACCGGGCTGCGCCTGCCCGCCACCCTGATATTCGACCATCCGAACCCGCTCGACCTGGTCGGCCACCTCGCGGACACCCTCGTCGTCGACGAACCCGCCGGAGTGGCACCGCTGCTCGCCGAGCTGAGCCGTATCGAGGCGAGCCTCGCCTCGATCAAGCCCGGCGACGACGAGGACGACCGGGTCGGCGCCCGCCTGTCGGCGTTGCTGGCGGTGTGGCGCGACGGTCGTGCCGACACCGCCGAGCAGGCGGCCGACGACCTCGACGCCGCGACGGACGACGAGGTGTTCGACCTGCTCGGTAAAGAGTTCGGCATCTCCTGACCCGCCCAGCCACCCCACTTGCTTGACGTTCCCTGGAGTAGAGACGGCATGGACAACGAGGACAAGCTCCGTTATTTCCTTAAGCGGGTCACCGCTGACCTGCGCGACACGCGTCGGCGGTTGCGCGAGGTCGAGGAGGGCGAGCAGGAGCCGATCGCGATCATCGGCATGAGCTGCCGCTACCCCGGCGGCGTGCGCACCCCCGAGGACCTGTGGGAGCTGGTCGCGAACGGCCGCGACGGCGTGACGGCGTTCCCCACCGACCGGGGCTGGGGCGACGTCGAGTTGTCCGACCCCGAGGACCCCGACCGCGCGTTCCTCACCGAGGGCGGGTTCCTGCACGACGCGGCCGATTTCGACCCCGGGGTATTCGGGATCTCGCCGCGTGAGGCGCTGGCGATGGACCCGCAGCAGCGGCTGCTGCTGGAGACGTCGTGGGAGGCGTTCGAGCGGGCCGGGATCGACGCGTCGTCGCTGCGCGGCAGCAGGACGGGCGTGTTCGCCGGAGTGATGTACCACGACTACGCGTCACGGCTGCGGTCGGTGCCGGAGGAGCTGGACGGCTTCCTCGGCACCGGCAGCTTCGGCAGCGTCGCCTCCGGCCGCGTGTCGTACACGTTCGCCCTGGAGGGGCCCGCCGTCACGGTGGACACCGCCTGCTCGTCCTCCCTGGTCACACTGCACCTGGCGGCCCAGGCACTGCGGTCGGGCGAGTGCGCGCTCGCCCTCGCGGGCGGCGTCACCGTCATGCCGACCCCGAACACGTTCATCGGCTTCAGCAAGCAGCGCGGCCTCGCCGCGGACGGCCGGTGCAAGTCGTTCTCCGACAGCGCCGACGGCACCGGCTGGGGTGAGGGCGCCGGCATGCTGCTGCTGGAGCGGCTGTCCGACGCCCGGCGCAACGGACACCCCGTACTGGCGGTCGTGCGCGGTTCCGCGGTCAACCAGGACGGCGCGTCCAACGGCCTCACCGCGCCCAACGGCCCGTCGCAGCAGCGCGTGATCCGGCAGGCGCTGGACAGCGCGGGACTGACCGTGGCCCAGGTCGACGCGGTCGAGGCGCACGGCACCGGCACCACGCTCGGCGACCCGATCGAGGCGCAGGCGCTGCTGGCCACGTACGGCAAGGACCGTTCCGGCGAGCCGCTGTGGCTCGGCTCGGTGAAGTCCAACATCGGCCACACGCAGGCCGCGGCCGGTGTCGCGGGCGTCATCAAGATGGTCATGGCGATGCGGCACAGCACGCTGCCGCCGACGCTGCACGTCGGCGAGCGCTCCCGGCACGTCGACTGGTCGGCGGGCGCCGTGGAGCTGCTGACCGAGGCGCGGCCCTGGCCGGAGACCGGACAGCCGCACAGAACGGCGGTGTCGTCGTTCGGTATCAGCGGCACCAACGCCCATGTCGTCCTCGAACAGGCCCCGGCCGAGGACGCCGACGACGAGCTGCGCGAGCCCGTCGACCCCGTCCTGGCCGACGCGGTGCCATGGGTGCTGTCCGGCAACGACCCGGCCGCGCTGCGCGAGCGCGCCGCGTCCCTCCTCTCCCACCTCGACGGCCGGGACGTGCCGGCGGTCGACACCGGCTACTCGCTCGCCGTGACCAGGACCGCGCTGGAGCACAGGGCCGCCGTCGTCGGCGCGGACCACGCGGAGCTGCGGAGCGGGCTGGCGGCCCTGGCCGCCGGCGACGAGGCGCCGAACCTGGTGCGCGGCACGGTGGGCTCGCGCGGCAAGCTCGCGTTCCTGTTCAGCGGACAGGGCAGCCAGCGGGTGGGCATGGGCCGCGAGCTGTACCGGGAGTTCCCCGTGTTCGCGCAGGCGCTGGACGAGGTCTGCGCCGGCCTGGACCCGCACCTGGACCGGCCGCTGCGTGACGTGCTCTTCGCCGAGCCCGGCACCGAGGCCGCCGCCCTGCTCGACCTGACCACCTACACGCAGCCCGCGCTGTTCGCGATCGAGGTGGCGCTGTTCCGTCTCGTCACGGCATGGGGCCTCACCCCCCAGTTCCTCGCGGGCCACTCCATCGGGGAACTCGCGGCGGCGCACGTGTCGGGCGTGTTCTCCCTCGCCGACGCGTGCCTGCTGGTCGCCACCCGCGGCAGGCTGATGGGAGCCCTGCCCGAGGGCGGGGCGATGCTGTCGCTGCGCGCGGACGAGGACACCGTCCGCCGCCTGGTCGCCGAGCACGGCGGCACGGTGGACATCGCGGCGGTCAACGGCCCCGAGTCCACGGTGGTCGCGGGCGACGCCCACGCGGTGGCCGCGATCGACAGCGCGTGGCGGGAGAGCGGCGGGAAGACCCGGTACCTGCGGGTCAGCCACGCCTTCCACTCGCCGCACGTCGACGCCGTACTGGACGACTTCCGCGCCGTCGCCAGGACCATCACCTACGGGACGCCGGCGATCCCGGTCGTGTCCACCCTGACCGGTACCGTGCTGAGCCCGGCACAGGCACGCGACCCGGAGCACTGGGTACGCCACGTCCGCGAGGCCGTACGGTTCCTCGACGGCGTACGGTGCCTGCGCGAGCAGGGCGTCGCGAACTTCCTGGAGCTGGGCCCCGACGCGGTACTGACCGCGATGGGCCGCGACTGCGCCGACGAGGGCGCGCTGCTGGTGGCCGGGTCGCGCGCGAACCGGCCCGAGGGCGCCACGCTCACCTCGGCGGTCGCGGCGCTGCACGTACGGGGCGTCGCCCTCGACTGGCAGGCGGTGTTCGCGGGACGCGGCGCCCGGCGCACCGACCTGCCCACGTACCCCTTCCAGCGCACCACGTACTGGCTGGACGCGGGCGCCTACGTGGGAGACGTGGCCTCGATGGGCCTGCGGTCCGCCGACCACCCGCTGCTGGGCGCCGCGGTCACCCTGGCCGACGAGGAGGGCGCCCTGCTCACCGGCAGGCTCTCCCTGGCCACCCACCCGTGGCTGGCCGACCACACCGTCGGCGGCGTGGTCCTCGTACCGGGCGCCGCGTTCGTGGAACTGGCGATCAGGGCGGGCGACCAGGTCGGACTCGACCATGTCGAGGAGCTGACACTGGCGGCGCCGCTGGTCCTGCCGGCGGACGGCGCGGTATGGCTCCAGGTGTCCGTCGGGGCGCCGGACGAGTCGGGGCGCCGCGCGCTGAGCGCCTCCTCGCGGGCCGACGACGCGCCCGACGACCAGCCGTGGACACGGCACGCCTTCGGCACGCTCGCGGCGGGCGAGGAGATCCCGGCCACCGGCGGGGACGCCTGGCCGCCCGCGGGGGCCGAACGGATCGACATCGAGGGCCGATACGACGACCTCGCCGCGTCGGGACTCGGCTACGGGCCCGCGTTCCGGGGCCTGCGAACGGCGTGGCGGCGGGGCGACGAGGTGTTCGTCGAGGTCGACCTGCCCGAGCCGGACACCGCCGCCTCCTTCGGGCTGCACCCGGCGCTGCTCGACTCCGCGCTGCACGCCATCGGACTCGGCGGCTTCGTCGCCGACGCGGAGAAGCTGCACCTCCCGTACTCCTGGCGCGGGGTCCGGCTGCACAGCACCGGCGCGTCCGCGCTGCGGGGACGGCTGTCCCCGGCCGGCGCCTCGGGCGTCGCGATCACCCTGACCGACGACACGGGCGCCCTCGTCGCCTCCGTCGAGGCGCTGTCGCTGCGGCCCCTGACGACGGACGGGCTGGGCGGTGACTGGCTGAACTCGCTGTTCCGGGTCGACTGGACGCCCGTACGGCCCGCCGCCCCGGCCACGGCCGGCTGGGCGTTCCTCGGGGACGGGCCCGGCAGGACGGAGACCTCCGAGCCGGCCCGCGTGTACCCGGACCTGGCCGCGCTGGTGGAGGACGCCGAGGTGCCGGACCTCGTGTTCGCTCCCGTGCCCTCGGCCGAGGGCCCCGCGGCGGCGACACACCGCGCGCTGGAGCTGGTGCGGACCTGGCTCTCCGACGACCGGCTGGGCGCGGCGCGGCTGGTGTTCGTCACCAGCGGCGCGGTGGCGGCGGGCCCCGACGAGGACGTCCCCGGCCTGGCGGCCGCGCCGGTGTGGGGCCTTGTCCGCGCGGCGCAGGCCGAGCACCCCGGCCGGTTCGTCCTCGTCGACGTCGACGAGCCGGCGGACCCGGTCCAGGCGCTGCTGAGCGCCGTCGCGACCGACGAGCCGCAACTGGCCGTGCGCGCAGGCGAATTGTTTGCGCCGAGGCTCGTGCGGGCCCGGCCGGCGGAGTCGGCGGGCTCGGGCTTCGGCGAGGGTCCTGTGCTGGTGACCGGTGCCAGCGGGACGCTCGGTGGTGTGGTGGCCCGGCACCTGGTCGTACAGCACGGGGTGCGGCGGCTGGTGCTGGCGAGCCGGCGTGGCCAGGTGGGCGCGCTGCACGAGGAGTTGACGGGTCTGGGCGCCGAAGTCGCCGCCGTGGCCTGTGACGTGGCGGACCGGGACGCGGTGGCCGCGCTGCTGGCCGACCACCCCGTGACAGCGGTCGTACACGCGGCCGGTGTGCTGGACGACGGTGTGATCGAGTCGATGACCCCGGAGCGGATCGACACCGTGTTCCGGCCCAAGGTCGACGCGGCGTGGAACCTGCACGAGCTGACCCGTGAGCTGGACCTGTCGGCGTTCGTCCTGTTCTCGTCGGCGGCGGGCACGTTCGGCAATCCCGGACAGGCCAACTACGCCGCGGCCAACGCGTTCCTCGACGCGCTCGCGCAGCACCGGCGCGCCGCAGGACTGCCCGCCACGTCCCTGGCGTGGGGCCTGTGGGCGGACGCGAGCGGCATGACCGACGAGCTGGCCGAGACCGACCGCGGCCGCCTCTCGCGCGCCGGTGTCGCCGCCCTCTCCACCGAGGAGGGGCTGCGGCTGCTCGACGCCTCCATCGCGCTGCCGACGGCCGTCGCCGTACCCATGCGGCTGGACCTGGCGCCGCTGCGGGCACGCCCCGAGACCGTCCCCGCGCTGCTGCGCGCGCTGGTGCGCACGGCGCGCCCCGCGGCCGCGAAGGCCGAAGGGAGCCTCGCGGCACGGATATCGGCGCTGCCGGAGGACGAGCGCCTGCCGCTGCTGCTCGACCTCGTGCGCACCTGCGTCGCCGCCGTACTCGGCCACGCGTCCGCCGCCCAGGTGGAGCCGGAGCGGGCGTTCGGCGAGCTCGGGTTCGACTCGCTCACGGCGGTCGAGCTGCGCAACCGGCTCGACGCGGCGAGCGGCCTGCGCCTGCCCGCGACGCTGATCTTCGACTACCCGACGCCCGTGGTGCTCGCGGGCCACCTGCGCTCCACGCTGCTCGGCGGCGACGAGGCGCGGTCGGCCACGACCCGCACGGCCGTCGCCGAGGACGAACCGATCGCGATCGTCGGCATGAGCTGCCGTTTCCCCGGTGGTGTCGCATCGCCGGAGGACCTGTGGCGACTGGTCGCCGAGGGCCGTGACGCGGTGTCCGACTTCCCGGACAACCGGGGCTGGAACGTGGACGCGCTCTACAACCCGGACCCGGGGCACTCCGGCACCAGCACCGTCCGGTGGGGCGGCTTCCTCCACGACGCCGCCGAGTTCGACCCCGCGTTCTTCGGCATGTCGCCGCGCGAGGCGCTGGCCGTCGACCCGCAGCAGCGGCTGCTGCTGGAGACGTCGTGGGAGGCGCTTGAACGGGCCGGGATCGAGCCGAGGACGCTGCGGGGCAGCGCGACCGGCGTGTTCGCCGGAGTGATGTACAACGACTACGCCTCCCGCCTCCGGCGCGCCCCGGAGGGGTTCGAGGGCCAGCTCGGGTTCGGCAGCTCGGGCAGCATCGCCTCCGGCCGCGTGTCCTACGTGCTCGGTCTCGAAGGCCCCGCGATGACCGTGGACACGGCGTGCTCGTCGTCGCTCGTCGCACTCCACCTGGCGGCGCAGGCGCTGCGCTCCGGTGAGTGCTCGCTCGCGCTCGCGGGTGGTGTGACGGTGATGTCCAGCCCGGCGGCCTTCGTGGAGTTCAGCCGCCAGCGGGGCCTGGCCCCGGACGGCCGCTGCAAGGCGTTCTCCGCCGACGCGGACGGCACCGGCTGGGGCGAGGGCGTCGGCATGCTGGCACTGGAGCGGCTGTCCGACGCGCAGCGCAACGGCCACCGGGTGCTGGCGGTCGTGCGGGGCTCGGCCGTCAACCAGGACGGCGCGTCGAACGGTCTGACCGCGCCGAACGGTCCGTCGCAGCAGCGGGTGATCCGGCAGGCGCTCGCCAGCGCGGGTCTCGCGCCGTCCGAGGTGGACGCGGTCGAGGCGCACGGCACCGGCACCACGCTGGGTGACCCGATCGAGGCGCAGGCGCTGCTGGCCACCTACGGCCAGGACCGCGACGGTGAGCCGCTGTGGCTCGGGTCGCTGAAGTCGAACGTCGGCCACACGCAGGCCGCGGCCGGTGTCGCGGGCGTCATCAAGATGGTCATGGCGATGCGGCACGGCGTACTGCCGAGGACGCTGCACGTCTCCGAACGCTCCCCGCACGTGGACTGGTCCGCGGGCGCCGTCGACGTACTGATGGAGCCCCGGCCCTGGACGGCGGTGGGCCGACCGCGCCGGGCCGGCGTGTCGTCGTTCGGTGTGGGCGGGACGAACGCGCACACCATCATCGAACAGGCCCCGGAAGCGGAGGAGTCCGCTCCCGCGTCGTCCGCGCCCGCCGACGGCGTCGTGCCGTGGGCGCTGTCCGCCCGGAGCGCGGAGGCGCTGCGGGGCCAGGCGATCCGGCTGCGCGAGCATGTCGCGGGCGAGCCGGGCACCGGTCCGGTGGATATCGGCTACTCGCTGGCGACGACACGGCAGGCCTTCGACCACAGAGCCGTTGTCGTGGGCGACGACCGCGCGGCAC
This sequence comes from Streptomyces sp. NPDC039430, assembly GCF_055639435.1. Classification (NCBI taxonomy): domain Bacteria; kingdom Bacillati; phylum Actinomycetota; class Actinomycetes; order Kitasatosporales; family Streptomycetaceae; genus Streptomyces; species Streptomyces sp. NPDC039430. The sequence continues at coordinate 81,366 of NZ_JBVKAK010000008.1, read as the reverse complement.
TGCTCGACGGGCTCACCGCTCTGGCCGAGGGGCAGCCGTTCCCCGGCCTGGTCACGGACTCCGTCGCCCTCGGCGGCGTGGGGTTCCTGTTTTCCGGACAGGGGTCGCAGCGGCTCGGTATGGGCCGTGAACTGGCCGCGCGTTTCCCGGTGTTCGCCGAGGCGTTGGACGCCGTGCTGGGTGAGTTCGATCCGGCGGTCCGCGAGGTGCTGTTCGGTGAGGACGCCGACGCGCTGAACGAGACGGGGGTGACACAGCCGGCGCTGTTCGCGGTCGAGGTCGCGCTGTTCCGGCTGCTGGAGTCGTGGGGTGTGCGGCCGGACGTGCTGGCCGGGCACTCGATCGGCGAACTGGCCGCGGCCCATGTGGCGGGCGTCTGGTCGCTGGCCGACGCCGTCAAGGTGGTCTCGGCACGCGCCGGGTTGATGCAGGCGCTGCCCAAGGGCGGTGCGATGGCCGCGATCCGGGCGACCGAGGCAGAGGTCGCCGCGGACCTGCCGGACACCGTGGGTATCGCCGCGGTCAACGGCCCGAACTCGGTGGTCATCTCCGGTGTCGCCGACGACGTGGACGTACTGGCGGAGCTGTGGCGTGAGGGCGGTCGGAAGGTGACCGGGCTCCGCGTCAGCCACGCGTTCCACTCGCCGCTGATGGAGCCGATGCTCGGCGAGTTCCGCCGCGTACTGGAAGCGGTGTCGTACGAGGCGCCCGCGATCCCGGTCGTGTCGACACTGACCGGCGCGCGGGCCACCCCCGAGGAGCTTGCCTCGCCCGCGTACTGGGTGCGGCACGTACGCGAGTCCGTACGGTTCCATGACGCCGTCTCCACGCTCGTGGACGAGGGCGTGGTGACGTTCGTCGAGATCGGACCCGGCGGGACGCTGTCCGCGCTGGGCCAGGAATCCGCGCCCGACGCGGCCTTCGTACCGGCGCTGCGCGGCGACCGCCCGGAGGAGTCCGCGCTGCTCTCCGCCGTGGCGCGCCTCGGCACGCGGGGCGTGCCGGTGGACTGGACGAGGCTGCTCCCCGGCGGACGCCCGGTCGAACTCCCCACGTACGCGTTCCAGCGCAAGCGCTACTGGCTGGACGCGCCTCGTGACCTGCACATCGACGAAGCGGCCGGTGGTCTCGGCCTGGCGGGCGCGGACCACCCGCTGCTCGGCGCCGCCGTGGACCTCGCCGACGGGCAGGGGCTCGTGTGCACCGGCAGGCTGGGCACGGACACGCACCCGTGGCTCGCCGACCACGCCGTCGCGCAGGTGACACTCCTGCCCGGCACGGCCTTCGCGGAACTCGCGCTCGCCGCGGGCGGCAGGCTCGGCCTGGACGAGGTGGACGAGCTGACGCTCGCCGCACCGCTGGTGCTGCCCGAACGCGGCGGGGTGCGACTGCGGGTCACGGTCGGCGGCGACGACGGCTCCGGCCGTCGCACGCTCAGCATCGACTCCCGCCCGGACGACCCGGCCGCCGACACCGACTGGGCCCGGCACGCCACCGGCTTCCTCACCACCGGAGAGCCCGCCCACCCGGCCGCGACCACGGAATGGCCGCCCGCCGGAGCCGAGCCCGTCGACGTCGACGGACTCTACGACGGACTGGCGGCGGCCGGGTTCGGATACGGGCCCGCCTTCCAGGGCCTCCGGGCGGCGTGGCGCGGCGAGGGCGCCGTGTACGCCGAGATCGAGCTGGACGAGGCCCAGCACCGCGACGCCGCGTCGTTCGGGGTCCACCCGGCGCTGCTCGACGCCGCGCTGCACGCCTGCACACTCGGCGGCCTCGTCGAGGACGCCGGTCGCCCCCGGCTGCCGTTCTCCTGGAACGGCGTCCGGTGGCACGCGACCGGTGCCACCGCGGCGCGGGTCCGGCTCACGCCGGCCGGATCCGACGCCGTCACCCTAGAGCTGACCGACGTACAGGGGCACCCCCTGGCGACGGTCGCATCCCTTGTGCTGCGGCCGATCGCCGCAGACCAGTGGGGTGCGCGCCACCGCGATTCACTGTTCCGGTTGGAGTGGGTGGCCGCACAGACCCGTGCGGCCACTCCCGCTCCGTCTCGCGGTTGCGCTGTTATTGGCCCGGACGACCTGAAGGTCGGCGCGGGTCTCGCCCTGTCGGGCATCGCCGTCGAGGAGCACCGCGACCTCGCGGCCCTCGCCGAGGCCGGCGTACCCGAGCTGGTCGTCGTCCCGTGCGCGGAGGACGGCTCGGAGCCGGTCTCCGGCGCCCGCACCGCCGCACTCCGCGCGCTGCGGCTGGCCCAGGAGTGGCTGGCGGACGACCGGTTCCTCGACTCCCGCCTCGTCTTCGTGACCCGGGGGGCCGTCGCGACCGGGCCGGACGAGGACGTGCCCGACCTCGCCGACGCGGCGGTGTGGGGCCTGATCAGGTCGGCTCAGTCCGAGAACCCCGACCGGTTCACGCTGGTCGACGTGGACGTGCACGACGCGTCCTGGGAGGTGCTGTCCGACGTACTCGCCGGTTCCGAGCCGCAGGCGGCGGTGCGCGCCGGTGACCTGCTGGTGCCGCGCCTCGCACCGGCCCGGCCGTCCGAGGAGGAGTCCCCGGTCGAGTTCGCGCCCGGTGGCACCGTCCTGGTGACCGGCGCCACCGGCACGATCGGCGGCCTCGTCACCCGGCACCTCGTGACCGGCCACGGCGTCCGGCACCTGCTGCTCGCCAGCCGCAGCGGCGCCGCCGCGCCCGGCGCCGACGCCCTCTGCGCGGAACTGACCGGACTCGGCGCGCGGGTCACACTCGCCGCCTGCGACGTCACCGACCCCCGTGCGCTGGCGGACCTGCTGGCCGCGGTGGACTCGGACCATCCGCTGACCGGCGTGGTGCACTCGGCCGGAGTGCTGGACGACGGTGTGATCGGCTCGATGACGCCCGAGAGGATCGACAGGGTGTTCCGGCCGAAGGTCGACGCGGCCTGGCATCTGCACGAGCTGACCCGCGATCTGGACCTGTCGGCGTTCGTGCTGTTCTCCTCCGCCGCGGGCACGTTCGGCAATGCCGGCCAGGCCAACTACGCCTCGGCCAACACCTTCCTCGACGCGCTCGCCCAGCACCGGCGCGCCGCCGGCCTGGCCGCCACATCGCTGGCGTGGGGCCTGTGGGAGACGACGGGCGCGATGACCGACGGACTGGCGGGGACCGACGTGGCGCGGATGTCCCGCTCCGGCGTCACCGGCTTGACCGAGGAGCAGGGCCTCGCGCTGTTCGACCTCGGGTGCGCGGCGGCCGACGCGGTCGTGGTGCCGATGCGCCTCGACGTCGGCGCCCTGCGCGGCGCCCCCGAGGAAGTGCCGCCGCTGCTGCGCGGCCTCGTGCGCCCGCGGGCCACCAGGGCGGCCGCCGCGAGCGAGGAGCGGTTGGAGCAGCGGCTGGCCGGACTGACGGAGGAGGAGCAGGAGCGGGAGCTGCTGCGGGTCGTCCGGGACCAGGCGGCGGCCGTGCTCGGTTACGCGCCGGACGAACTCGACGTCTCCGGCGTCCTGACCCAGCTCGGTCTGGACTCGTTGACCGCTCTGGAACTGCGCAACCGGCTCGCGGGCGCGACCGGGCTGCGTCTGCCGACCACCGTTGTCTTCGACCAGCCGACCGGCCCGGAGCTCGCCGGGTACCTGCGGCGCGAACTCGCTCTGGGGACCGTGGGCGTGCCTGTCGAGTCCGCCGCCCTGGCGGTCGAGGACACGTTCACCGGCCTGTACCGGCAGGCATGTGACCTCGGACTGTACGAGGAGGGCTGGCAGATGGTGACCGCGGCCGCGCGGATCCGTCCGGTGTTCGAGACACCGGACGAGGTACCCGCGCTGTCGCCGATCAGGCTGACGACCGGGCCGGGGACCCAACTGCTGTGCTTCCCGCCGACGATGGCGCCCTCCGGGCCGCACTACTTCGCCCGGTTCGCCCCTCTGTTCGCGGGCGAGCGGGACGTGACCGTGCTGCCCCACCCCGGTTTCGCGCCGGGCGAGGCACTGCCCGCGACCAGGGAGGCCGTCGTCCGTTTCCAGGCCGAGGCCGTCAGGAGGCAGGCGGGCGACCGGCCGTTCGTGCTCCTCGGCTACTCGTCGGGCGGCTGGCTGGCCAACGCCGTGGGCGCACTGCTCGAACGGGAGGGCAGCGCACCGGCGGCGGTGGTGCTGCTCGACACCTACACCGCGACCACCTCGTTCGAGGAGCGGTTGGAGGCGGCGCTGAGGGTGCGCATGACCACCAGCAAGGCGTTCGAGCTGCTGACGGGCGCGCAGTTGACCGGGCAGGGCGGCTACGTACCCGTGTTCAGCGACTGGGAGCCCGAACCGATCGAGGCGCCGACGCTGTATGTGCACGCCACCTTCCCGCCGGGGGTGCCGGAGGCAGTGAAGACCGAGGACGCGTGGCAGCCCACGTGGCCCTTCCCGACCGAGGACGCCGATGTCCCCGGCGACCACTTCACGATCATGGAAGACCACTCCGAGTCGACCGCGCTCGCTGTGCGGGCCTGGCTGGGCGGCGGCCGGGACGACATCATTATCTGAAGCCTCCGAAGCTCCGAACCCTCTGAGCACGACAACGACAGCAGAACGGAAATGAACATGACTGTTGCCGATGGCAGCGACCTCTGGCTCCGCCGGTTCCACCCCGAACCGGACGCCCCGGTACGGCTGGTGTGCTTCCCGCACGCGGGCGGATCGGCGAGCTTCTACTTCCCCGTCTCGGCCGCGCTCAAGAGCGACAGCGACGTGGTGGCCCTCCAGTACCCGGGCCGCCAGGACAGGCGGACCGAGCCGAGCGTGGACGACATCGGCGTGCTCGCCGACCGGATCGCGCCCGTGGTGGCGCCGCTGTTCGACCGGCCCGTCGTGTTCTTCGGACACAGCATGGGAGCGGTCGTCGCGTTCGAGGTCGCGCGCAGGCTGCAGGGCCTCGGCCACACGCCCGCGCTGCTGTTCGCCTCCGGCAGGCGTGCACCGTCGACGAAGCGCGTGGAGACCGTCCACCAGCGGGACGACGACGGCCTCGTGGCCGAGATGAAGGCCCTGAGCGGCACCGACGCCCAGGTACTCGGCGACGAGGAACTGCTGCGGATGGTGCTGCCGGCCATCCGCAGCGACTACCGGGCCATCGAGACGTACGGCCCCGTGGACGGGACGGTCGACTGCCCGATCACCGCCCTGGTCGGCGACAAGGACCCGAAGGCGACGGTCGAGGAAGCCGACGTGTGGCGTGACCACACGACCGCCGCGTTCGCCATCCAGGTGTTCAGCGGGGGCCACTTCTACCTCAGCTCGCGCGCGCCGGAGGTGCTCGCGGTGATGCGTGAGGCGCTGCGCGGCGCCGTGGCTGTCGGATAGGCATAAACGGATACGGGGGGCTGGACGAGGAGGTCGTCCAGCCCCCCGTTTCGCTGCGTGAGGTGCTCACGGTGCGCGCGGCGTACGAGGAGGCCGGAAACGAGCCGGACCGGCTACTGAAGGCACCAACTTCTGAAGGCACCGGCCGAGGGGAGCCGGGACCGAGGGTCCGGCCAAGGTGCCCGCGAAACCCGCATTGAGATGGTCTTGAAGCTCTGATCGGCTGTCAGCCGGCTCGGCGGACTCGCCCGCTGCCCGGCGCCGCGCCGGCCGCCACCCGCGCGGCGATCCTCACCGTCGTCGACGCCGAGGAGCCGCCCCTGCGGATCTTCTTCGGCAAGGGGCCGCTCGACGTGATCCGGGCGGAGTACGCCTCCCGCGTCGAGGAGTGGGAGCGCTGGGACGCGGTGTCCCAGGTGGCGTTCGGCGCCTGAACACGGCCCTGAACAGGCCGCTTGTATCATGAGCCGGTCAGTCGCCGGTGGGTGACGGAGAACGGAACGGGACACGGGGATGCGCTGGACGCTGGACGATGTGATCGGAGCCGCGTTCACCACGCTCGAAGCCGAGGGCCTCGACGGGCTGACGCTGCGCGGTGTCGCCCGCACCCTCGGCTCCCACCTCAACACCGCGACGGCGGCCGCCTGGTCGCCGGCACCTTCACCGGCACGGGCAAGACCCCGCGCGTCGCCGACACCATCGCCGGCGCCCTGCTGGACGCCGGACACCCCGAACCGGACGCCGCCCGCCTGTGCTGGTCGATCGTCTACTTCACCCTTGGCCTCACCCAGGAACAGCAGACCCCCTCCGACAACCCCAGGGGCTCGTTCGACGACCTCGTCGCCACCGGCGGTTACCCCGCCCTCGCCCGGATCGGCGAGCACCTCATGGTCACGGACTCCTTCGACAACCGCTTCCACTACGGACTGTCGCGGCTCCTGCCCTCCAAGTCTTGAGCCCGCGAGGCGGGAGGCGGGATAGCAGTACCGCTGACGGCGCACTCCGGGCCGGGCCGACTTCGGAGGCGGCCCTCGGGACGCCCGCGCGCGGGCCGGTGGATACTTGCCCCGAACACGGACACGGACGAGGAGCACGGCCGATGAGCGGCGACCATCGCATAGCACCGCCCACCCTTGGCAGCGAACGCGAGACGTTGCGGGCCTTCCTCGACTACCACCGGGCGACCCTCGCGATGAAGTGCGAAGGGCTCGCCGACGAGGAGCTGCGGCAGCGGTCGATGCCCCCGTCGACGCTCTCGCTGCTCGGCCTGGTGCGGCACATGGCAGAGGTGGAGCGCGCGTGGTTCCGCCGGGTGTTCGAGGACAACGACGCGCCCATGGTCTGGTCCGACACGACCGACTTCCAGGCGGCCTACGACGCGAGCGCGTCGACCAGGGCCGAGGCGTTCACGGCCTGGGAGGCCGAGGTGGAGAACTCGCGCCGCATCGAGCGGGAAGCCGGGTCCCTGGACCTGGCGGGGCGTCAGCCGAGGTGGGGCGAGGAGGTATCGCTGCGGATGGTGATGGTGCACGTACTTCTGGAGTACGGCCGTCACAACGGGCACGCGGACTTCCTGCGCGAGGGTGTCGACGGAACCGTGGGCGCCTGAGCCGGCAGCGGCCGATCACCACGGCATCGGACGTGATCGCACAGAAGGGGCGTCATGCCGCCGGGGGTAATGTGCTCGGATGATCGCGGTACCGGACACGTTCACACAGACCACTCTCGAACGCGAAGGAGAGCCCGGAGCGGCGTGGCTCGCCGAACTGCCCGGGATCGTGGACGAGTTGCTGGAATGCTGGGGATGCGTGCCGGACGGCGACGTCACGCACGGGGGCGTCGGAGTCATCGTCCCGGTACGACGGCGGACCGAGGGGACCGCTGTGCTGAAGGTGTCGTTTCCGCATCCCGGCAACGTCCATGAACCGGATGCCTTCGCCGTCTGGGGCGGTCGCGGAGCTGTCCTGCTGCATGAGCGCGACGACGAGAATGTCGCGATGCTGCTGGAGCGCGTCCGCATGTCGACCCTCGCGGAGGTCGAGGACAACGATGAGGTCGTGACGGTCGCGGCGCGGATCAGTCGCCGGCTGGCCGTTCCCGCGCCGCCCGGCCTGCCCCGGCTGCGGGAGCGGGCCGACGCCTGGGAGGAGCAGTTGCGCAGGGACGCTCAGGAGCTGGCACACACGATGTCGCGCCACGTCGTGGAGGCCGCCGCGGCGACCGTCCGTGAACTGGGCGGCATCCAGCCGGATGTGCTCATCCACGGCGATCTGCACGCCAGGAACATCCTGCGCGCCGACCGTGAGCCGTGGCTGGCCGTCGACCCCAAGGGGTACGCGGGAGACCCCGCTTACGATGGCGGCACGCTGCTCACGTCACGCGCGCTGACACTCCTGGCAGCGGACGACCTCGGCAAGGCCGCCCACCGCACCCTGGACATCTTCGCCGAGGCCGCGGAACTCGACCGCGAACGTGTCCGGCGTTGGGCTCAGCTCCACGCCGTCCAGGCCGCGTTCCGGGGGCGTCGGCATGGCTTCCGTATCGCCCGGGGCGGCCCACGACTGGACGGGCTGACCGAGTTCGCCGACCGCCTTGCCGAGTCGCTCACGGAACGAACGTAGAAGCCGGAGAAGCTGTTCCCGGTCCTCCGTTTTCGTCGGTGCCGGCCGCCGCTACTGCCGGAGTTCCATGACGTCGGCGACCACGCAGCTGACGTTGTCGGGGCCGCCGGAGCCGTTGGCCAGGGCGACGAGTTCGCGGACGGCCCGCTCGGGCTCCCTGATCTCCGCGAGCACCCCGAGAATCTCCTCGGTCCCCACGACGGCCGACAGGCCGTCGGAGCAGAGCAGGTACCGGTCGCCCCGCTGGGCGTCGCGCAGACGTATGTCCGCGGTGGTATCGGTTCCGTGGCCCAGCGCTCGTATCAGCAGCGACCGCTGGGGGTGGGAGGCGGCCTCTGCCGGGCTGATGCCTCCCTCGTCGAGCATCGACTGCACCACGGTGTGGTCGTGGGTGATCTGGAACAGCTCCCCGGCACGCAGGAGGTAGACGCGGGAGTCGCCGATATGGACGAGTGCCAGCCGCGATCCGTTCCAGAGCATCGCGGTGAGTGTCGTACCGGCCTCCACGGGGGAGGAGCCGGCCCCGGCGACGCCGAGCACGGCCTGCTTGGCCTGGTCGACGGCGTCTTCGAGGACGTTGAGGAGATCGCCCGCCGGGACGCCGTCGGTTTCGAGATATTTGAGCGCGTCGACGGCGGCCGCGCTCGCGGGGGCCCCTGTGCTGCCGTAACCGTCGGCGACGGCGAGCAGGCGCGACCCGGCGTAGGCGGTGTCCTGATTGCTCTGGCGGACAAGGCCCGTGTCGGACAGCGCGGCGTAACGGATTCCCAGGGGGATGGCGGTCGGAGACATGACAGGGTCCTTCCAGGAAAGGTGGTCGATGAGGAAGCTGGCCAGGTCCCGCCCGGCGGCGGTGTCGGCCTCGACCCGGGCCCAGAACGCGCGGATCTCCTGGGCCGCCGGACCTGCTTCCAGCGTGCAGACGTGCTGGATGCGGGCCAGGGGCATTCCCAGGCGTCGGAGCCAGGCGACCAGCCGGGCCTGCTCCAGTTGTTCCGGCGCGTAGAGGCGGTAGCCGGTCACCGGATCGACGCGAGCGGGCGTCAGCAGACCGAGCCGGTCGTAAAGACGCAGCGCCTTCGGTGACAGCCGTGACGCCTTGGCGAACGTCCCGATGGTCAGCAACCCCATGCCCGCTCCTCCTCATGCCGAGCACGCCGCCCGGCCCCACCGATGCTGCGGGCTCACCCAAGGTGAAGGTCAACCCGGGCCGTTTGTCTCCAGGAAACTGGAGGGGCCGGCTTCCCGGTGATCCCGCCCCGGAACGGCAGTGACCGCGCGGACGTCAACGGGGATACTTCCCAGGGGAGTTGACCCATCAGGGGTCATACGGGGGGAGGTCGCGGTGACGGCTGCGGAGACGGGCACGGGGGCCGGGTCGCGAAGCCCCGAGGAGGCACTGGCCGCTGCCGTGGTCCGGGTCACCGGGCGCGGCGGCGATATCGCGGGCGCCGGCTTTCTCGTCGCCCCCGAACTGGTGCTGACCTGCGCCCATGTGGTGAACGACGCCCTTGACCGGCCCCGCGAGGACGAGGTGGCCGCGGGCACCGAGGTCTTCGTCGACCTGCCCTTCGCCGAGGGCGGCGGCACGGCGGAGGTCGAGCGCTGGATTCCGGTACGGGCGGACCAGACCGGTGACATCGCGGTCCTCCGGCTGCGCGCGCCGATCCCCGGAGCCCGCCCGCTGAGCATGGCCGACACCGAGCGGGTGTGGGGCCACGACGTACGCGTGCCGGGCTTCCCGCGCCGCTCCCCGGGCGGCGTCTGGCACTACGGACGGCTGCGCGGCGGCACCGCGGAGGGCTGGGTACAGCTGTCCCAGGCGGATCCGCACGGCGTACCCGTCGAGGAGGGGTTCAGCGGCAGCCCGGTCTGGGACGAACAACTGCGGGCCGTGGCCGGCATGGTCGTCGTGATCCAGCCCGGGGGAGTCCGGCAGAGCTTTCTGATACCCACCCGTACGCTCGTCGACGAACTGCCCGAACTGGCACCCGTGGTCCGCCCCGCGTCCCCGTTCCGAGGCTTGTCCACCTTCCAAGAGGCCGACGCGGACGTCTACTTCGGGCGGCAGGACGACATCGCCGACGTCACCGCCCTGCTCGCCGGCTCACACCCGTGCGTCACCCTTGTGGGTCCCTCCGGCTGCGGCAAGTCCTCGCTCGCCCGCGCGGGCGTCGTGCCGCGGATGCGCGAGCGCGGCCATGCCGTCCTGGTGGTGCGCTCCGGTGAGGGCGTCTCCCTGCGGGCCGCGCTCGCCTCGGAGCTGGTAACGGCCGTACGCCCCCGGCTGCGCGGAGCCGCACGGGCTCAGGAGGCCCGGCAGCTGGAGGAACTCCTCGCCGAGCGCGGTCTCATGGACGCCCTGCGCATGACCGGCGGAGAGCGCGATCGGCGGCTGCTCGTCCTGCTCGACCAGGGCGAAGAGCTGCTCGCCGGACCGGACCGCGAGGTGGAGGAGGCCGTACGGCTGCTGTTTCCCGTGCACCAGCCCGACGGACTGCGGGTGTGTGTCACCCTCAGGTCGGACTTCACGGACGCCGCCCTCAGCCATCCGCTGCTCGGCCCGGCACTCGGCCGCGGCCAGGTGCGGCTGCTCGCCCCCATGTCCCGCGCGCGGTTGGAGCAGGTGATCCGCCGCCCCCTTGAGGCGACGCCCGCCGTGACCTACGACGACGGGCTCGTGGAACGGATGCTCGACGACGCGGGGGACGGCCCCGGCGCGCTGCCCCTGCTGGGCTTCGTCATGGCGCGGCTGGGGGACGGGCAGGCCGCGGGACGGCTGAGATTCGCCACATACCGTGAAGTCGGCGGCGTGCAGGGCGCGTTGGGACGGTACGCCGAAACCGTCTGGGGCCAGTGCGTCCGCGAGGCCGACGAGACCGAGGCCATGCGGCTGCTCACCGATCTCGTCCGGTTTCTGCCGGGCGGCGAGGCCCCGATGCGCAACGCCCTGAGCCGGGAGGAGGCGGGTGCCGGGCGGTGGCGGATCGCGACCGCGCTCGCCGAGCGCCGGCTGCTCGTACTGCGGGGCGGTGACGGGGACGCGGTGACCGTCGAGTTGGCACACGAGGCACTGATCGGCGCCTGGAAGCGGCTTGAGGAGCGGGTGCGGCAGGACCGGAAATTCCTGGCCTGGCGGGCGGAGCTGCGGCACGATGTGGAACGTGAGCAGCTCCTGGAGGGCGAGCCGCTCACGGAGGCGGAACAATGGGCGGAGCTCCGAGGGCCCGAACTGACCGCCACGGAGCGGCAGTTCATCGACCGTTCGATCGGAAGGCGGGAGGCGCGCGAAGAGCGTGTCCGGCGGCGGGTGCGGCAGAAGCGCTGGTTCATCGGCGGACTCGCCGTCCTGACGGTGCTGGCCGTGGTCGCCTCCGGGCTCTTCCTGTCGCGCAACGCGGAGCTCGACGGACAACTGCGGCGGGCGGCGTCCGAGCAGTTGGCGGTGCGGGCCGAGCAGCTCGACGACGTATCGGTGGTGACGTCGGCCCTGTTCTCCGGGGCGGCCTACCGGACGGCCCAGGAGCCGGCGGCCCGGACCGCGTTGATCAGGCAGTATCTTCGGCTGCGCCATGTGGAGCGGGTGGTGTGGGACAACCACGCTCCGGTCCGCGATGTCGCGATGAGCGAGGACGGCAAGCGGATCAACGTGGGCATGACCTCCGGCGACGGCGTCGGCCTGACGCTCGGCACGGACGAGGTGCACGAGCGCGGACTGCCGTCGGGATCGAGGATCGTCGCGCTCTCGCCCGACGGCCGTATCTCCGCGCGGGCGTCCACCAACGGAAAGGTTTCCCTGGGAATTCCTCCGGAGAACGGGGACGGGGACGGAAATGGGGACGGGGACGGAGGCCGCTGGCGCACGGTGGTCCTGCGGGACGGTGACGCCGTACGGAAGAACGCTCGCGCCGCCGTCGACCTCCGCTTCGACGGCACCGGGCGCAGAGTCCTCGCCGCACTGCCCGGCGAAGGAGTCCTGGCCTGGGAGTCCGAGAGCGGCCGGCGCCTGGGCAAGGCGCTGCGCGCACCGAAGGGATGGGAGACGGCCGAGGCGTGGTTCGGTCCGGAGGACACGGTGGTCGGCCGGATCACTCAGGAAGGCGCGGCCGAAGGGGCCGAGGGCCGCCTGGTCCGCTGGAACCTCGGAACCGGCCGGCGGGACTCGGCGACGTGGGGAACGGACCGGACCGGTGCCGTCACGGTCAGCGGCGACGGCCGGACGCTGGTGCGGTGCACCCCGGAAGGGTTCCTGCAGTCCTGGGACCTGACCGGTACGCCGCGAGTGCGCCGGCAGTACAGCACACGGCAACTGGGCCTGGTCTGCCCGCTGTACGTGCCGCGCCTGGACCGGTCCGGGCGTTACCTCATCAACCCGGTGCAGCGCTTCGGTGCCTCTCTCGGCAGGTTCCGGTTCCTGGTCCTCGACCTGGTCGCGGGGCGCCCCAGCACCCTTGACCTGCCCGCGCCCGCGCAGCAGGACGAATCGTTCACGGGCAGCTCACAGCTGCCCGCCGTGGCGCTCACCGGCCCGCCCGAGAAGCTCCGGGCCGTCGTCGGGGTCGGGGCGACGGTGATGGTGGCGCGTGTTCCGGAGCCGTCCGCGTTCGACAGCGCCATGCTCACCGCCCGGATCAGGACCGTCGACGCCGACCACAACCGTGTCATCAGCGTCGACGCCAACGGTGAGGGGCTGCGCCTGTGGGACCTCCGTACGCACGGACTGCTGGCCGCGGTGCGGCCGTCCCGTCCGCTGGCCGCCCAGTACGGCGCGTACAGCCCGGACGGCACCCGGGTCCTCACTCCGGCGGCGGACGGCCGCACCGTCCTGGTCTGGGAAATGAGCGGGAGCACGCTGAAAGAGCGGGACCGGATCGATCTGCCGCGGCCGCCGGACATCGACCCCACGGCCCCGGACCCGCGCTCCGGCCGCACGCCGGCGTGGGTCAACATCACCTTCGACGGCCCGGAGCATGTGGTGATCTCGGCGTTGTCGTACGTCGTGCGATGGGACCTGGCGCGGGGCCGCGAAGCGGGCACGGCCTACCGGCCCAGGGCCCAGGAGTCGGTCGAGGTCTCGTTCGCGGCCGCCGGTACCTGGGCGGTGGCCCGCCCGGGCCACGGGCAGGCGGCGGTGCGCACACCCGCCGGGAAGTACGACATCGTGATCTGGGACTTCGAAGAGGGCCGGGAGGCCGGCTCGATCGACGTCAAGGAGTTCGGTGCCGTCAAGCAGTTGAGCTTCGACCCGACGGGACGGCTCCTCGCGGTGCTGGACTACGACGGGGGCGTACGGGTGTGGGACATGGACAAGGAGGGCGAGGACAAGTGGCTCAAGCCGCTGGCGTACCGGGGGGTCCAATGGCTCAGCGGCTTCACCTCGGAGTCCACTCTGAGCACCCAGAGCACGCTGAACGAGTACACCGCCTGGGATGTTCGCAGCGGTACCGAGCGCTACCGCTTCACACCGGGGTACGGCGCGACCGCCGATCTGACGGCGGACGGCGCGTTCATGGGTGTGGTCGACGGGTCGGACGGACACACGCTTGAACTCGATCCGGAGCGATGGCTGGAGAAGCTGTGTGCGATTGCGGGGCGCGGTCTCTCGTCGGGGGAGAAGGGCCTGGCACCGCCGGGCAGCAGGACGGACGGGTCTGCGACTGAGCCGTTGCCGCGCCGTCCGTACTCCGTATCCACAGCGGATGGCGGCCGGCGAAGAGCGCGGGGCGAGATCGAACGCGCCCTGACCGGCCGGCGGCACCCGGGCCTATGCGAGGAGGGCGAGGAAGAAGTCCCGGACGTCCCCGGCGAGCAGCTCCGGCACCTCCATCGCGGCGAAGTGGCCGCCCCGCTCGAACTCCGACCAGTGCCTGATGTCGTAGAGCCGCTCGGCCAGCGGTCGCACCGACTGCGTGATGTCGTGTGCGAACACCGCCACGCCGACCGGTACCGGGCACGGCTCGGTCCGCCGCGGAGTCTCGCGGTGCAGTCGCGCCGAGGAAGCCGCGGTGGCGGTCAGCCAGTACAGCGAGATGTCGGTGAGTATCCGCTCGTCACTGATCCGCGAGCGAGGGTCCGTCCACTGGGCGAAGCGCTCGGCGATCCAGGCCAGTTGGCCGACCGGCGAGTCGGTCAGCGCGTAGCCGATGGTCTGCGGGGTGGTGGCCTGCAGCGCCTGGTACGGCGGACGATTCGCCATCAGCTGCCTGACCTTGTCCAGCCGGGCCTCCTCCGTCTCGGACAGTTCGATGTCGGCGTCCGGGACCGGGCGGGTCGGCAGGTAGTTGACGTGCACCCCGACGACCTGCTCGGGTGCCACCGCGCCGAGCGCCGTTGAGATGCCCGAGCCGAAGTCGCCCCCCTGCGCGCCGTAGCGCCCGTACCCGAGACGGCGCATCAGCTCGGCCCAGGCCCGTGCGACCCGGGTGATGTCCCAGCCGCGTTCGTGGGTCGGACCGGAGAAGCCGTAGCCCGGAATGGACGGAATCACCAGGTGGAAATCGCGCGACAGAGGCTCGATCACATCGAGGAACTCCAGGAACGAACCGGGCCAGCCATGGGTGAGGATCAGCGCGAGCGCGTCCGGTTTCGACGATCGGACGTGGACGAAGTGAATGTTCTGGCCGTCGATCTCGGTGGTGAAGTGCGGAAGCTTGTTGAGCTCGGCCTCGTGCTCGCGCCAGTCGTAGCCGGTGCGCCAGTGTTCGGCCAGCTCCTTGAGCCGCGCCAGCGGGAAACCGTAGTCCCAGCCGGCGTCGGCGACCTCGTTGGGCCAACGGGTGCGGGAGAGCCTGTCGGTCAGGTCGTCGAGGTCGGCCTGGGGGATGTCGATGCGGAACGGTTCGATCATGGTCTCAGCTCCAGGAGATTTCATAGGTCGGGTAAACGTTTACACCGCTAACGTTTGCCTGACCAACGATACCCGGAATCGTTGGCGCGTCCAATGATTAGTTAGACTTGCCCCCATGTCATCCGAGGAGACGCCCGCAAGGTGGGAGAGCCTGCCCAGCTGGCTGCTCACCCAGACCGCCCACCACGCGCACCGCCTGGTGGCCGAAGGGTTCTCGTCCGTCAGCGCCCGCGGCTACCACTACCGTTTGCTGGCGACGCTGGAGGAGTTCGGGCCGGCCAGCCAGGCCGCGCTGAGCCGCCGTAGTGGCATCCACGTCAGCGACATGGTCGCGACGGTCAACGAGCTGGCCGACCACAAACTGGTCGAGCGCACCCCGGACCCCTCCGATCGGCGGCGCAACATCATCGTGTTGACCGCTGCGGGCAAGCGGCAGCTGCGACGACTGGAGAAGCGACTCGCCGAATGCCAGGACGAACTGCTGGCTCCGCTGTCATCCGAGGAACGCCGGCGGCTGACCGACCTGCTGTCCAAGCTGCTGGACCACCACGACCCGCGAACCGGCACCGGGGACGAGCGGTGGAGCTGAGCGCCCGCCCCCGTCGCCGAGATCGACTCCCGCGACTCCACGGTTCCGACCACGACGGACGAGTTCGCGAGCAGGGCCGGCGACCACGCTGATGCCGCGCAGATGATGTGCCTGAACGTCGCCACGGGACGGCTGCAATGGGTCAACGCCGGCCACCCGGCACCGCTGCTCATCCGTGACCGCGCCGTGGTGGGCCGGCTGGAGAGCCCGACGACCTTGCCGGTCGGCTTCGGTGGTGAGCAGCCGAAAGTGAGCGAGCGGGTGCTGCGCCCCGGGGACCGGCTGCTGTGTTTCACCGACGGCCTGATCGAGGAGCACCAGGCCGGCGGGGACAGTTCGGCGAGGAACAACTCATCAAGTGGACCAACCGCGTCGTCCGCGACCACACCGCGGTGCGGGCGGTGGTGCGCGCGCTCTCCCACGCGCTGAAACAGGAACGGGGCGGCACCACCACCGACGACGCGACGATGTTCCTCATCGAGTGGCGTGGAGGCGACGCCGACCATCTCGCCGTCCTCGACTGAGCCGGCCCGGACAATCAGCTACGTGCGAATTCGAGCAGGTCCTTGTTGAACTGCTCGGCGTATACGGGGACCATCGACAGCCCGTGAGGAGCTCCGGGATAGACCTTGAAGATCGCGCCCTTGACCAACGTGGACGACTTGTTCCCGGAGGCGACGATCGGGACGATCTGGTCATCGTCGCCCTGCGCGATCAGAGTGGGTACATCGAACCTTTTGAGATCTTCGGTGAGGTCGGTTTCCGAGAACGCCTTGACGCAGTCGTAGGCGGCCTTGATACCCACCGACATCGACCAGAGCCAGAACTCGTCACGGGTACCCTGCGTGACGGTTGATCCGTCGCGGTTCGCGCCGTAGAACGCGGCGCTGAGGTCCTTGTAGAACTGCGAGCGGTCCTTCGCGACGCCGGCGCGGATCTCGTCGAAGACCTCGATCGGAAGTCCTTCCGGGTTCGCGTCCGTTTTCAGCATCAGCGGCGGGATCGCACCGAGCAGTACGGCTTTGGCGACCCGGCCGGAGCCGTACTTGCCGATATAGCGGGTGACCTCGCCGCCGCCGGTCGAGTGGCCGACCAGGAGAGCGTCGCGCAGATCGAGGGTCTCGATGAGGGACGCCAGATCGTCGGCGTACGTGTCGAGGTTGTTTCCCTCCCAGGGCTGCCCGGAGCGTCCGCCTCCGCGCCGGTCGTGGGCGATCGCGCGGAAACCGTTGTCCGCCATGAGTTTCAGCTGGGGATCCCACGCGTCGGCGGTCAGCGGCCAGCCGTGGGAGAACACCACGGGCTGACCGGATCCCCAGTCCTTGTAGAAGATTTCCGTTCCGTCTTTGGCGGTGATGAAGGGCATGCTGCGGTTCCTTTTTTCGCTGGTTCGGAACGCCCTGTTTTCACTGGTCCGGAACGCCCTGCGTATGCCGGTGAGCAGTCGCCTGTCCGGCACCCCTCCGCGCACATGACTTCCCAGCTGCGGGGCTTTCCTTCCAGGCTTGCAGGCCCGCAGGGGATCGGCAACCGGTGGTGAGCGCTCGCGGCGTGACCCGTTTCTCGTGCGACGGGGGGACACCGGCGTCGCTGCCGGCGGCAGGGCGCACCGACAAGAAAATTCGTCTTGACAAAATCTCTCGTCGGTCGGATCCTGGAGCGGTGCTGGATGTCGCTGTGATCGAAGAACCCGCCGCGGCCGAGGCGTCCTTGGACCCGATACGGTCCCGGATCCTCGCCGCCCTGGCCGAGCCCGGCTCGGCCGCCATGCTGGCCGTCCGCTTGGGGCTGCCCCGGCAGAAGGCCAACTACCACCTCAAGGAACTGGAACGGCACGGACTGGTCGAGCTCGCCGAGGAGCGCCGCAGGGGCAGCATCACCGAGCGGGTGTACCGCGCCACCGCCGCTTCCTACGTGATCTCTCCCAGCGCCCTGGGCGCCGTCAGCCCGGATCCCTCCCGCTCTCCCGACCAGCTCTCCGCCCGTTGGCTGCTGGCGCTGGGGTCCCGGCTGGTGCAGGAGGTCGGGGCGCTGCTGACCGGCGGAGCCCGGGCCAAGCGGCGTATCGCCACCTTCGGCATCGATGCCGAGGTGCGGTTCGCCTCCGCGGCCGACCGGACGGCCTTCGCCGACGAACTGGCCCAGACGGTGGCCGCCCTCGTCGGCCGTTACCACGACGAGTCCGCCCCCGGAGGCCGAACACACCGGGTGGTGGTGGGGCTCCACCAGATCCCCGCACCGCAGCCCGGCGGCCCTGAGGGGGGCGCGGCCGGCCCGCTACAGCGGGCCGGGAGGACACACGAGACCGAACCCGAAGCAGGACAGGACATCGCACCATGACGCATCCGTTCGAGATCGAGCTGGAGACGACCCTCCCGGCGAGCCCGGAACAGGTCTGGGAGGCGATCGCGACAGGGCCGGGGATCGACTCCTGGTTCATGGGCCGCAACGAGGTCGAGTCGCGCGAGGGCGGCATCGCCGCCATGAGCACCGGAGGTCACCGTGAGGAGGCGATGATCACCGCCTATGAGCCCGGCGAGCGCTTCGCCACCCGCACGCCCGCCGCCGAGGACGGCCGGTTCATGGCCTTCGAGTACCTGATCGAGGGGCGGGACGGCGCCGGCACCGTGCTCCGCGTCGTCCACAGCGGCCTGCTCGGCGACGACTGGCAGGACGAGTACGACGCCCTGCGCCGTGGCTGGCCCTTCCACCTCCACACACTCCGCGAGTATCTGGCGCACTTCGCCGGACGCACCGGCGTTCCCGTCTTCGCCGTGGTGCCGACGGGCGGGCGGCCGGAGCCGGAGATCAGGGCGGCACTCGCCCGCGGACTGTCGCTGCCGGATTCCACCGTCGTGGGCGCGCGGGTGCACGCCGAGCCGGCCGGCCTGCCGCCGCTGGACGGCGAAGTGGTCTGGGCCGACGACGAGCGCGTCGGGGTCCGCGCGGCCGACGGGCTCTACACCTTCCACCACGGCTCAGGCGTGGCGCTGATGTTCCACCACCTGTTCGGGCCGGACACGGAGCGGGCCGAGGCCGCCTGGCAGCAGTGGCTGACCGGACTCCTCACGTGACCTCCGCGGACCGCTCCTGACACCTTCCCTCCGTGCCACCCGGGCCGCATGTCCCACAGCGGAACCGCACCGGCAGCGAGCAACCGAGAACACGACACCAAGGAAATCTCATGCGTACTCTGATCAGCACTGCCTTCGTCTCGCTCGATGGCGTCGTGGAGGCCCCTGGCGGCGAGCCCGGCTACCGCAACTCCGGATGGACCTTCAAGAACGTCGAGTTTGTCCCCGAGGCCTTCGAAATCAAGGGGCGGGAGCAGGAGGAATCCACCGCGATGCTGATGGGCCGGGTCAGCTACGAGGCGTTCAGCACGGTGTGGCCGGACATGACGGAATTCGCCGACTACAAGACGATGCCGAAGTACGTCGTCTCCACCACCCTCACCGACGACGACCTGGTCTCGAACTGGGGCGAGACCACGATCCTCCGCTCGCCCGACGAAGTCGCCGCCCTGAAGGAGACCGAGGGAGGCCCGATCATCATCCACGGCAGCGCCTCCCTCAACCACGCCCTGTCCGACGCGGGCCTGATCGACCGCTACCACCTGCTCGTCTTCCCGCTGCTCCTCGGTGCGGGCAAGCGACTGTTCAGCGCCACGGACAAGGACACCCAGAAGCTGAAGCTGGTGGAGTACGAGGCGTACGCCAACGGCCTGCAGAAGAACGTCTTCGACGTCGTCCGCTGACACGTCGTCCGCTGACAGGGCTCTGACTCCCGCCCTGCCGCCGCCGGTTGTGATCGGCGCATGAACTCGGTGCGCCGATCGCTGGGTACCGGCCCCCGGCCGCTGTCCTTCCGGGGCGCGGCCGTTGGAGGCGGAACCAGGAGACGGGAATGGCCGTCTACGCCGTGAACCGGCGAGGCAGGAGCAGGATGGGGCGACGATGGCTGTGTACGAAGCGGATGAGGATGGCAGGGACACGGTTCGGGCGAGGGGCGGTCTCTGGGCACCCGGCTTGGTGAACCTCGCCCTCGGGGTGCCCGCGATCGTGCCGCTCTACCTGTTGTGGTGGCTGCTGACCAAGTACCTGCCGATGGACTGCCGGCAGGTGGAAGACGTCGTCGAACCAGGTGTCATCAACTGCAACTACACGACCCTCGATCATGCGTGGGTCATCATGTTCCTCTTGGCGGTGACCGGCCTGTTCATGCTGGCACTGGTGTTGCTGGTCGACGTGCTTCTCCCGCGCCGTCGCGGACGACGCACCGGAGTCTGGCTCGCGGCCGCGGTGCTCATTCCTGTGCCGTTCATGGTGTGCCTGGCGCTGGCTTGAGAAGTGGCCGGTGTTTGTTCACCGAGAGGCCCGGTGACGGCATGCGAGGTGACCGCCGGGACCGAGACCGGCCGACTTGCCCGGATCGCCGGCGTCCGGCCGAACCGGAAGCCGGCGGCGCGTGCCGTTCAGGAAAGCCAGTCGCTGTAACGGGTGGGGGCGAGATGGGCGTCCTTGTCGGTGAGGACGTCACCCTTGACGACGGCGAACATCCCGGCGGTGGGGTCGGTGACAACGGTGCGGCCGTCGCCCTTGCGGGAGAGAGTGATACGGCCCAGCTCGTCCAAAGGGAACACCTCGGGGCCGGCGACGTCGCGCGTGCCATTGAGCGGGGCACCCGCGGCGACCTCCGCCACCTCGTGGGCCACGTCCTTGGCGGCGATCGGCTGGATCGGTGTGGCGGGCAACCGGACGGTGTCACCGTCGGCGGTCCAGGAGAGTACGTCGTCCATGAACTCCATGAATTGCGTCGCCCGGACGATCGAGTAGGGGATGGGCCCGGCCGCGAGGATGTTCTCCTGGAGCACCTTGGCCCGGTAGTAGTGCAGCTCCGGCACCTGGTCCGCGCCGACGACCGAGAGGATGACGACGTGGCCGACGCCGCCCTTGTGGGCCGCGGCCAGAAGGTTGTCCATCGACGTCTGGAAGAAGGCCGGGGAGGCTTCGTCGAAGGTCGGGGAGTTCGTCAGATTGACGACGACGTCGGATCCCGCCACCGCCTCGTCCAGTCCCTGACCGCTGATGATGTCGACCCCGGTGGAGTGTGCGTGCGGTACCGCCTCATGACCTGCGGCGTTCAGATTGTTGACGACCTGCGACCCGATCAGCCCGGTGCCGCCGATGACCGCGAACTTCATGCCATGCCTTTCATCGTGAGATGTGTCCGCAATATGACACATGATCACCATGGGGGCGTTCGGTGAGAGGCCGGGGTCGCGCGTTCGGCCCATGTGCTGCCCGGCCGGGCCGACCGGGCCGCGCCCCGCGAGGCCCTTCCTGAGGCGGAAACAGTGGCTGAGCGGGGCGAGCGGGAGCCCCACCATGCGAGGCTGCCACACCGGGTGACGGGAGGGATTCGTAAGGTAATGGGGCGTGCTGGGGGCAATCATAGGGATATTCCCTGAAGGCCACGCGGCCGCTCCGTGTCAGGGTGGAAAGCGAGCGCTCCTCCGAGAATCCCGACCGGCCACCCAACGCTGTTTGAGGAAGCGAGTCGCAGGCAATGATGGCGAAGCTCATGACGGTGGAATCTGTCCATGCGGTCACCGGCCGCACCATCTCTCTGGCCGGCCGCCTCCACGCTGTCCGCTGCGCCCGCGGTG
Organism: Streptomyces sp. NPDC039430; assembly: GCF_055639435.1. Classification (NCBI taxonomy): domain Bacteria; kingdom Bacillati; phylum Actinomycetota; class Actinomycetes; order Kitasatosporales; family Streptomycetaceae; genus Streptomyces; species Streptomyces sp. NPDC039430. Next base: position 60,305 of record NZ_JBVKAK010000008.1, on the reverse strand, counting down.
TCCTGACAGAGTTCCTCGACCACCGAGGGCTCCTGAAGGGACCGGACGGAGAACCGCGCGAGCAGGCGGAGGACGCCCTGCTGGTGGTGTCCGAGCTGGTGACCAATGCCTGCCGGCACACGGCGGGCCCTCGTCACCTGCGGATGGCCCTCAAAGGCCGAAGTCTGCTGCTCGAAGTGGGGGACAGGAGCAGGAGGGTCCCGCATCCGGTACCGCCCGAGGAACGGGGGGCCTCCGGTGGATTCGGGCTCGGCCTCATCGCGGAACTGATCGACACCTGGGTGGTGGCGACCAGCGCCCGGGGCAAGGCGATCCGGGTGACGCTTCCCATGGGCTGCTGAACCACGGACGGCCGCCGGCGGTGGCACCGGCGGCCCTGGCCTCAGCGTCCCCGGGTGCCGTCCCGGCCGCCCGCGCCTGTGACGCCGTACCTCCGGCGTTCAGATGCTGACGGGGCTGTCCCGCTGCACCATGTTCCGCAGCTGGCGGCGCCCGGAGAGGGACAGCTTCTGGTACACGTGGCTGAGGTGGTACTCAACCGTTTTGCTGCTGATGAAGAGCTTCGCGGCGATCTCCCTGTTGGTGAGACCGCAGCCGATGAGCAGGGATATGTCGCGCTCGCGGTCGGTCAGTCCGGAGAGCGGAACCCCGGCCGCCTGGTCGCGGCCGGAGGGCCGGTCCGTGAAGTCGTCGTGGTAGCGCGTGAGGAACGGCTGGGCTCCCAGCGCCGTGAAGAGGTCGCGGGCCTGGGTGAAGCACCCGTCCGCCCGGTGGTGCTCCCCGGCCTGGGCGAGCAGCCGTCCGTGGCTGTGCGCGAGCATCGCCCGGTGCAGAGGCGGATCGTCGGAGGAGGCGGAAAGGCCGAGGCCCTCTTCGAACAGATCACGGGCTCGCTTGTGCTCCCCGAGCGCTCGCGCCAGTTGACCCGAGAGCCACATCACGGCCAGGCGCAGCGAGGGCGCCTCCTCGCCCAGCGCCGTCAGGTGGGCCAGGGCATCAGTGGCGTCGGCCAGTTCACCCTCGGCGATCAGGGCCTCGACGTACAGGGGGCGCCACCACGTCTGGAAGGCCAACGACCCCGAGTCGGGGCGGGCCCGGACGATGGTCCGCAGCGCGGCGAGCATGGCGGGACAGTCGCCCCGAGCCTGTGCCAGCACGGCCTCCCCGATGGCGGCGAAGCCCGGCGAGAACGCCTTGGACCACTGGTGCGAGCGCTGGACCAGTTCCCGGGCTCGCCCCCACTGCCCGCGCCCCGCGGGCACCCACGACGCTATGGAACAGGCGTATGAGAAGGCCCAGGGCTTCTCCTCGGCCTCGGCGATGACCAGAGCGTGGTCGGCGCTGATCGCGGCCTCGTCCCAGTGGCCCAGGAAGTACTGGGAGACCGCGAGGTTGGCGTAGGTGAACTCCGCGGTCACGGCGCAGCCGTTGACGCGGGCCGTGTCCAGAGCGACGGCCAGTTCGTTCTGCGCGTCGGACAGATCTCCGGCCCACATCTGGAGCATCCCGCGGTAGGCGCGCTGGATGGCCTGCTCCGCGGCGGAGCGGGGACTGCCGGGCGGCGCGAGGGTGTCGTACTCGCGCAGGGCCGCGCGTGCGCCGGCGCAGAAACTGTGGGCGAGCCCCAGGGTGCCGGTCGCCCACGGCGCGAGTTGCGGCTCCAGACGTTCGATCGCCAGCACATCCCGGAGCAGTGGTGCGGCCTTCGCCCCGTGACCGTCCAGGATGTGCTTGATACCGAGCCAGGTGCCGGCCATGGCCGGCACGAACCCCGCTTCCGCTCCGGCCTCGCCCGGACCGGCTCCCCGTTCCCGTTCCCGTTCCCGTTCTGGTTCTGGTTCTGGTTCTGGTTCCAGCGCCTCGGTGAGCAGGTCCACGGTCTCGGGAGCACCTCGGGGCGTTCCGTAACCGCCCAGCACCAGGCTTCGCAACGGGCACGGTTCGGCGGCTTCCACCCTGGCCAGGAGCGGTTCCACGCGCACGTACTGCTGCGCCCACAGAAGGCGTGCGGCCGCGGTGAGCAGCAGGCGTTCCCGCTCCCGGCGCGAACGCGCCACCTCCGACGCCCACAACAGAAGGGTCGCGGCCCGTACGGGCTCGCCGCTCGCGTGGTACTCGCCGGCGGCGAGTTCGAGTTCCCGGGCGAGCCGTGTATCGGGACCGTTCGCGGCCGCGACCCGGTGCGGCCAGGAGGCGGCGCGGTCGACGAGGGCGGCCGCGGCCGCGTGCAGTGCCCGCAGCCGACGGGGCGGGATCGCGTCCACGATGGCCTCGCGCTGCAGCGCGTGGGCTACCGACACCGGGGTGGACGGCTGGTTGGGCCACCAGCGCACGATTCCTTGCGCCAGCAGGGGTTCGAGCGCGGCGTCGGGTTCTGTGACGGAGGCGACGCGGGCGGCCGTGGCAAGAGGCGCCGGTCCGCCCACGACGGCGATGCCCTCGACCAGGCTCCGCGCCGGAGCCGGCAGGCCGTCCAGCTGGCGTCGCAGGGCCTGTACCAGGGACGTCGGCACCGGCAAGACGTCCCGTCCGTGAGCCACGGATTCCCACGAAACCTCCGCGAGCAGGGTCCGGAGATACAGGGCGTGGCCGTCGGTGTGGTTCCGGAGCCGCTCGGCTGTGCCGCGGCCGACGGGACGGCCGTACGCCAGCCCGGCCAGCTCGGCCACTTCGGTGATCTCCAGCCCGGTCAGCGTCAGCTCGCGGCTGTGCGGCATGCCGGCGATCAGACGATGCAGATCCAGGCCTCCGGCCTCACCGGGCGCCGGGCCGCTGCGGGCGAGCAGCACGGTGAGGACCGCATCGGCCTCCAGACGGCGCAGTACGAAGCCCAGCACCTGCGCCGAGGGCCGATCGGCCCACTGGACGTCGTCGATGACGATCAGAACCGGACCGCCGCTCTGCAGCTCGCCGAGCAGTCCGAGCAGCTCGGCACCCACCTGGAAGGGTTCCGCCGCCGGGACCATTCCCGTGAGCAGGGGGAACCGGTCGAGGAGCGCCGCCGGTACGCGGGATGTCAGCTGCCCGATCACGCCGAACGCCAAGTCCTCCTCGGAGGTGTCGCAGGTGGCTCGGAGCACGGGGAGGTCCTCGGGCGCGAGCCCTGCCAGCCAGCGGCGGACCAGTGCGCTCTTCCCGATACCCGCCGCGCCCTGGACAAGCACACTCGACGCCTTGCCGGACCGTGCTGTTCGCAGACACTGGTCCATGCGCTCCAGCTCGGCGCTACGTCCCACGAACGCGGTGTCGTCGGCGCCGGCCATCACCGCACGCGTCCCTGGCTGGCGGTACGGCACCCGCGACGGGCTGGGACACGGGCCGTGACCAGCGGCTTCAAGGCTTGTCCCGACCCCCGACCTGTCGCGGCCTTCGGCCGCTCCGTCAGACGGCATATTTCTCCCATCCACAACTTTAGCCCCCTCGGCCCCAGCCCACCGCGCGGCCCGGTCCGGGCCCATGCGCCGTGGAAAGACAAGCGGAAAGACAAATCGCGTCGGTTTGCAAGGCGTGATCCCGCGCAGCCGGGGAAGACGCCATCGCGCAGAGCCACCGCGACTTGGAGGGACCACGTCATGCCGAGTGCCATATCGTTCACCAGCACCCCGCAGGCCACGGACCAGGTGTCGACGTGCCCGGACCGGGTGGGTGAGTTGCCGTGGATCGAGGACGCGGGGAAGGTCGCTCCGCGGGACGCGCGGGAGTTGTCGAAGTTGTTCTTCGACCGGCTCCAGGTGGTGGAGGAGGGCACGCGGGAGCACCAGTACGCGCGCAATACGCTGATCGAGATGAACCAGTCGCTGGTCCGGTTCGCCGCGGGCCGGTTCCGTGGCAGGGGCGCCGACGAGATGGAGGACATCCTCCAGGTCGGCATGATCGGGCTGATCAAGGCGATCGACCGGTTCGATCTGTCGCGCGAGGTCGAGTTCACCTCGTTCGCGGTCCCCTATATCGTCGGTGAGATCAAGCGCTTCTTCCGGGACACCAGCTGGGCCGTTCACGTGCCGAGGCGCCTCCAGGAACTCCGCGTCGAACTGGCCAAGGCCAAGGAGCAACTGGCTCTCCTGCTGGATCGTGAGCCCACCGTCGCGGAACTCGCCGAACTCCTCGGGCGTGACGAGGAGGAGATCATCGAGGGGCTGGTCGCCGCCAATGGCTACAACGCCGGCTCTCTGGACATGCCGGTCGAGGGCGGTGACGACGGCCCGAGCAACAACTCGGTTCGTACCTACGCCGACATCCTCGGCGCCTGCGATCCCGCGATGGAACTGGTCGAGGACTTCCAGAGCCTGGCCCCGCTGCTGGACCAGCTCGACGACCGGGATCGCCTCCTCCTCGAATTGCGCTTCGGTCAGGAACTGACCCAGTCCCAGATCGGTGAGCGGCTCGGCTACTCGCAAATGCATGTCTCCCGACTGCTGAACCGAATCCTCGGCAAGCTCCGGAGCGGTCTGCTCGCTCAGGACTGACCGGGCCCGGCGGGCGCCGTGCACCCATGACGGAAGAACTCGCTCACAGGTAACGGCGGATGAGCTGGACGGACGCCTCCCGGGCGCGTTGTGCCAGGGAGCGTCTCTTCCAGCGGCCCGCGTCAATCAGTTCGCTCACCGCGAGATCTTCCTCGAAATGCCCGTCGAGGGTCGCCGTGAACGTCTCGTCCAGGACGGCGAGCATGACCTCTTCGTCGTGGTCGAGGGAGCGGCGGTTGAAGTTCGTCGAACCGATCAGCGAGGCGACGTTGTCGACCGTGATGACCTTGGCGTGCATCATGGTCGGCTGGTACTGGTAGATCCTGACGCCGCACGCGGTCAACTCCTCGTAATTGTGCTGTCCGGCGAGCTGGGAGACGCGCTTGTCGGTGTGCGGTCCCGGCAGCAGGATCTCCACCTCCACCCCGCGGCGCGCGGTCGCGCACAGCAACTCGATGAAGTAGGCGTCGGGGGAGAAGTACGCGGTGGCGACGCGTACGCGTTCCTCGGCGGATTCCAGCATCACGCGTATCAGCGTCTGCATGTCCTGCCAGCCGAAGCTCGCCGATCCGCGCACCACCTGCACCACGGCGTCGCCGTGCGGGCGGTGCGTGATGAAACGGTCTCGATCGTCGAACAACTCCGCGTGACACTCGGCCCAGTTCTGGACGAACGCCGCCGCGAGCCCGTCCACGGCGGGGCCACGTACCCGGACGTGCGTATCGCGCCACTCGTTCTCGTCGCGGGCGTCGCCGCACCACTCCTCGGCGATGCCCACACCACCGGTGAACCCCGTCTCCTCGTCGACTATCAGGACTTTGCGGTGACAGCGGTGATTCTGCTTGAACAGCGAGAGGGTGACGGGTCTGCGGAACCAGGCGACCCGCACCCCGGCCCGTTCCATCTCGGCAAGCTGGTCCTTCTCGATCAGCCTGCTGCCGAAGCCGTCCAGCAACAGTCGTACCCGTACTCCCGATTGGGCCCGCTCGGCCAGCGCCTGAGCGAACTGCCGCGCTATGTCACCTCGCCAGTAGACAAAGGTCATCATGTCCACGGTATGTGCCGCGTTACGTATTCCCTCCAGCATCGACGCGAAGATCTCGTCGCCATTGCGGAGCACCTCCACGGCGTTTCCCTCGGTCGCGGCGGCTCCTATCAGCCGCTCCAGACGACGCCGGATCCGCTGGACGCCTTCCCCTCGCGCCGTTCCAGCGGCCGGAGGCGTCGGCCGCTGAGCGTGTGTGCTGGTCATGCTGAACCGTCCCGGATACGGAGTGAGGACCTGCTACGACGGGAGCCGCCCGCCGGACAGGCCGACCCTACTCGGCCACGCTCCGGGCCCCCAGGGTGGACAATTCCGGTTATTCCGTGTGGTGTCGCCGTGTGCCGGGCCGGACAGCACCCCTTGCGACATGCCTCCGGCGAACGGCTTGGCACGCACGGATAGGCTGGGCTCGCCCGGCCCGGTACCGGCTCGGCGCGCACTCAGGCCAAGGACCGCCGTTCTGCGAAGGGAAGATCATGACGGACGCCGCGGAGCAGGCCCGCCAGGGCGCCACACCGATGGTGACGGCACCCGTTCCCGATCTCCAACTGCAGTTGCTGATCCGTCTGGTGGGGGAGGACCCCCAGGCGAGTCTGCCGGTCACCCTGCACACCCCCGGCGGGGTGCTGCACGGGGATCTGATCGCACACGAGGTATGGAAGGCGGAGTGGGCGCGAGGCCTGCGGCAAGTGGAGGGCGATGTGGCGGTATTGCTCGCGAGACTTCCGGAGGCGGTGGACCAGGTCATGGGCGAACTGCAGGGGGAGGACGGGCCCCACGGGCTGCCCCAGTGGATCCACCTCCGGGACGTGACGTACCTCACGTCGGACACTCCAGTGATATCGCGGCTCTGGCGCGGGCGGCTCGCGGACGTATCGGGCTGGTCCCTGGGCAAGCCCCAGGCGTATTGATCCCAAGCGTTACCGACACTCGCGGATCGTGATCACTCGCGCTTGGACACATGGCCGCTGAGAATCTGTTTGCGGTCCCGGCCACTGGGGCTGCCCCCCCACATCGATCAGGTCGACCCGCGCGTCACCCGCCGACGCGACCACGTGTCATGCGGTCGGCCGGACTCCGGACCGTTTATTGGCGGCGGCATCGTGGCGGCCGTTGGGAAGAGATGCGGCGGGGGCTTGTGGGGGCGGTATCAGTTCGATCAGAAAGTCCTGGTCGGCGGCGCCGGAGCATCGGCCTTGGACGACTTCCGTCCCTTCCTTGACATCTTGGCCGCGCAGACTCAGGCACTGGTCGGTGATGACAGGGCGGATCCGGAAGTGAGTCGGGGCCTGTGGGCCCAGGGACTCGATGCGGAACTGTTGGGCCCGGTTGTCGTCGGCGCAGTCTTCGCGGGGTTCGAGCAGGTCGCGGCCCGCACCGTTCAACAGCACTGTCAGGCAGCCGATGCTGTACTTCGGGTGATGCCATTGGATCTGCACGATGTCCGCGCCGACTGGTTCGAGGAACACGTGCGGCAGGACGGCCTTACTGCAAAGGCGCTGGGCGGCGACCGCGGTCTCGTATTGGCCTGTGCGATCTCTGCCTTCGGTGAGACACAAGCCCCGGGTCCGAGCGGGGTGGATGAGAGCCCAACTGCCGACGGCCAGTAGGCGCAGCCCGGCTACTGGCATCGCGCCCGGTGCTGTTGGTGACTTGGAGGTGTCGAGCAGACCGCCGATGGCCAGGGCGCCGGCGGCTCCGGTGGTCGCGGCGAGGGCCAGGCCGACTGCTCGGCGCCATAGTGGGTGGCGCGAGGGTACAGACGCACCGGAATCCGGACCATCGCCATCGTCGCCGGTCGGTTCGGGTTCGTCGACGGCTGGTGCGGGTTCGCCGACGGCGATGCGACGGCGCGCCTCCAGCCACTGCCGTACGTCCTCCTCGGCAAGGCCGCATGCGCGGGTGAAAGCGACGACGAACCGTTCTCGCGGCAATGTGGTGCGGCCGAGCGTGGTCGCGATCGTGCTGGCCGGCAGGGTGTCATTGTGCGCGGTGGCCTTCGCCTCAAGCTGCCGATAGGTCAGTCCGGACCAGGACCGCAACGCGCGCAGCGCTGCGGTGAACTCGGTAGGCGTGCCGACCAGCGCTGGCTTCGGCGCCTCTGCCGGTGACCCGGCTAAGTGGCTCCCCGTATCTCTCATGACCTCAGTATGGCCGCACGACAGAGGCGGAACGCGATCCAATCCGGGCACGTTCGGGTGCGTTCGGAACTCATTGAGCACAGTTCCGAACGCACCCGAACAGCAATCTTTCTTGTGGCGCATGAGTGGCTCGGACAGTCTCGAACTCGGCTGAAGCCGGTCGATCCCGAAGCCTTCGGGACGGCGATCAAGTCAAGGCCAAGCGGGCGCCCGGAACTCGGCCGGACCGCTCGGGAAGATCCGGCGTTTACCGCGCCGGCTCTGCCCGTGGCAATCCGGACAAGCAGACGACACGCCGCTGGCGTGTCGTCGCCCACGGCGGCCCTTGTCCCAACGAACCGAAGGAGCACCTATGCGTTTCCGTGCGGCTGTGGCAGGACTGGGAATCGGAGCGGCACTGGCGCTGGGCGGTGTGTCGGCGCCCGCGCAGGCCGCCCCCCACGACGGAGCCTCTTCTGCTCTGGCGCCCAATTGCAGCAAGGGCAAGAACCTCACCAACGGGTGGGGGCAGTGCACCACCGCAGGGACCTACAAGTGGCGCGTCCGCGTCTACTGCACGCTGGGAGGGTCCGGGACGAGCAGTATCGTGACTGGCCCGACCCGGACCAACGCGTACTGCAGCTGGGGCAACGTGGAGAGCGTGACCATCGAGCACCTCTGATCCGCCCGGACTCCCCGCCGCGCTCGGGGTTCGCCCCGGGGAGTCCGACGTCAGGTGGCGCCTACGACCGTTTCCGCCCCGGTGGCCAAATGGATCAGCGCCCCCGGAACCTGCCCCAATCACGTCAGGCTGAGCCTGGGTCTGCGACTCATCCAGCAACGACAAGGGGCCCCGCCGACGTTGACCGGTCGGCGGGGCCTCTTGTTCAGGGTGTGGTCAGTACCCGACGCTGTCGGGGATCTTGGAATCGGGGTGACCAGCCTACGTTTCGCACAGAGGCAGAGCGGCAGTGTGGTCAAGCGGCGGGCTTTCGGAGGCGGTGGGCTGGGAAGCATCTGAACGTGGCCGGCTCCGAGGACAGACCACTCGCAACCGATGACCGTGGCAACACCTTGCTCGCGTTCACGTGGGAAGACGAGGCAACGCCGCCGGGAGATGCGCCGCTGCCGGCGGCGCTCGTCGCCCTCTGGTGTGCGGGCCGGGTCCTGATGGTCTTCGATCGGTACCGTCAGTCCTGGGAACTTCCTGGCGGGCGTATCGAGCAGGGTGAATCGCCTCGTCAGGCAGCTCTGCGTGAACTGTTGGAGGAGAGCGGGCAGGAGCCTGACGGACCGTTGCGGTTCGTCGGCTATGCGAAATTTGTACTGGCACCCGACCAGCGAATCGAATACCTGGCCGTGTTCGCAGGTCACTGTGCCGGAGCCCGCGACTTTCAGGCCAACGAGGAGACCGCAGCCGTTCACTGGTGGGATCTCCTCGAAGCACTCCCAGGGCATGTTCAGCGCCTGGACGCCTATCCCGCCGAGCTCACGCGCTCGCCCAGCAGATCGCCCCACCCGGGCTGAGCGGCCGACGCTATCGGGTCCTGAAGGGGGGACGACGCCCACGCACGCCCCGTTACGGTCGGCATCACCCAGCAGGCGGCGGCGGTGCTCCCCGGCGCCGCATAGCTCCACATCCACCTGCTCATCAACTACTTCTTCACCGCCTCCAGCAGTCTGGTGCTCGGCGCGCTCGGCGGCTTCCTCATCAGCCGCGTGCTGGAACCGCGCCTCGGCCCGTACACCGAGGCCGGTGACGAACCCCCGCAGGAGGATCTGACCCTCACCCGCGCGCAGCGCCGAGGTCTGCTGTGGACCGGGCTCGTCCTCGCCGGCCACGCGGCGGTGGTCCTCGTCCTGTGGCTGCCCGCGGGGGCCCCGCTGCGCGGTGCCGGCGGGGCGTTCGTGCCGTCGCCGGTCCTGAGCGGCATCGTCCCGGTGCTGTTCGGCGCGTTCCTGCTGGCCGGGCTCACGTACGGGATCACGGTCAAGGCGCTGACGGGCACGGAGGACGTGGTCACCGCCATGTCCGACTCCGTCAGGAACATGGCGGGCTACGTCGTCCTGATGTTCGTCGCCGCCCAGGTCATCGCCGTCTTCAACTGGTCCAACGTCGGTGTCCTGCTCGCCGTGAAGGCCGCCGCCCTGCTCAGCTCCGTGGGGCTGACGGGGGTCTGGGCCGTCGTCGCGTTCGTCCTGCTCGTCGCCGTCCTCAACCTCTTCATCGTGTCGGGATCGGCGCTCTGGTCGCTGGTCGGGCCGGTCTTCGTGCCCGCGTTCATGCTTCTCGGGATGCCCCGTGCTCAGCCAGGCCGCGTTCCGTATCGGTGACTCGGCCACCGGCATCATCACGCCGATGAACCCCTATCTCTTCCTGCTGCTCGCCATGCTCCGCCGCTACGAACCCGAGGCCCGCCTCGGCACGCTCATCTCGCGGCTCGCCGTCTTCGTCGTACCGTTCCTGGCGGTGTGGCCGGCGATCCTGGGGATCTTCCACGCGTTCGGACTGCCGCTCGGACCGGGTGCGGAGATCGGCCTGGACGCTCCGGACGCGAACGGCGGCTGATCCGCGGTTCTCAGGGGTGTGGTGTCCGGCTGTCCGCCCGGACCGTGTCCGTGCCCCAGCTCGCGAGGAGGCGCAGGGCCTCCGCCGACGGGGACCCCGGCTCCGCGTGGTACACGCACAGGAACTGCTCGTCGTCGTCGGGGAGGTGCAGCGTCTCGTACGCGAGGGTGAGGTCGCCGACCAGCGGATGCCGCATCCGTTTCGTGCCGTGGCCCTTCTCCTTCACGTCGTGCGTGGCCCACAGCCGCCTGAACTCCTCGCTCTTGACGGAGAGTTCACCCACGAGCGCCGACAGGTCCGGGTCCTGGGGGTGCTGGCCCGCGTACAGCCGCAGATAGCTGACCATGTCGGACGCCTTGGAGTCCCAGTCCAGGAAGAGTTCGCGGTAGTCGGGGGAGAGGAAGGTCAGCCGCGCCCAGTTGCGCTCCGCGGGCGGCAGTTTGCCCCAGTCGCCGAACAGCGCCGCCGCCATGCGGTTCCAGGCGAGGATCTCCGCGCGCGCCCCGCCGATGTACGCGGGCACGCCCTCCATCGACTCCAGCAGCTGGTGCAGGGCCACCCGCACCTGCTGCCGCTTGGGCGTCCGGTACTTCCTGCGCTGCTGCTTCGGCTTGGCGAGGTGGGTGAGGTGCGCGTGCTCGGTGTCGGTCAGGCGCAGGGCGCGCGCGATCGAGTCGAGCACCTCCGCCGACACATTGCGCCCGTTGCCCTGTTCCAGGCGTGTGTAGTACGCCACAGAGACCCCGGCCAGCTGTGCCAGCTCCTCGCGCCGCAGCCCCGGTACGCGCCGGTGCCGCCCGTGCGAGGGGATTCCCACGTCTTCCGGCTTGAGCCGGGCCCGCCGGGTGCGCAGGAATTCGCTGAGCTCGGCGCGGCGGTCGAGGCCGTCGGCGAGGGCTGTCTGACCGTCGTCCGCGGCGGGAGTGTCGTCCATGTCCTCAAGTATTCCCCGTCGTACGACCAGGAGGCTGACCCCGTCAGTGGTAGGACCACTGGACGTACGCAAAGCGGTGACCTGGGTGAACAGGATGCGGCGAGGCACCCTGGAGGACATGACCACGACTGTTGCCGCATACGCCGCCCCCAGCGCCAAGGCGCCGCTGGAGCGCACTACCATTCAGCGCCGTACGGTCGGCGAGTCCGACGTTCTGATCGACATCGAGTTCGCCGGCATCTGCCACTCCGACATCCACCAGGCCCGCGAGGGCTGGGGCGAGGCCATCTTCCCGATGGTGCCCGGCCACGAGATCGCCGGCGTCGTCGCCGAGGTCGGCTCCGGCGTGACGAAATTCAAGGTCGGCGACCGGGTCGGCGTCGGCTGCATGGTCGACTCCTGCCGCGAGTGCGAGAACTGCAAGGCCGGGCAGGAGCAGCACTGCCTGCGCGGGAACGTCGGCACGTACAACGCCGTCGGCCACGACGGCGAGCCCACCTACGGCGGCTACTCACAGAAGGTCGTCGTCGACGAGAACTTCACCGTCCGCATTCCGGACGGGCTGTCCCTGGACGTGGCCGCGCCGCTGCTCTGCGCCGGCATCACCACGTACTCCCCGCTCAAGCACTGGGGCGCGGCCCCCGGCAAGAAGGTCGCCGTGATCGGCCTGGGCGGCCTGGGCCACATGGCCGTCAAGATCGCGCACGCCCTCGGTGCCGAGGTCACGGTCCTCTCCCAGTCGCTGCGCAAGAAGGAGGACGGCCTGAAGCTGGGCGCCGACCACTACTACGCCACCAGCGACCCGGCCACCTTCGAGAACCTGGCCGGTGCCTTCGACATCATCCTCTCCACGGTGTCGGCGCCCCTGGACTTCGGCGCGTACCTGAGCCTGCTGAAGACGGGCGGCGCCCTGGTGAACGTCGGCGCTCCCGAGGAGCCCGTCGCCCTGAACCTGTTCTCCTTGATCGGCGGCAACAAGACCCTCGCCGGTTCTGCGATCGGCGGGATCGCCGAGACCCAGGAGATGCTCGACTTCTGTGCCGAGCACGGTCTCGGTGCCGAGATCGAGCTGATCGAGGCGAGCCAGATCAACGAGGCGTACGAGCGGGTGCTCGCCTCGGACGTGCGCTACCGCTTCGTGATCGACACAGCGACGATCTGAGTCACGGTGGCGATCTGAGTCACGGTGGCGATCTGAGTCACGGTGGCGAACTGAGCCACGGTGGCGAACTGCGTCACGATGGCGAACTGGGCCACGGCGACGATCTGAGCAGCGCGGCTTTACCAGACGGGTAATCGACGCCCTCCCCGGGCTCCGGCAGGATCACCCCGTATCCACCGGATCCCGAGGAGGGCTCGTCCATGACCGCCTACGCCATAGCCGTGCTGCGTCCCGCACCCGCGGTGCACCCCGACGTCCTGGAGTACATCGAGCGCGTACAGGGGACCTTCGAGCCGTACGGCGGGCGCTTCCTCTCGCACGGCAAGCCCGGCGAGTGGGTGGAGGGGGAGCGGCTCGGCGACCTGGTCGTGGTCGGGTTCCCCGACATGGCGCACGCCCACGACTGGTACGCGTCCCCCGCCTACCAGGAGATCCTGCCGCTGCGCGCCGACCACATCCCCGGCGAACTGGTCTTCCTGGAGGGAGTGCCGGCCGACTACGACGCGTCGCGCACGGCGGCGGCCATGCGGACGGCCGGTGCGCCCGCGTCATGAGGCTTCCCTCGCGCTGTCCGCCGGGATCGTGATCGTCTTGTGTTCGACGTACTCGGTCAGGCCGACCGCTCCGTACTCGCGTCCGGTGCCGCTGGTCCTGTAGCCGCCGAACGGGCCGTCGAAGCCGATGGGCGCGCCGTTGACGGTGAAGGTGCCGGTACGGATCCGGCGGGCGATCTCAAGGCCGTGCTCCACGTCGGCCGTCCACACGCCGCCGCTGAGGCCGTACTCGGAGTCGTTCGCGATGCGGACGGCGTCGTCCTCGTCCTCGAAGGGGATCACCACCAGGACGGGACCGAAGATCTCCTCGCGCGCGATCCGCATGCTGTTGTCGACGTCGGCGAACAGCGTCGGCTTGACGTAGTTGCCCCGTTCCAGACCGGCCGGGGACTCGGGTCCGCCGGTGACCAGGCGGGCGCCTTCCTGGACGCCGAGCCGGATATAGGACCGCACACGCTCCTGCTGTTCGGCGCGGACGAGCGGACCGATGAAGGTGTCCTCGTCGGACGGGTCGCCGACCTTCAGTCCCTCCAGCAGCTCCTTGAGCGCGGTCACCACCTCCTCGTAGCGGCTGCGCGGCGCCAGCACCCGGGTCTGCGCGATGCACGCCTCGCCGTTGTTTCCGAGTGAGGAGAACCGCAGCGCGGGCACGGCCTCGTTCAGGTCCGCGTCGGGCAGGATGATCGCCGCGGACTTGCCGCCCAGTTCCAGGCTGACGCGCTTGAGCTGTCGGCCGGCGACGGCGGCGATATCGCGTCCGGCGCGGGTGGAGCCGGTGAACGCCACCTTGTCGATGCCGGGGTGTGCGACCAGGTGCTCGCTGGTCTCACGGTCGGCCGGCAGGATGCTCACGACCCCCTCGGGCAGCCCCAGTTCGTCGAAAAGACCGGCCAGCAGCATCATGCTCAGGGAATTCTCGGGCGCGGCCTTCAAGACCACGGTGTTGCCGGCGAGCAGCGCCGGGATCAGCTTCGCCAGCGCCGCCGAGAACGGCGAGTTCCACGGAATGACGGCGGCGACGACTCCGATGGCCTCGCGACGCACGACGCTGCGGAAGGCGGCGTCGGGGACGGAGGAGTCGAGCTCCTCCTCCCAGCCGAACTCGCGTGCGCCCTTGAGATAGCCGAGGGCCTGCCGTGTCAGTCCGCCTTGGCCTGCCGTGTTGAACCACAGCGGATTGCCGCGCTCGCTGGTGATCAGCGCGGCGATCTCAGCACCGCGCGCCTCGCGGAGCTGGTTGAGGCGGACGATCAGGTCCTGACGCCGTCGCGGGGTCGTCTGTCTCCAGGGGCCCGTGTCGAACGCCCGTCGCGCCGCGGCGACCGCGCGGTCGACGTCGGCCGGGAGAGCCTGGACGGACCGGCCGACGAGCGACCGGTCGTGGGGGGAGCGGATGTCGAGCCGGGTGGTGTCACTCGGGTTGGTCCAGACACCGCCGATATAGAGCTTGTCGTGCACGATCATGCTTGCTGTCTTCTTTCTGGTCTGGGGAGCAGAGCGCTTCTGTCGTCGGGGGAGGCAGGGCCCTGGAAACGCTACGTCGATGTGACAGTTAGAGCAAGAAGTGTGATGTGAATGTGCTCTATAGTGGTGTGGAGGCAAGTGGTCGACCGCGACCTGTCTCCATAAACGCCTCCAGGCGGCGCGTCCGAGGCGTCCTGGAACTACGGAAGGTGCTCGCTGACATGAGAGCCGACGCGGCTCGCAACCTGGATGCGGTCCTGCGCACAGGGGCGCGGCTGCTCGCGCGGGACCCGGCGACGACCATGGCCGCGATCGCCGCGGAGGCGGGGGTCGATCGGCGCACGGTCTATCGCCGGTTCGCCAACAGGGAGGTGCTTCTGTCCGCCGTCTACGCGGCGAAGCTCGACGCCTCCGAGGCGGTCCTCGACGCGGCACGCCTGACCGGAGCGCCGGTGGCGATCGCACTGCACCGATACGTCGAGTTGATCATCCCGGTCAGCCGGTGCTGGCCGCTGGACATTCGCCGGATGATGAAGGAAGAGCCCGACGCCGAACGGCGAGCCGAGGGGCAACGTGCACGGCTGGAAGAGTTTCTGCGGCGAGCGGCCGACGAGGGACTGATCCGGCAGGACCTGCCTCCCGGATGGGCGATGGCGCTGCTCGGCACCCTGGTCGACAACATGGCGCACGTATTCGTGGACATCGAACCAGGCCCGGCCGCCGACCTCGTGGTGACCTCGTTCCTGCACGGAGTCGGTTGAGACCCTGACGCATCTTTGCCTCATGTGAGGCATACAACTGCGCGAGTCTACGTGGAGGCGGACGTGCTCGGCGTGGCCGAGCTGAGTGATGCCGCGGACGCGGTCGTGGAACGGATCTCCGCCTTCGTCGTCCGCGGCCAAGGCGAGGGCCTGTTCCGCACGGACATGCCCTCGGCCTGGCTCGCCTCCACCCTGTGCTCGCTGGCCGAGTACGCCTGGGAAACTGGTCGGCGAGGGCGGCATTGGCGAACGCCAGGCCCCGGACTTCCTCACCAAGCTGCTCCGCGACGGCACACGCCCCTGACCGCCGTCCGACCGGCCCGCCGGTGTCGCGCCGTACTCCATCACCGTCAAGTGACATCGCCGTCAAGCGACATCACTGACAACGGACGTCGCCGACAACGGACATCGCCGACAACCGACCCTCGGCCGCCAGAGGCGTACCACATCCAGGGTCTTCACCAAAGGAGAGCAGGACATGACCGGAATGCCCAGGCGATGGATCCTGAGCGCCACCGGTGCGGGACCGGCGCCGTCGTCACGCGCGTCGCCCGCCGCACCGATGACGTGACACTCACCCTCACGGACGGGGAGAACCTGCGCGCGGACCGGTGCGTCGTCACCGTCCGATCGGTGTCCTCAAAGCCGGGAAGATCACCTTCGAACCCGCACTGCCCTCCCGGAAGCGCGAGGCCATCGAAGCCCTCGGATCCGGCCTCCTCGACAAGCTCTGGCTCCAATTCCCGTCCGTCTTCTGGGACGAGAAGGCCGACCTCATCGAATGGTCCGACCCCACCGACCCCGGCCGCTGGTCGTTGTGGGTCAACGGACACCGGGCCTTCGGCAAGCCCGTACTCCTCGGCTTCAACGCCGGCCGCCCCGCCCACGACCACGCCCATCTCACCGACCGCCAAGTCCTCGACAGCGCCATGGACGCCCTGCGCCGTATGCACTCTGACACCGCACCGGCCGCGCCGGGCCCCCGGCGCGGCGCTCCCGCGCCGGACGGCTGCCACGTGTTCCAGCGCACCCACGGCACCAAACACTTCCACCACCCCGTCGTCGGCGACCTCGTCCTGGGCTACGAAGCCTTCACCGCCGCGGACGACCCCGAGCAGACCCTGGGCGTCTCCACCACCGAACCAGGGTCCCTGTCCGCGGAACGCCTGAAGCGGCTGGCCAGCTGGGCCCGGTCCCCGCAACGCCCGGAATCAGCCGCACGACCGGACGCCCCACGGCCCTGAAGCCGCTCACCGCGCGGCGGCCGCCGTGATCGCGGGCGCCTATTGGCGTGTCAGCCCGTGACGGTCGGCCCAAGCGGTGATCGCTGCGGCCAGTTCCCCGGGCCGGTCCTCCGGGGAGTGGTGGCCGGCCAGGCCGTGGCGGGAGACCTCCAGGCCCGCGATGTGCTCCTCGCACCAGGCCACGGCCCCCTGGTCGGTCATGGCACCGGGGCCCGGCTCGAACGCGGCGAGGAGCTTGGGTACTTCGGGGCTGGCGGCCAGCCAGGCGTCGTAGCGTTCGACGCGGGCCACGACATCGGCGGGCTCGGCGTCCAGGGGCATCATGCGCGTCCACGCCAGTATCGGGCGGCGGCTGTGCGGGGTCGGGAAGGGGCGACGGTAGATCTCCAGGTCAGCGGGGTCGAGCGGGGTGGCGAGCGTGTCCGGGAGCCCCTGGATGAACAACGACTTCTCCAGGATCATCTCCTCACCCACCCCAGGAGTACGCAGGAGGGCGAACAACTTCCTTCCGGCCGCCGGGAATTCGTCGCCGACCAGCGGTTTGATGATGGTCTCGGTGAAGGCGAGGCCGCGGACGCGGCCCGGGAGGCGGGCGGCGCGGTCGAAGGCGAGCGCGCCGCCCCAGTCGTGGCCGACGAGCACGGCCTCCGCAAGACCGAGGGCATCGAACCATGCGTCGAGGTAGCGGGCGTGGTCGTCGAAGGAGTAGGCGAGGTCCGGCTTGCCGGAGTCGCCCATGCCGATGAGGTCGGGGGCCAGAAGGCGGCGGCCGGGCGCTGCCACGCCCGGCAGGACGTTCCGCCACACGTGGGAGGAGGTGGGGTTGCCGTGGAGGAAGACGAACGGCAGTCCGTCGGGGTCGCCTGACTCGCGGTAGTGGAGGGTGGAGTCGAGGACGGGGAGGGTGGGCATCGCGGTGTCACGTCGCTTTCCGTACAGGGGATGATCAGAGATTGAGGCTCAGGACGCGTTCGACGGAGATCTCGACGACGACCATGTCCGGCAGGGCGGGCGGGGCCGCGCGATAGCGGGCGGCGTAGCGGCGGACCGCTTCGGCCAGGCGTGCGGGGTCGTCGGTGACGGCGGCCCGGCCTTCGAGGGTGACCCAGCGGAAGCCGTCCGCCTGGCAGAGCGCGACGCGGGCCGTCGGGCCGCCCGCCGCCACGTTCCGGGCCTTGCGGGCCCCGGCCCTGGTGGTCACCCGGGCCAGGCCGGTGGCCGCGTCGAAGGTGAAGCGGACGGGGGTGACGTGCGGGGTGCCGTCGGGGCGAAGCGTGGTGAGGGTGGCTGTGTGGCGGCGGGCGAGGAACATCCGTGCGCCGAGGGGGAGTTCGACGGCGGCCCGGCTCACCTCTTCTTCACGCCCTCGTGCCAGATCAGCCTGGCGATGTTCGGCTTCACGGCCGTGGTGATGACGCCCATGGCCGTGCGGCTGTACCGCTCCTCCTCCAGCTCGCGCAGCATGCTCGCGGCGAGGTCCACGCGGGCCGTGAAGACCCCGTCGGCGCTGGTCTCGGCGGTGAGGTAGTCCGTGATGGCGGAGTGCTCGAAGAGGCCCGAGGGCCGCACGAGGGTCCAGTCGAGGTCCGTCCGACGGATCACGGTCTCCATACGGCGCATGTCCTCGTGGAGGGTGCGGCCGAGGCGTCGGTTCACCAGGGGATCGAGCACGTGGTTGAAGAAGTGCGCTCCGGTAGGCCGCCAGTTCGGGTCGGCGATGCTGGAGCTGACGGTGAGCAGGCGTTTGATGCCGTGGCGGGCCATGGCCCCGGTGATGGCGGTGGCGCTCGCCGAGTACGTGGTGACGGGCTCCTTGCTGAAGCGCGCGCCCAGCGCGGAGAGCACGGCGTCCGTCCCGCCGATCGCGGCGTCGACGGCCACCGGATCGGTGGCGTCGGCGACGGCGACGGTGAGGCCCGCCCGCGCGGGGAGGGAGCCGGGGCGGCGGGTCACGGCGACGACCTCGTGGCCGGCTGCGAGGGCCTGGCCGGTGAGATGGCGGCCGGTCGGTCCGTTGGCGCCGAAGACTGCGATACGCATGATGTCGGGGCATCCCTTCGAGTGGTGTGTGGAACGCCCTTGACCCTGCCGATCACGGAATGCAGGCTCAACGCTGATGAATAACGCCGCCCCAGCCCCCGCCCGTACCCGAGGTCGCCCACGCGGCAACCCGCCGACCCGCGAATCGCTGGTCTCGGCGGCCCGCACGCTGTTCCTGGAGCGCGGCTACCGGCGTACCACCCTGCGCGCGGTGGCCGGGGCCGCCGGGGTCGACCCGGCGCTCATCGCATACCACTTCGGCTCCAAGAAGGGCCTGTTCGCGGATGTGATGCAGTTCCAGTGCGCCAACGCGCTGGCGGTGGACGACGTCCTCGGCGGCGACCCGGCCACGCTCCCCGACCGTCTGATCGACGCGGTGACGGACCTGTGGGAGGACGCCGACTTCCGCCGGCTCACCGCCCAGGGCGACGAGGCCGCCGAGGTGATCCGCGAATACCTGGAACACGAGCTGCTGGCCCGGCTTGGTGAATTTCTGGGCGGCCGGGACGCGACCGCACGCGCCACGGCGGTGGTGACGATCCTCGGCGGCCTCATCTACACCCGCTACCTCAACCCCCTTCCCACCCCGGCCGCCCTCACTCAGGCCGAGACCCGCCAGATCCTTGTCCCGGCACTGCGCGCGGCGCTGACCCCGAGGCCGCGCATCCCGGGGACCGTCAAAGCGGGCCGGCGGGGCTCGTCGGCCTCCGGTGGAGGCGCCGTCCGGCCCTGACCACCTCGGCGCATACGGTGCTGGTGCTCCGGTAGGAAGCGGTGGGGCGGGGGCGGTGCGGCGGTGGGGCGGTGGGGCGGTGGAGCGGTGCGGCGAGGTTTTCGGGATGCCGGTCTTCGACGGCACCGTACGAGACCCCCTGACGGCCATACGCCAGGGATTGCGGGACAGACAGCCCTTGGGACCGGCGGTGTGTGCATTCCCGGTCCATGACGCGCTCTTCGCGTCTCTGTGCTTTGCGCGCACCGGGTTTTGACGCGGCCTCAACTAATCGTGAGATGGATCATATTACCCTTCCTTTACTGTTTCATGGCCTGCTGTTTCTATGGAGTGGTCGACTCCCGAGAGCAACCCGGCCACGTCCGACGGCAGTTGCTGGCAGACCACCAGCATGACCGATGGGGATGTTCGTCTCATGCCCAAAAACGGCCCTGAACTGCGACTTTCCGATGCCCAGCTGGGGGTCTGGCTGGCGGAGCGCGCCGGGCTCAGCCGGCCCGGCGCCTACCAGTGGGCGGAGTATCTCGTCCTGGACGGCGCCGTCGACATCGGCCTCCTGGCCGCCGCCGTCGGTAAAGCCGCGGCGGACTGCGAGGCGATCAATGTCCGCATCACCGAATCGACGGATGCTTCGCCCGAGCAACGGCTTATTCCGGCCACGGAACACAGCACCGAAGTGATCGATCTCCGGGCGGCGTCCGACCCGGACGCCGCGGCTGTGGAGTGGATGCGGGCGAGCATGGACGCGGCCGGGGGCAGCGACGACGGACCGCTGTTCCTGGGGGCCGTACTGCGCGTCGCCGACGACCGCACGCTGGTGTTCCACCGGGTCCACCACATCGCTCTCGACGGCGCGGGCATGGCCCTGTTCGCCGAACGCGTCGCCGACATCTACACCTGTCTGTACGAGGGGCGCGCTGTACCCGGGAGCGGCTGGAACGGACTTGCCGGACTCGTGCGCGCCGAGGCCGCCTACCGGGAATCCGCCGAACACACCGCGGACCGGGACTGGTGGCTGGACCGGCTGGCCGGGCGGCCCGACTTCCTGAGCCTCGGTACCCACCCGGCCCCGGCCTCGGACCGTTCGCTGCGGCTGACCAGGCTGTTGTCGACGGAGGAGTTCACCGGGTTACGAGCCGGCGCGCGACGGCTCGGGCACCGCTGGACCCGGCTGCTCACCGCCGTGACCGCCATCCACCTGCACGCGGTGACCGGGAGCCGTGACGTCGTACTGAGCCTTCCGGTCGCCGGCCGCCCGGCCGAACTCGCCCGTACCGTACCCGCGATGACGGCCAACGTCCTCCCGCTGCGGTTGCACACCGATCCGGCGGACACCGTCGGCGGGCTGATCGCCCAGGTCGCCGGCGAACTGCGGCTGACGCTCCGGCACCAGCGGTACCGGGGCGAGCACCTGCGCCGGGAGCTGGGCTGTCCCGAGGACGGCCGGAAGTTCTTCGGGCCCGTCCTCAACATCCAGCGCTTCGACCGGCCGCTGCGGTTCGGCCCGACGACGGCGAGCGTCCACAACCTTCAGGCACCGCCGTCGGAGGACCTCTCGATCGTCGCCTACGACCGGGGCGACGGAGGGCTGCGCCTGGACTTCGACGCCAACCCCGCCAACCACGGCGAGGAGTTGCTGCGGGACGTCGCCGACCGCTTCCTGCACGTGCTGTGGCAGGTGGCCGAGGCCGACAGCGACACACCCGTGGCCCGGATCGCCGCGACCACCGCGCGGGAGCGCCGGCGCGGCGCGGCCCTGGGCACCGGCGACCGCACGCCGTCCGAGCCCACCGGCACGGCCACCGGCACGGCCACCGGCCGGTTCGCCGAACAGGTGCGCCGGTCGCCCGACGCGTTCGCGGTGCGGTCGGCCGGGACCGGTGAGCGGCTGACCTACCGCGAACTGGACCTGCGTAGTTCGGCGCTGGCCGCCGGGATCGCAGCGGCCGGCCTGGGCCCCGGGCACATCGTCGCGCTGCTGCTGGAACGGTCGGTGGACCTGGTCGTCGCGGCGCTCGGCGTCGTGAAGGCCGGCGCGGCCTACGTCCCCCTGCAACGCGACGACGCGCTCGCCCGGCAGGACGCGGTCCTGTCCGACGCGGGGGCCCGGCTGCTGCTCACCGACCGCACGACCGCGGACGACCCGGTCGTCGCGCGGGCCCGTGACCGCGGGGTGCGCCCGCTCGACGTACGCGCGTCCGGCACCGGGGACGTGCGGCCACGGGTCACGCCGGACACGTTGGCGTCCGTCATGTTCACATCCGGCTCCACGGGACGGCCCAAGGGCGTCGCGATCACTCAGGGCGCCCTCGCCGGGCTCGCCGCCGACCGGTGGTGGTCCGAAGGCGGCGCGGACCGGGTGCTGCTGCACTCCCCGCACGCCTTCGACGCTTTCAACCTGGAACTATGGGTGCCACTGCTGACCGGCGGCGAGGTGATCGTGGCCCCGCCGGGCCGGCTGGACCCCGCCGGCCTGTCCCGGATCACGGCCGTCACCGGCATCACCGGACTGTGGCTCACCGCCGGGCTGTTCAACGCCGTCGCCACCGAGGACCCCGCGTGCCTGGCCGGACTGCGCCAGATCTGGACCGGCGGAGACGTGGTGTCACCCGCGGCGGTGCGCGCCGTACGGTCCGCGCTGCCCGAACTGACCGTGGTCAACGGATACGGACCCACCGAGACCACGGTGTTCGCGACCAGGTTCGCCGTCGGGGAAGTGCCCGGGGACACCGGCACGGTCCCCATCGGCACACCGCTGGACGGCAAGCGGGTGCTGCTGCTCGACGACGCGCTGCGGCCCGTACCGCCCGGCGTGGTGGGAGAGCTGTACCTCGGGGGCGCCGGGGTCGCACGCGGCTATCTCGGCCGGCCGGCCGCGACCGCCGAACGCTTCGTGGCCGATCCGTCCGGTCCGCCCGGTGCCCGCGTCTACCGCACCGGCGACCTGGCCCGCTGGAACCGCGACGGGCGGCTGGAGTTCGCGGGGCGCGCCGACGGACAGGTCAAACTCCGCGGCTTCCGGATCGAACTGGGTGAGATCGACGCCGCGCTGCTGGCCGAGCCCGGCGTACGGCAGGCCGCGACCCTCCTGCGCGAGGACCGGCCCGGGGTGCGGCGGCTGGTCTCCTACGTGGCGGCCTCGGGCGACACGGCGGCGCTGCTCAGCGGCGTGGCGGGCCGGCTGCCCCCGTACATGGTGCCCGCGGCCGTCGTGCGGGTGGACCGGCTGCCGCTGACCCGCAACGGCAAACTCGACCGGGCCGCGCTGCCCGCTCCGGGCACCGGGAGCACGGACGCCGCCGGTGCTCCCCGTACCCCCGTGGAACACCGGCTGGCCGAGCTGTTCGGCGAGATACTCGGCCTGGAGAGCGTTCCGCTCGACCAGGACTTCTTCCAGCTGGGCGGCGACAGCATCAAGGCGATCCAGCTCGCCGGCGCGGCGCGGCGGGCCGGTCTGGCCATCAGCACCCCCGACGTGTTCCGCACGCCCACCGTCTCCGCCCTCGCCGGCGGCGTCCGGGCCGGGCCGGACCCCGGGCACCGGATCACGCTGGACGACGCGGGGGATCCCACGGTCCCGCTGACGCCCATCATGCACTGGCTGCGCGAACGCGGCGGCCCGGTCGACGGCTTCGTCCAGTCCCTGACCGTGCGCACTCCGGCGGGCATGACCGAGACGCAGGTGCGCGCGGTGGTGCAGGCCCTGGTCGACCACCACGGCATGCTGCGGCTCTCACTGACCATGGTGGGCGGACTGTGGGCTCTGGAGGTGCGGCCGCATGTCGCGGTCGAGCTGAACCGGCCGGGTACGGGGCTCGATCCGGAGCATGGGCGGGTGGTGCACGCGAGCTGGCGGGACGCCGGACCGTTCGAGCCGGGCGAACTCACCCTCACCGCGCACCACCTCGCTGTCGACGGTGTCTCCTGGCGCATCATCCAGGAAGACCTGCGGGCCGCCTGGGAAGCCGTCCGCGACGGGCGGACACCGCGGCCGCAACCGACGGGAACCTCCTTCCCCCAGTGGGCACGGGCACTGGCCCGGCACGCCCACCACACGTCCGTGCTCGACGCGTTCCCCCGGTGGCGGGAGGCGCCCGACGATCCCCCCGTCGCCGGCCGTGCGCTGGACGGCGCGGTGGACACCGAGGACACCCGGCGCCGGCACTCCGTCACCCTGCCCGGCACGCTCACCGCGCGCCTGGTGACCGACGCGACCGCGGCCTTCGACTGCTCGGTGCACGACCTGCTGCTGACCGCGTTCGCCCTGGCCGCCGCCGACTGGCGGGAGGGACCGGACACGCTGCTGGTGGACCTTGAGGGCCATGGCCGCGAGGAGTTCGCCGCCAACCTGGACCTGTCACGCACCGTCGGCTGGTTCACCACCCTGTTCCCCGTGGTGCTCGACCCCGGCTGCTCCTGGGCCGACGCGCGGAGCCATCCGGCCGCGCTCGACGGTGCGGTGGCCAAGGTCCGGGCCGGTGTCCGGGACGCCCCGCGCGCCGGACTGGCCTACGGTCTGCTGCGCCACCTCAACCCGCAGAGCGCACCGGCGCTGGCCGCCCGGCCGTCGCCGCAGTTCGCCTTCAACTACCTGGGCCGTTTCGACGTCGGCGACGGCGACTGGGCGGTCGCGGCCGACCCCACGACCGCCGACCCCACGACGGCCGACGGCGCGCCCACCGGCGGCGGGCTGGCGATGAGTCACCCCGTGGCACTGGACGTGGTGATCGCCGACCACCCCGACGGCCCCCGGCTGGTGGCGAACTGGTCCTGGCCGGGGGGACTGCTCGACGAGGCCCGGATCACCGGGCTCGCGCGGCGGTGGTCCGACGTACTGGCGGCGCTGGCGCACCGTGGCCGCGCCCGCGCGACCGGCGAGCTGCCGCTGCCCCCGCTGGCTCAGGGACTGCTGTTCCACTCGCTCTACGACCACGACGGCGCCGACCCCTACCTCGTCCAGTTCGTCTTCGAACTCGGCGGAGCGCTGGACCGCGCCCGGCTGCGCGACGCACTCCACCGCCTGCTGCTGCGCCACCCCCAGCTCTCCGCCGGTGTCCGGCACAGCCCGTCGGGACGTCCCGTCCAGGTGGTCGTCCCCGACTTCACCGTGGAATGGCAGGAGATACCCGCGCACGAGGACCTCGAACACTTCCTCGACACCGACCGCGGAAGGCGCTTCGACCTCGCCCGCCCCCCACTGCTCCGCGGTGCCCTGCGGCACCGGTCCGATGAACGGCACACCTTCGTACTGACCACGCACCACCTCCTGCTGGACGGCTGGTCGATGCCGATCCTGATCACGGAGCTGTTCTCGCTCTACGCCGGCCGCACGCTCCCGCCCGCGACGCCGTACCGCGACTTCCTCGACTGGCTGGCCACCCGCGACTCCCGCGCGGACGAGGCCGCCTGGCGCGCGCTGCTGTCCTCCGTGGACGGCCCGACACTGGTCGGCGGGGCGGGACAGCGCGGCTCGGCCGCCGCCCGCCACCGGCTGACCACCGAACTGGACGCCACCGCGAGCGCACGCGTCGACGCCGTGGCACGGCAGCACGGGCTGACCGCCAACGTCGTCGTACAGCTGGCGTGGGCGGTGCTGCTCGGCGCCCTGACCGGACGGGACGACGTGGTGTTCGGCGCGACGGTCTCCGGCAGACCGGCGGAGCTGCCCGGTTCGGAACGCATCGTCGGCCTGCTGATCAACACCATCCCCGTACGGGTCCGCCTCGATCCGCACCGGTCGGTCACCGAGTCCCTCGCCGGCCTGCGGGCCCAGCAGCTGTCCATGCTGGACCACCAGCACGCCGACCTGACGCGGCTGCGGTCGATCGCGGGGCACGCCGAACTGTTCGACACCGTCGTGGTGTTCGAGAACTACCCGGTCGACGAGAACGGACTGCGTGATCTCGTACCCGGCCTGGACCTCCGGGACGTCCAGGGCCGGGACGGCACGCACTACCCGCTGACACTGATCGCCATGCCGGGCGACCGCCTGCGGTTCCGCCTCGACCACAGCGCCGACCTGTTCGACGAGGCGGGCGCCCGCCGGCTGCTCGACCGTCTCTGCGCACTGCTGCGCCGGATCACCGCGCACCCGGACGCGCGACTGGGGCAGCTCGGCCTGCTCCTGCCCGACGAGCGCGAGATTCCGGCGGAGACCGGAGCGTGCCCCGCCGCGACAGGGCCGGAGAACGGAGCGGCCTCCGACCCGGTCACGCTTCCCGCGCTGTTCGAGGCACAGGTGCGCCGACGGCCGGAGGCCCCCGCTCTCACCTGTGGGGACACCACCCTGTCCTACGGGGAACTCAACGCGCGGGCGAACCGCCTCGCCCGGTTCCTGATCGCGCGCGGCGCCGGACCGGAACGCCTGGTGGCCCTGGTGCTGGGACGCTCCGCGGATCTCGTGGTGGCCGTGCTGGCCGTGCTGAAGTCGGGGGCCGGCTACCTGCCCCTGGACCCGGCCCATCCCGGGGAACGGGTGCGGCAGACGCTGTCGGACGCCGACCCCGTCCTCGTCGTGACGAACGAGCGGATCGCGTCGCCCCGTCCGCAGATCGTGCTCGACGGCACCGATCCGGCCGCCGCGTACCCGGCGGACGACCTCCGCCTGGCCGTGGACCCCCGCAGTGTCGCCTACGTCATCTATACCTCGGGCTCCACCGGCGCCCCCAAGGGCGTCGTGGTGTCGCACCACAACGTCGGTCGGCTGCTCGCCGTGACCGACGGCCGGTTCGGTTTCGGCGACGACGACGTGCACACGCTGTTCCACTCCTACGCCTTCGACGTGTCGGTGTGGGAACTGTGGACCGCGCTGGGCCGCGGGGGTCGCCTGGTCGTGGTGCCGGACGATGTCGCCAGATCACCACGGGAACTCCTGGAACTGCTCGCCCGGGAGCAGGTCACCGCGCTGAGCCAGACCCCGTCGGCGTTCTACCAGCTCATGCGGGCCGAAGCGGAGACGGGACCGGCGCTGCCCGCGCTGCGGGTCGTCGTGTTCGCCGGTGAGGCGCTGGAACCGACGCGTATCCGCTCCTGGCACGGCCCCGGCCGGCCGGCGCTCGTCAACATGTACGGGATCACCGAGACCACCGTGCACTCGACCTATGCCGAGCTGACCGACCCCGACGAGACCACCGGGACCGTCGGCACCGCGCTGCCCGATCTGCGACTGCGTCTGCTGGACCACGCCCTGCGGCCGGTCCCGCCGGGCTGCCCCGGTGAGATCCACGTGTCCGGCCCCGGGGTGACGCGGGGATACTTGGGGCGGCCCGGACTCACCGCGAGCCGTTTCGTCGCCGATCCCTTCGGCGCGCCCGGCGAACGGATGTACCGCTCGGGGGACCTCGCGCGGCAGCGGCCCGACGGCACGCTGGAGTACCTGGGCCGGACGGACCACCAGGTGAAGATCCGCGGCTACCGGGTCGAGCCCGGGGAGATCGAGCGGGTCCTCGAACGGCACCCCGCCGTGGACCGCGCCGTGGTGCTCGCCGACGCGGACGCCGACGGCGGCCGACTGCTCGGCTACGTGGTGACGCGCGGGGAACCGGCACCGGCCGGACTGCGCGAGTACGCCCGGACGCTCCTGCCCGCGCACATGGTCCCCGCCTTCATCCTGCCGGTCGACGCGATACCGCTGACCGGCAACGGCAAGCTGGACCGCCGGGCCCTGCCGAAACCGGAGTCTGCGCTTCCGGTGAGCCGCCCGCCGGAGAACGAGCGCGAACGGCTCCTGTGCGCGCTGTTCGCCGAAACACTGGGGGTCCCCGAGGTCGGCGCGGAGGACAGCTTCTTCGACCTGGGCGGACATTCGCTGCTGGCCACCCGGCTGATCAACCGGCTGCGGGCGGAGCTCGGCTGCGAACTGAGCATCCGCACCCTGTTCGACGCCCCGGTCGTCGCCGACCTGGCGGTGCGCCTGCCCGAGCCCACCGGCGTACCGCGGGCCCCAATCGCCGCGTCCGCCCGTCCGGACCGGGTCCCGCTCTCCGCCGCGCAGCGGCGACTGTGGTTCTTCAGCCGCCTCTCCGGCCCCAACTCGGTCTACAACATGTCCTTCGCGGTCCGGCTGAGCGGGCCGCTCTCCGCGAAGCGCCTTCGCGCGGCC
This sequence comes from Streptomyces sp. NPDC039430, assembly GCF_055639435.1. Lineage (NCBI taxonomy): Bacteria > Bacillati > Actinomycetota > Actinomycetes > Kitasatosporales > Streptomycetaceae > Streptomyces > Streptomyces sp. NPDC039430. The sequence continues at coordinate 33,112 of NZ_JBVKAK010000008.1, read as the reverse complement.
CTCGGCGACGTACTCGACCGGCACGAGAGCCTGCGCACCACCGTCACCGAGCTCGACGGCGAGCCCTACCAGCACATCCGCGCCGCCGAGGAGTTGCCGTTCGAGTCAGTGGCCACCTCCGAGGCCGAGCTGCCCGGCCTGCTCGCCGACGCGGCCGCACACGTCTTCGGACTCGGCACCGAACTCCCGGTCCGCGTCCTGCTCTGCGAGACCGCCCCCGAGCGGCACGTGCTGCTGATCCTGCTCCACCACATCGCCGCCGACGGCTGGTCACTGGCCCCACTGGCCCGCGACCTGTCCACCGCCTACCGGGCGCGTGTCACGGACCGCGCCCCGTCGTGGACGAGCCGGCCCGTGCAGTACGCGGACTACGCCCTCTGGCAGCGCGATCTCGACCGCCGCGCCGAGATCGCGTACTGGACGGAAACACTGCGCGGTGCCCCCGAGGTACTGCCGCTGCCGACCGACCACGCCAGACCTCCGGTGTCCGCCCACCGAGGTGAGACCGTCGACCTCACCCTCGACACAGGCCTGCACGCGCGGCTGAACCGGCTCGCACGGTCCACCGGGACCAGCCTGTTCATGGTGGTGCACGCGGCGGTCGCGGTACTGCTGTCACGGCTCGGTGCCGGCGAGGACATCCCCATCGGCACGCCGGTCGCCGGACGGCACGACGCGTCGCTCCACGACACCGTCGGCTGCTTCGTCAACACCGTGGTACTGCGCACCGACCTCAGTGGCGGCCCGACGTTCACCGAACTGCTCCAGCGGGTCCGCACCACCGATCTCGACGCCTTCGCCCACCAGGAACTGCCGTTCGAGCAGGTGGTCGAGGCGGTCAATCCGCCGCGCTCGCTCTCCAGCCACCCCGTCTTCCAGGTGATGCTGGCTTTCCAGGACACACCACCCGTGGAGTTCGACCTGCCGGGGCTGGAGGCCGAGCCGGTCGCCGTGCACGGCGGTGCCTCACGCATGGACCTGCTGTGGAGCCTGCGCCGGCGCCACACGGACAACGGAGCGGAAGCGGGTGTCGAATGCCTGCTGGAGTACGACACCGAACTGTTCGCCCCGGCCTCCGCCCGTCTGCTGCTCGCCCGGCTGGAACGGCTGCTGCGGGCGGTGGCGACGGAGCCGCACCGCCGGATCTCCGACCTGCCGGTCCTCGTCGCCGGTGAGAGGGAGCGGCTGACCGGACACTGGAACGCCACCGCTCATGACGTGCCCGCGGTCACGGTGGCCGGACTGTTCGCCGCACAGGCACTGCGCGTCCCCGACGCACCGGCCGTCTACCACGGGGAGACCGTGCTCACCTACCGGGAGCTGGCCGAGCGGGCGGACCACGTCGCGGCCGAACTCAGCGCCCGCGGAGCCGGTCCCGGCAGCCTCGTCGCACTACAGGTCCGCCGCGGCCCCGACCTCCCCGCCACGCTCCTCGCGGTCCAGTCGACCGGCGCCGCCTATCTGCCCGTCGACCCCGCACTGCCACCACGGCGGATCGCGGCACTCCTGGCCGACGCCCGCCCCGCCCTGGTGGTACGCGACGACGACGGGCTCACCGTCACCGCCGGCGCCGCCCGGCCGGCGCTCGTACCGGACAACACGGCGTACGTGACCTACACCTCCGGTTCCACCGGGCGGCCGAAGGGCGTCGTCGTGCCTCACAGTGCGCTCGTGAACCTCGTACTCGCCCTGCGCGAGCGGCTGGCGGTCGGAGCGGCCGACCGCGTGCTGGCCGCCGCGCCCGCGGGCTTCGACATGTCCAAGCCCGAGCTGTACCTCCCGCTGGTCACCGGCGCGGCGATGGTGCTCGCCGGCCAGGACACGCTGCGGGAACCCGGCGAACTGTCCACGCTGCTCGACCGGCACCGGGTCACCGTGATGCAGGGGACCCCGTCGCTGTGGCAGGCCCTGATGACCCGGCGGCCGGACCGGCTGCGCCACGTCCGCGCGGTCATCGGCGGCGAAGCGGTCCCCGCGCGGCAGGCCACGGAACTGACCGGCCTCACGGCGTCACTGCTCGCCTGCTACGGCCCGACCGAGACCACCGTCTGGTCCACCGCCCACCCCGTCGGCCGCGTGACGACCGCCGCCGTGCCCCTCGGGCGTCCGCTGTGGAACACCCGGTGCTACGTGCTCGACGCCAGGTTGCGGCCCGTACCTCCGGGCGTGACCGGCGAGCTGTACGTGGCCGGCGCGGGCGTGGCCACGGGCTACCTGCACCGGCCGGCGCTGACCGCGACCCGGTTCGTACCCGATCCCTTCGGCCCCGCGGGGCACCGGATGTACCGCACCGGCGATCTCGCGTCATGGACCGCGGGCGGGGTGCTGCTCTTCCACGGCCGGACCGACGACCAGGTGAAGATCCGCGGCCATCGCGTCGAACTCGGTGAGATCGAAGCCGTACTGGCCCGCCACGAGGACGTCCACGCCGCCGCGGTGGCCGTGCACGACCGGAACGCCGACGACCGCAGGCTGGTCGGGTACGTCGTACCCGCCGGCGCCGACCTGCGCTCGGTGGGCGCGCACCTGGCCCGGCACCTGCCGGACTACATGGTGCCCGCCCGCCTGCTGGCGCTGGACCGGCTCCCGCTCAGCGCCAACGGAAAGCTGCTGCGCGACCGGCTGCCCGAACCGGACTGGGCGCCCGGGGACGACGTGCCCCCGCCGGAGAACCTGCGCGAGCATCTGATGGGCGAACTCTTCGCCGAGGTACTCGGCCTGCCCCGCGTCGGCCCCGCTGACAACTTCTTCGAACTGGGCGGGCATTCGCTCCTGGCGGCGCGGCTGACCGCACGCGTCCGGACTGTGCTCGGCCTGGAACCGGCGATCCGCGACGTCTTCGAGGCCGCCACCCCCGCCGCGTTGAGCCGTCTCCTCGATCGCGCGTCGCCGGACGGCGCATCGGGGCACCTGGTGCCGTTCCGCACCGGCGGCGCGGCCGCACCCGTGTTCTGCGTGCATCCGCTCAGCGGGATCAGCTGGCTGTACTCCGGGCTGCTGCGCCATATCGACCGGGACCACCCGGTGTACGGCATCCAGGCCGAGGGCCCCGGGGGAGTGGCCGAGCTGCCCGGCTCCGTCGAAGCGATGGCCGAGCGGTACGTGGGCCTGCTGCGCACAGTCCGCCCCCGCGGCCCGTACCACCTGGTCGGCTGGTCGTTCGGCGGACTGGTGGCGCACGCGATGGCCGTCCGGCTGCACGAACTCGGCGAACCGGCCGGAGCGCTGTTCCTGGTCGACACGGTCGCGGGCGACGCCGCCGGACCGGAACAGCCCATCGACGACCAGCGCGTCTTCCGGGTACTGCTGACGGCCGCCGGTCTCGATGACGAGCGCTTCGCCACGACGGACCTCGACTACGACACCGTCGCGACACTGCTGCGCCGCGAAGGGAGCGTATTCGCCCGGTTCACCGAGGACGACATCAGCCGGGTCATCGCGGTGTCGCGCCACAACGACATGCTCACCCGGGCCTACCGGCCGCCCCGCCACCCGGGGGACACCACGTACATCGAGGCGGAGGCGCCCGGCGCGCCGCGCCGTGTCCCCCACCACGAACTCTGGCGGCCCCACACCGGAGGCGACCTGACCGTGGCTCACGTCGCCGCGGCCCACCACCGGGTGATGCAGCCGCAGCACGTGGACGATGTCGGAGTCCTGCTCCGTGACCTGCTGAGGAGGCTGCGTTGATCCGCACCGGCCACGGCGCCCTCGCCGAACTGCCCGTGGGCGCACGGGTGGTGATCCGGCTGCCCAACGGGCGCGCACTCGCGGACACGCTGCTCAGCTGCTTCGACCTGAAACTCGTGGCGGTCCCGCTGCACCCCCGTTCCACCGACCGGGCGGTGGCGGCCATCGCCGAACGCGTGTCCGCGACGGCGCTGGTGGACGTGCACGGGCTGCACCGCACCAGCCTGCCCGATGCCGATGCCGATGCCGGTGCCGCCGATGAAGGTGCCCACGCGGCCCCGGACGGCCTCGCCTTCATCATGTTCACCTCGGGCTCCACCGGCCCGCAGAAGGGAGTCATGCTCAGCAGGCGCGCGGTCCTGGGCAACGCGGCCAAGACCGCGGCCCTGCACGGACTCGCACCGGACCGTCCGCACGGCACCTGCCTCCCGCTGTACCACTGCAACGCACTGGTCATGTCCCTCCTCGGCACCCACCTCACCGGCGCGCCGCTGACCCTGCGGCCCGTCTTCGACCCGGCCGGCTACTTCGCCGCGCTGAACGCCACGGGAGCCAGGACCGCGTCCATCGTGCCCGCCCTGCTGGCCGACCTGCTGGAGACCGGTCCCGACTGGCCCGACGGCCTGGAGTACCTGATCACCGCTGCCGCCCCGCTGAGCAGCGACCTCGCCCGCCGCTTCCACCGCCGGTACGGCCCACGCCTGCGGCAGGGCTACGGCCTGACCGAGGCGGTCAACTTCAGCTTCACCATGCCCCGGCTCGACGACGCCGGCTTCCGCGACCAGTACCTGGACCGCATGCCGCCGGTCGGGGCGCCGCTGCCGGACACCGAACTGCGCCTGGAATCCGGTGAGGTGTGGATCAGAACGCCGGATCTCATGACCGGTTACTGGCAGGACAGCCGCGCTACCGCGGCCACGGTCACCGACGACGGCTGGCTGCGCACCGGCGACCTCGGCGAACTGCGCGACGGCCTGCTGGTGCTGCGCGGCCGCGCCGGTGAGCGCATCAACCGGGGCGGGGAGAAGCACTACCCGCTCGACCTCGAACAAGGCTGGCGCAGGGCGGGCCTGTCCGGCCGCTTCGCGGCTGTCGCGGTCGGTGAACCCACGCTCGGTCAGGACATCGGGCTGATCGCCACGGAACAGCCGGTCTCCGCCGTACGCGAACTGTACGAGCGGACGCCGCGGCGGCCGGCCGCGATCCAGTTCGGCGGATTCCTGGCGACATCCACCGGCAAGCCGCGGCGCTCGGCGATGAGCCGGGTCCTCGCCGCGCGCCGGCTGGCCCCCGCCCGGTACGAACGCCTGCTGGGCTACGCCGCCGCCACCGCGCACGACCTGCTGCGGTCGGGCGCCGGGCATCCCGCCCTGCGCGCGCTGGCCGCGCGGGCCGGGGACCGCCCGCGAGAAGGCGGGGAAGCCGTCTTCGGCGCCTTCGACTTCCTGCGGGAGCACTGGCACACCGCGGACGACCCGGAGCTGTCCCCGGCCAAGGCCCGGTGGCGGCGGACGCTCCTCACCGAATGGCCCCTGGCGGTGCACGGCGAACTCGCCGCGGAGGTGGCGGCCCGCCACGGGTTCGAGGGGCCACCGGTGCCGCTGGGCACCGAGGCCCGCTTCGGCGGCGGCTCACTGCTCGTACTCCCGCACGGCCCCGCCGCCGACGGTCCCGCCTGGCCGCTGGGCCTCCTGATGACCTTCCTGGACGGTTCCGCCGAGGACGGCCGCGCGGACCGCTGGACGCGCCTGGCCCGGCTGCGCCACGGCGGATTCCCGACCACGGGCTGTTCGGTGCTGCGTGCCGGGCGACATGATCTGGGCGGCGTGCTGTGGGCCAGGCAGCAGGAATCCGGACCGAGCGATATCACTGGAGCGACGGGATGACCCGAGACACCGAGACGACCGGCCGCATGAAGCGGTCTCCCGACCACGAGGACGAGATCCTCGACGTCAGGCGGCACCAGGACCCCGGCCGCAACCGGCTGACCCCGGTGCTGCGACTGCCCCCGGACGTCGCGCTGACCGTGGTCGACGCCCTCGCCGGGCTGGTCCGGGAGGCACACCGCGCGGAGCAGGAGCACCCGGCCCCGGCCGGCGGGCTCAAGCAGGCGCAGGAGTTCGAGGAGGGCCATGTGCTCATGCTGGAACCCCCCTTCGAGGACTTCTTCGCCGACCGCTATCTGATGGACTTCTACGACACCGCGGAACGCGACCTCTGCTCGCGGATGCACCTGCACACCGGGCTGCGGTTCGTACGGATGATGACCGGTCCGGAGACCACGATCCGGGTTTCGAGCCTGTCGCCCCTCACCGTGCGGCCCGCGCCGCCGAGTTGGGCCGGGCCGCTGGCCACCTTCACCGACGCGCTGCCCGGTACGCCCGCCGGGGTGCACCGGGTCCGGTACAACGTGATCGTGCCGCCGTGCTCCTGGGTGGACATGCAGATCCCGCGCGGAGTGTCACACCAGTTCAACGCGGTGGGCCCGAACGCGGTGATCGACTCGGTGCACCCGGAGGAGTCCATAGAGACCCTGCGCGAGGAAATGTCCGGGTACCGGATGATGGCGCAGACCATCTTTCTCGCCAAGGACAAGAGCCCGGCCGGCACCTGCGCCGACACCACCGCCCCGGACGACGCCGGCTCACCCCGCTGACCGCCGAACCGGACACATCCAGGAACCGGCCGGCGCAGGGTGAACGCCGCCTCGGGCGAGGCGGAACCGACCGCCTCAGCCGTTCACCGGGCGCATGAATCCCCCGCCCAGGTCACACATCGGCGCCGGAGCCGAGGCTCCGTCCCGCGGCTCGACCCGGGCACAGCGGCGCGTGGGACAGACCCAGCCGACCGACCGCGCCGTGGGGGCGCCCGGCCGGTCGCCCACGCCCATGGTGGCGGGAAGCCCGAGCCCGTTCGGGATTCCCGCCGCCTCGGCCGCCTCGTGCAGCGCGCGCACGGCGTCCCGCCACTCGGTCCCGCTCGGATCCGCGTCCCGTACGACCGGGAAGGCCGCGGCCCAGACGGCGGGGCCGACCAGCTGACGCAGCTCCTCAAGATTGCGGCACAGGTAATCGACGGCGTCCTCGTACACCCTGTGCGTCGTAGCCCCGTCCCCCACGGCGGCCTCCCTGAAAGTCCCGCGGACCAGTGTCCCCTGGTCTCCTGGTCTGCTGACAGGAAGTCAGACTAGTGTAGGGAGCGATGTCCGGGTTTCGGGAACGAGTGGTCGCACGCCTCGTCACGGCTCACAACGGCCGGGATCCCGCAGCCCTGCGCGGTCAGGACGCCGCGGCCGACGCGCTGGCCCTGCTGCGGCAGGCCGCGCCCTCGCCAGGGGACCCGATCGGCCTCGACTCGCTCGCCGACGTGTTCTGGACCTTCTGGGGCCGCCTCCAGAGCGCCGGGGACGCCGAGGACGCCGAAGCGCAGCAGGATCTGGCCGTCGTGCTCGGTACCTTCGGCCACCTGTGCCCGCGTCTGCCTGACGACGCCGGTCTCCCCGAGGCCCTGAGGAGAGGCTTCGACCCCGCCGATCCGTCCCACGAGGCACGGTTCGCGCACCTGATGAGCGCGGCGTACGCCGATGCCGTGGGCAGCGGGCCCCAGCGGGACAGGACCACCGCCCTCGATCGCGCGCTCGTCTGGTCGGACACGGCGTTCGAGCACGTACGGGCCGAGGACCACGCGGGATTGGTGGAGCTGACCGTCCACGCCCTCCGCCTGAACGTGACACGCTTCCAGCTCACGGCCGACCCGGACGCGCTGGCCGCCGCCGCCCGGTACGGACGCGCGGTGTGCACGCGGCTCGCCGCCGTAGGGCCCGGCTTCTTCGACCCCGCCGTGGCCAGGGCGGCCGCCGAGCCCGCCCTGCGCACGCTGGTGGACGCCGCGCGGATGCTCGGCACGCCCCGGCTCGCCCTGGTCGAACGGCTGGTCGCGGCCGCACCCGACGGCGCGCTCACCCCGGAGGCCGCCGAGGGGCTGCGCTTCCTGCGCGTGCTGGACACCCGGCCCGTCACCTGGCCCGGCGAACGGGACCTGATCATCGGCGCGGCCCTCGCCGACGCGGGCATCGCCGAACACGACACGAGCCGCGTCGCCTGCGCCGTCCGACGGCTGCGCGCGGCCCTCGCCGACACCCCGGCCACACATCCCGCGCACTCCGAGGTCGCCACCGCGCTCGGCCGGGCGCTCGCGGCACTCGCGGGGGAACGCGAGGACGAGGCGGCCGCCCTGGAGGCCATGGAACTGCTGGCTTCAACCGGGTCGTTGAGCGAGGAGCACCACGACATGCTCGCCGACTACCGGGAGTTGCGGGAGCTGAGCCGGAGCGACGACCCGGGCGACCTGGAACGGACCGTCTCGCTTCAGAGGCGCGTCGCGGCGCGGCTCAGAGAGCGCGCCGCACGGGACGGCGACCCGGTCGACATCGGGCTCGAAATCATGGACCTCGCCGCCGGGTTCGAGCCCGACGACGACGCCTCCGACGCGCGGATCGCCCGCTACCGCACCGCCCTCGCCGCCCTCCCCGCCGACCGGCCGCACCGCCACGCCTACGTCGCGGTCCTGGCCGCGCTCACCGGACTGCGGGCCGAGGCCCTGCGCGGCGACGCGCCGGCCAGGGCCGGGCTGCTCACGGCGGAGTCCCGGGAACTGACCGAGGAGGCGGCGGCCGGCGCCCCGCCCGGGTTCCCGGCATCGGAGCTGCTGCGGCGGGGCAGGTTCGCGGCGGCGCTGCCCATCGCCGTCCTGTCCGTGACCACGGGGAGCGTCCCGGACGAGGAGACGCGCGCGATGGTGGAGCGGCTGGCCCGCATGGACGATGTCCGCCTGGACGGTCCCGGGAGCCTCGACGCCGACATCGAGATCATCCGCGAACTCCTCGACGACATGGGCGAGGACGACGACACCTTGCGCCCGTACCTCTCCGCCGCGCTCGCCGCCGCCCTGTCCGCCCGCTCCGCGGACCGCGCCGACCCCGCCGCGCTCGCGGAGGTCGTCGAGCTGCTGCGCTACGCCCGCTCCCACGCCGACGACATCCCGCGTGAGTTCAACCAGATATTCGCGGACGCGCTGACGACCGTGTCGCTCGGCAGCTTCGACGCCGAAGGCGCGCGTGAGGCGGCGGCTCTGCTCGCCTCGGCGCCGGACGCACCCGCCATGCCGGCGGCCGATACGGAACCCGCGCCCGGCCATCCGGGGCTGTCCGGCACCGACAGGGAACTGCTGGCCGCCCGCACCGAGCTGCACAACGCCCTCCAGAACTACCTGTTCGGCCACGAGCCCGCCCAGTTGGAACGCGCCAGGGAGATCGCCCACCGCATGCGGGACGTCATACGTGCCGCGCCCACAGGGCACGGCGTGCCCTGGTACGACCTGATGGGCGACGCCTACGTGGACTTCGTGGAGATCGTGGGTCCGGGCGGCGGCCCGCGCCAGGACCTCAGCGACGCCATGGTCGACCAGTGCCGGGCGACCTTCGCGAAGTGCCCCACCGGACACCCGATGCGGTCGATGATCGCGATGACCCTCGCGCGGGCGCTCGCGCAGCGCGCGTTCGTGCTCCGCGCCACCGAACCGGAGCGGGCGGAGGCCCTGCTGGCCGAGGCGGACGCGCTGAGCCGTGTCCTTTCGGCGGAGACGCCGGAGGGGGCCCCGGCGGACGAGGGGGCCACGATGCGGATGTTCCTCGACATCATCGCCCGGGGCCGCCTCCCGGAGCTGCCCACCGATACGGGCGCCCCGCGCTCCTGGGGCACCCCGGGCCACTTCCTCGCCCCCTTCCTGACGGCTGTCCGGGCCCAGCGCGACGGCACGGCCGACGCCGGTGCGTGGCGCGACCCGGAGATCCCGGTGTGGATGCGGGCCCACGGCGCGATCGGCGCCGCGGCGGGGGCGCTGAGCGGGGCACAGCCCCGGGTCGACCTGGCCCTGGCACATCTCGAAGCGGGCGTCGAGGCCATGACCGGCCTCACCGACCGGGGCAGCGACCAGACGTCCGCCGAGCACGGCCTGTCGACGTTCGAGGGCGACATCAGGACGATCATCGAGCTGGTCCTCGCCCATGTCGTCGGCCGCGAACTCGCGGCCCGGATTCCCGCCCGGCTGAAGGCACTTGAGCAGGCGGTGCACGCGGCCGAGGCGGGGGAGATCCCGCCCGAACCCGTCCCCCTGGAGACCACGGTGGCGGGCCCCGACGTCGACCGCGCCATGGAACTCCTGGAGCGCGGCCGCGGACTGCTGCTGGCCCGGCGGATCGAGGCCCGCGCCGACATCGGCGACCTGCGCTCCGCACACCCCGAACTGGCCGACGAGTTCGAGCGGCTGACCGAGCGACTCGACGCGGAACCCGAGACGTCCGCCGCCGGTGGCGCCGAGTGGACCCGGCTGGCAGGCCTGCGCACCTCCCGCGAACTCGACACACTCGTACGGCGCGTCCGCACCCTGCCCGGATTCGAGAGCTTCCTGCGTCCGCTCACCGCCGGGGAGTCGCGCGCGCTCGCGGCCGACGGCCCCGTCGTGGTCCTCAACCACGGCCGGCGCTTCTGCCACGCCCTCGTCATCACCCACCGGTCGATCACCGCCGTCCACCTCGAAGCCGAGGCCGACGAGATCACCGACGCGGCACGGCGACTGCGTGACGCCGTGGACGCCATCAACGCGCACGGCACGTCCCGTCCGTCCCCGCTCCAGCTCGTGGCCGCGGGCAGGACGGTCCGCGAGACGCTGGCGTGGACGTGGCACAAGATCGTACGCCCGGTGCTGGAACTGGCCGGGTCGGCGGACCCCGTGGCCCGGCACGCCGACTGGCCGCGCATCTGGTGGGTACCGACAGGGCCCTTCAGCGCCCTCCCGCTGCACGCGGCCCAGTGCACGGAGCCCGGCTGCGGCCTCGACGGCTGCGGCGCCGCACTCGACGCCGTGGTGTCGTCGTACGTACCGGGCCTGCGGACCCTGGCGTACGCCCGCGCCCGGTCCCGGCAGCGCGACACGGCCGACCACGGCAGCGCCCTGCTGGTCGCCGCGCCCGAGGACGACCTACCCGGCGTCGCGGCGGCGGCCGGGTACGCGGCCGAACTCCTGGGCGCACCTCCGCCGCTGATCGGCCCGACGGCCACTCGCGAGGCCGTGCTCGCCGCGCTGCACGACGCCTCGTGGGCCCACTTCGGCTGCCACGCGGCGACGGACCCGGCGGAACCCTCCGGCGCCCTCCTGCACCTGCCCAGCGGCGATCCGGTCTCGGTCCTGGAGATCTGCCGGGTCCGCCCGCGCTCGGCGCAGCTCGCCTTCCTGGCGGCCTGCGGCACCGCACGCACCACCGAACGCCTCACGGACGAGACCATCCACATCACGAGTTCGTTCCTGCTGGCGGGCTTTCCGACGGCGGTCGGCACGCTGTGGCAGATCGACAGCACGCACGCGGACCACATGACGCGGGACTTCTACCGCCGTACGACGGCCGCCGACAGTGTCAGCGCGGCGCACGCCCTGCACGACACGGTCCGCCAGTTGCGGCGCCGCATCCCGGACCGGCCGCACGTCTGGGCGGCGTACGTCCACGCGGGGACGTAGACCGGGCGCGTGCGGGCGGCTCGCTTCCCTACGCCGTCGCCCTCACCTCCGTGCCCAGGTCGCGTCGGGCGCGGGCCGCGGCGCCGACCGCGACGGCGTCGGAGGCCAGGGCGGCCCGGACCAGGCGGACGGGGTGGCCGCTGACCGGCGGGTCGACGGCGAGGGCTGACAGGATGGCGGGCTCCAGCAGGTGCCAGGCGCGGCTGACGCCGCCGCCGACGACCACCGTGGTGATGTCGACGACGCCCGCCGTGATGACGATCGCGTGGGCGACGCCCGCTCCCGCGGCGCGGTACACCGCGAGCGCGTCCTCGTCGCCATGGGCGGCGGCCTCGGCGACTTCACGCGCGGTGAGGCGCCGGCCGGTGCGGTCGGCGTAACGAGCCCCGATGGAGCGGCCGGAGGCCAGCGTCTCCAAGTGGCCCCGGCCGCCGCAGGAGCAGGGCAGGTCACCGAAGCCGGGTATGTGCCCGATCTCGCCGGCCGCGCCGTGCGGACCCACGAACAGGGCGCCGTTGGTCCACAGAGCGCCGCCGACGCCGGTCCCCAGGGTCATGCCGAGGACGTCTGCCTCGCCGCGTACCGCCCCGGCGCAGACTTCCCCGTGGAGGAAGGCGTTGACGTCGTTGTCCAGGAAGGCCGGGACCCCCAGGGCCTCCTCGACGGCGGCGGTGACGGCGAAGCCGGCCCAGCCGCGGAAGGAGTCGCTCGCGACCAGGATGCGGCCGTTCGCGGAGTCCACCACCCCGGCGGCGCCGATTCCCGCGCCCACCAGGCGGCCCGGGGTGCGGGCCAGCAGCGGGGCGAGTGCGCCGAGCGCGGCGCCGACCATGGCCCGGCCGCCCTCAAGCGCCGGGGTGGGGGCCTCCGCGCGGTCGAGGACGGTCAGGTCGTCCGAGCAGACCACCACCTGGGTGGTGGTGCCGCCGATGTCGATGCCGGCGATCAGCGGCCGGAGAGTGGTGGGAAGGGCCGGGTCCCGCGGGGTGCGGGGGGTCAGGAGCGGTCCGGTCACGCCTGGGCCTCCGTACGGCCGGCCGCGAGGGTGGCCAGGCGCTGGGCCCTGCGGCCCCGCTGGACCACCGGGTCGGGCACCGGCACCGCGGCCAGCAAACGCCGTGTGTAGTCGGTCTCCGGACGCAGCAGCGTCGTCCCGGTGGAGCCCTGCTCCTCGATGCGGCCCGCGCGCATCACGACGACGCGCTGCGCGAAGTGCTGCACGACGGCGAGGTCGTGGGAGACGAACAGGCAGGCGAAGCCGAGTTCGTCCTGGAGTTCGGTGATGACCTCCAGGACCGCTTCCTGCACGCTCACGTCGAGCGCGCTGGTGGGTTCGTCGGCGACCAGCAGCCTGGGTTCCAGGATCAGGGCTCGGGCCAGGCTGACCCGCTGGCGTTGTCCGCCGGAGAGTTCGCGAGGCGCGCGCCGGGCGAGTTCGCGTGACAGCCGGACCCGGTCGAGGACGGCGGCGACCTTGGCCTGCCGGTCTTTGGCGGACAGGTCGCGACGGTGCACCCGGAGGGGCTCGGCGACGCACTCGCCGACGGTCATCCGCGCGTCGAGGGAGGCCACCGGGTCCTGGAGGACGACACCGATGCCCGCCCGCAGGGCGCGGCGGGCGCGGGCGCGGGTGCGGCCGAGGTCGGCGCCGAACAGGGAGACGGTGCCGGAGGTGGGCGGGATCAGGCCGAGCGCGACCCGGGCGGCGGTGGACTTGCCGGAGCCTGACTCGCCGACCAGGCCCAGCGTCTCCGCCGGCCCGACCGGGAACGACACTCCGTCGAGGGCGCGTACGGCGGCCTTGCCGCGGCCGAACACCACGTCGATGTCACGCAGTTCGACCACCGGTTCGCCCGCGGGGCCGCCGGGCCCGGCAGGCGGGGCCGACGGCTCGGCCGCGGAACGGTCCGTCCGGGCCGGTACGGACGCGGCCGGGCGGCTGGTGCCGTCCGCGGCCTCGGTGACGGCCAGCCGGGGCACGGCGGCCAGCAGGCGGCGCGTGTAGTCGTGGGCGGGGCGCAGCAGGACGTCCTCGACCAATCCGGTCTCCACGATCTCGCCGCGGTACATGACGGCGACCCGGTCCGCGAAGTCGGCCACGACTCCCATGTTGTGGGTGACGAGCAGCACGCCGGTGCCGGTGTCGGCGGCGAGCCGGCGCAGCAGGTCGAGGATCTCGGCCTGCACGGTCACGTCGAGGGCGGTGGTCGGCTCGTCGGCGATGAGCAGGCCGGGCTCGTTGGCGATGGCCATGGCGATCACGACCCGCTGGCGCTGTCCGCCGGAGAGCTGGAACGGGTAGGTGTGGACGCGCTTCTCCGGTTCGGGGATGCCGACCCGGCGCAGCAGTTCGACGGCCTCGGCGGCGGCGTCCTTGGCGGACACCTCGCGGTGGTTGCGGATCACCTCGGTGATCTGCTTCCCGATGCGGGTGAGCGGGTCGAGTGCGGTGGCCGGCTCCTGGAACACCATGGAGACGGTCTTGCCGCGCAGCGCCGCGAGGCCGTTCTCCGAGGCGCCGACGATCTGGGTGCCCGCGATGACGGCGCTGCCGGTGGCGTGGGCGTTCCCGTCGAGCAGGCCCATCGCGGCGAGCGCGATGGTCGACTTGCCGGAGCCGGACTCGCCGACCAGGGCCAGCGTCTCGCCCGGCCGGACCTGGAGGGACACGCCCTTGACCGCGGGTACGTCGCCGGTCTCGGTGGTGAAGACGACGCCGAGGTCGTCGAGTTCGAGGATCGGGCCGGATGCCGCGGTGCGGGCGGCGGAGCCCTTGGTGGTGGCGGTCATCCGCGTCCCCTCACATCGAATGCGTCGCGGAGTCCGTCCCCGATCGCGTTGAACGCCCACACCACAAGGATGATGGCCAGGCCGGGCGGCAGGATGAGCCACCAGTAGCCGGAGTAGGCGGCGGTGAGACCGGCGGAGAGCATGCCGCCCCAGTCGGTCTGTGGCGGCCGGACTCCCATGCCCAGATAGGAGACATAGGCGACCAGCAGGATGGCGTCGGCGACCTGGAAGGTCGCGGCGACGATGATGGTGGAGACCGAGTTCGGCAGGATGTGGCGCAGGATCGCCCGGGCGTGCGTGCCGCCCGTGGCACGCAGGGTCAGGACGTAGTCGCGGTTCTTCAGGGTCAGTGTCTCGGCGCGGACCAGCCGGGAGGGCACCAGCCAGGACACCAGGCCCAGGATGACGACGAGACCGGTCAGGCCCGGCGTGGCGATGGCGGAGACCACCAGCAGGATGAACAGCGCGGGGATGGCGATGCCGGCGTCGACGACCCGCATCATCACGGCGTCGATCCAGCCGCCCGCGTAACCGGCGGCGGCGCCCCACAGCGTGCCGATGACGGTGGCGAGGACGCCCGCGGCGACGCCGACGGTCAGGGAGACCTTGCCGCCGTACATCAGCCGGCCCAGCTCGTCGTGGCCGACCGCGTCGGTGCCGAGCCAGTGCGCGCCGCTGGGGGCGAGGTTGACCTGCTGGAGCATGGTGTGGGTCTGGTCGGTGGAGTACACCAGCGGACCGGCGAAGCAGAACAGGAAGAAGAAGACCACGACGGCGAGTCCGACGACCGCCAGCTTGTTGCGCAGGAAGCGGCGGACGGCGAGCCGCGCGCCGGAGGCCTCGCGCGGCGGTGCGGCTTTCGCCCGGCCCATGTCCGGCTGGATGACGGCGCTCATGCCCGGCCTGCCTTCACTCGGGGGTCGATGATCCGCTGGACGATGTCGGCGAGCAGGGTGCCGACGACGGTGGCGACGGCGATCACCAGGACGCAGCCCAGCAGGACCGGGTAGTCGGAGGACTGCGCCGCGGTCCAGAACAGCAGCCCCATGCCGGGATAGTTGAAGAGCTGCTCGACGACCAGTGCACCGCCGAAGAGCACCGGCACGTAGTAGCCGAGCATGGCGACCACGGGCGTCAGCGAGTTGCGGAACACGTGCCGCCACAGGATGGCTCGGGCGCGGGAGCCGCCGGCCCTGGCCGTGCGGACGTAGTCCTCGGAGAGGTTCTCCAGGGTGGCCGCCCGCATGTAGCGGCTGAACACCGCGACCATGGAGGCCGCCCCGGCGACCACCGGCAGCACCAGGGCCTGCGGTTCGGAGATCACCTGTCCCAGCGTCTCGCCCTGCGGAGCCTGCGACGGGAACCAGGCCAGCCCCTGGCTGAAGACCAGCACCAGGATCAGCCCGAGGAAGTACACGGGCGTGGAGTAGGCGATGAAGCTCAGCGTGGTGATGACGTAGTCCACCGGCTTGTTGCGGCGCACGGCCTGCCACATGCCCATCGGGATGGCGAGGACGAGGCCGACGAGAGCCGACAGCATGGTGAGGACCAGGGTCTTCGGCAGCCGCTCGGTGATGAGCTGGGAGACCGGCTCGTTGAGGGTGTACGAGGTCCCGAGGTCGCCGTGCAGCAGTTGGCCGAGGTAGTAGAAGTACTGCACGGGCAGAGGTTTGTCGAGGCCCTGTTCGTGGTTGAAGTGGGCGATCTGCTGTGCGGTGGCCTGCGGCCCGAGGATCCCGCGCGCGGGGCCTCCGGGCAGGGCGTGCAGCAGGCCGAAGACGACAATCGTCACGATGACGATCACCGCGACGGCCTGCAGGACGCGTCTGATCAGATACGAGGAAGTGCTCATGTGTTTTCCGGTCGCTTCGTCTCTGTGGTGCGCGCGGGCGTCACTGCGACGTGGGGTGTCGGCGTGGCGGGTGCCGGTGTGGCGGGGGCGCGAGGGGTGCGCGCGGGTCCCGGGGCGGCCCGTCCGGGGTGGACGGGCGGCTCCGCAGGCCCGCGCGGGCACCGACCGGGCTTACTTGGTCCACTTCCACATGGCGGGGTGGAAGTTGGCGAGGGAGTCCTGGGCGAAGCCGCCGAGGCCGTCCTTGACCACGGAGATCTGGTAGTCGGGCTCCGGCAGCCAGATGACGGGGAGATCCTTGGCGAGCGCGGCGCTGTACTTCCGCACCGCCTCGTTCGAGGAGGACGTGGTGGTTTCGGTGATCAGCTTGTCGACCTCGGCGTTGGAGTAGCTGCCGAAGTTGGAGCCACCGCCGGTGGCGAAGAGCGAGTCACCGCTCGGGTAGGCGGGGAAGTACCAGCTGCCCGCGGTGCCGAAGAACGACAGCTGCCACGCGCAGCCCGACTCGTCGGCGGTGCACTGGCCGGACTGCGACAGGACGGAGTTGACCGGGGCGGTCTTGACGCTGAACGTGATGCCGGTCTTCGCGAACGACGACTGCAGCGCGCTCATCATGTTGTCGGTCACGGTCGAGCCGGACTGGGACAGCACCTGCATCTCGAACTTGGTGCCCTTGTCGACGCCCGCGCCGCACTGGTTGTCGCCGCTGCCGGGGCTTGTGCACACCATGGTGCCGCCCTGTTCGGTCCAGCCGTGGTCGGTGAGAAGCTTCTTCGCCTTGGCCGTGTCGAACGGGTACGGGTTGGTCTTCTGCTCCGGGGAGACGAAGGACGAGTCCTGGCCCTGCGGGACCGGGCCGTAGGTGGGGACGGCCGTGCCGTTGAAGACCACCTTGGAGAGGGTGGTCTGGTCCACCGACATCTGGATCGCCTGGCGGGCGTACAACTGCTTGAACACCGGGCCCATGGCGGGGTTGTTGAAGTTGTAGGGCATGTAGGTGATCGCCCAGCCGGTCCACGGCTTCACCGAGTAGCCCTTGGCCTTGAAGGACGACTCCTGGCTCAGGTCGGTGGCGTTGATGTAGCCGTAGTCGACGGTGCCGGCGCGCAGGGCGTTCGCCTCGGCGTCGGCCGTGGTGAACGGCAGCAGATTGACGTTCTTGATGTTGGCCTTGCCACCGCCGTCGTACTTCGCGTTGGCGGTCAGCTCGACCTTGCCCGCGGTGGAGAACGACTTGATGGTGTACGGGCCGCTGACCGTCTTCCACAACGGGTCGGTCGCGTAGCCGGAGATCTTCTTGGCGGCGTTGTTGAGATACGTCCAGACCTTCTTGGCACCGGCGGGGGTGCGGTCCAGGTCGGAGACGGCGCCGGGGTCGCTGGTCTTGTCCCAGGCGTGCTGCGGCATCGGGCGGATCATGCTCAGCTCGTTGGCGAGCATCCACTCCTGGTTGTACGCCTTGTCGAAAGTGATCGTGAAGTGCGTGTCGTCGGTCGTCTTGAAGGAGGTCCAGTTGTCCGGCGCCTTGCCCGGGCTGAAGCTCGCCCAGTCCTCCTTGTTGGCCTTGACCAGGCGGAACCAGAACTCCACGTCGCGCGAGGTGACCGGCTTGCCGTCGCTCCAGTGACGATCGCCGAGGGTGATCGTCACGCTCTTGCTGTCCGCGGCGAACTTCGCGTCGGTGGCCAGCGAGTTGTCCTTGTTCCATCCGACCTTGCCGGTGGAGCCGTCGTACGCGATCAGCGGCTCCCAGACGGCCTGGGATATGGAGGAGTTGTTGGTGTTCAGGTGCGAGGCGGTGCCGACCGGGAGGATCCAGTTCGGCGTGAAGTTCGCCGGGAGGGCGTAGTTGATGGTGTCCGACGACGCCGAGCCGGAGGACGACGAGGTGCCGCCGCCGGAACAGCCGGTGAGCAGCGCGCCGGTGGTGACGGCGGCACCCGCGACGAGGGCCCAGCGGCGGCCTGCGGCCTTGTAAGCAAGGGACATTACTCTCCTCAGAGTGAAAGGACCCGCATACGTCCCGGGAGACCGGGTCGGCGCCGCGGGGTCGGCGCTGTGTACGGCGACAGTCAACGACGGCCGTGCCGAACAAACAAACAAGAATTAGTAAAAAGTAAGTTTCTGTGATCTCGATAAGGTCACATCCATCCGCTCCAGATGCCTCGGGAGGTATCTATGTGTCAATTTGGGGCGATTTGAGTCGTGTCGACGCTCTCTGCTTTCTTCGTAAAGTTGTTCCTCGCCCGCCTGGACGGGGCGTACTGTCTCCGTCACACACACCGTTGCGGAAGTTACTTCGTACATGACTGAAATAAGTGCACGGGACAAGACCACCAAGGGCGTGTCCCAGAAGGGCACGACCACGCTCGCCGTGCGGGTCCTCGAACTCGTCGCCTCGGGCCAGGCGTCGTCCCGCGCCGAACTCGCGGAACTCCTCGGCACGGCCGCCTCCACCATCTCCCTCACCGTGGCTCAGCTGGTCGAGCGAGGGCTCATAGCCGAGGAGGGCACCCAGTCCTCCACCGGCGGCCGTCCCCGCAGGGTCCTCAGGGCGGGCAGCAACGACGAGTACGCCGTCGCCGCCGATGTCGGCGGCCGCCATGCCCGGATCGGTGTGGTGCTCCCGGGCGGCGGTGTCCGTGACGTCGCCAACGTCCCGTTCGAGGTCGCCGACGGTCCCGAGGCCG
The DNA here is from genome assembly GCF_055639435.1 of Streptomyces sp. NPDC039430. Lineage (NCBI taxonomy): Bacteria > Bacillati > Actinomycetota > Actinomycetes > Kitasatosporales > Streptomycetaceae > Streptomyces > Streptomyces sp. NPDC039430. The sequence continues at coordinate 14,518 of NZ_JBVKAK010000008.1, read as the reverse complement.
CCCTGCCGAGGCTCGTCGAGCACCTGGAGTCCCTGGCCGAGCAGCGTGGACGCGACCGGCTCCGGGGCGTCGGGCTCTCGCTGCCCGGTCCGGTGGACGTCAACTCCGGCGCCGTCGTCATGCCGTCCCGGATGCTGGGCTGGAACCGCTTCCCGGTCGCCGCTTGGCTGGAGGAGCGCTTCGGGGTCCCGGTCGCCGTCGACAACGACGCCAACTGCATGGTGGTCGGCGAGCAGAGTGTCAGGCCCGCCGAGCACCGGCAGTCGATCATGGTGAAGATCGGCTCGGCGATCGGTGCCGGTGTCATAGCCGACGGTCGCCTCTACCGGGGCGCCACCGGAGCCGCCGGCGACATCACCCACATCCGCATCGACGGCGGCGCCGACATCCCCTGCTCCTGTGGCAACACCGGCTGCCTGGAGACGGTGGCGTCCGGCGCCGCGCTCGTCCGCATCCTGCGCGAACGCGGTCTCGACGTCGCCAGCACCGAGGACGTGGTACGACTCGCCACCGACGCCGACCCGGAAGCCACCCGCGCCGTCCGCAGGGCCGGCGACCACCTCGGCCAGGTGCTCGCCGCGAACGTCAACTTCTTCAACCCGGACGCCGTCTACCTCGGCGGCATCCTCTCCACCCTCGAACCGTTCGTCGCCGCGGTGCGCAGCAAGCTCTACGAGAGCTGCCACCCGCTGGTGACCGAACAGCTCACCATCGAGCGGGCCAGTCTCGGCGCCGACGCCGGCCTGGTCGGCGCCGGACTCTTCGCCCTGCAGCGCGCCCTGACCCGCGCCCTCGGCGACATCGGCCGCGCCGCACCCGGCGACGACCGGCACCACACCGCCACGAGCCGAGGAAGGACCTGACGCCACTGCGAAAAGCCTCGCAACCCCGGAAATTACTCCGTGCCCACGGCGACTACCCGCCCGCGAGCCGCGGTCCTTACGCAGGCTCCCTGGCGGGCCACCGATTCCGGGCCCCCGAGCCCCGAGCCAAGGAGGCCTTGTCCGGGGGCCACACCCCAAGTCCCCGCACCCGCCCGGAGACCGAAGTCCGCGGTACGCCCCCGTGGCGGACCGCGGAGCCGGCCTCACGCACCACACCCCGTCCGAGGAGCTATGTCGCACACCCGCACCCCCGCCGCCCGCCCGGTCATCGCCGTCGCCGGGCTCGGCATCGAGTCCTCCACCTTCTCCCCGGCCCGCACCGAAGCCCCCGCCTTCCACCCCGCGCGCGGCGCCGAGATCTTCGACCGGTACCCCTTCCTCGCCCCCGGCGAGGAACTGCGTGAGGCCGCCGAATGGCACGGCGCTCTGGTCGGCAAGTCGCTGCCCGGCGGTACCGTCACCGCCGCCGCCTGGACCGGGCTCACCGACGAGCTCATCGAGCGCCTCGCCGCGCTGCCCCGGTTGGACGGCCTCTGGTACGACATCCACGGCGCCATGACCGTGGAGGGGATCGACGACGCCGAGGCCGTGCTGCTGGAGCGGATCCGTGCCACCGTCGGCCCCGACGTGATCGTCTCCACCTCGATGGACCTGCACGGCAACGTCTCCCGCGAACTCGTGCACCGCAGCGACCTGATCACCTGCTACCGGATGGCCCCGCATGAGGACCACATGGAGACCAAGGAGCGTGCCGTCCGCAACCTGGTCGACCTGCTGGCGTCCGGTGCCCCCCGCCCGGTCAAGGCGTGGGTGCCGGTCCCGGTGCTGCTGGCCGGCGAGCAGACCTCCACCCGGATCGAACCCGCGAAGAGCGTGTACGCGGCGGTCGATGAGGTCGAGGCCGCCGACGGCGTGACGGACGCCGCCATCTGGGTCGGCTACGCCTGGGCCGACGAACCCCGCAACCGCGCCGTCGTGGTCGTCACCGGCGACGACACGGCGGCGGTCTCGGCCGGGGCCGAACGACTCGCCCGGGGCTTCTGGAACGCCCGCCACGACTTCGACTTCGTCGCCCGGACCGGCACCTACGACGAACTCCTCGACGAGGCCCTCGCCTCCGACCAGCGGCCGTACTTCATCAGCGACACCGGCGACAACCCCACCGCGGGCGGCGCCGGTGACGTCACCTGGGGCCTCACCCGGCTGCTTGAGCGCCCTGAATTCCAGAAAGAGGACGGGCCGACCGTCATCTACGCCTCGGTACCCGGCCCCGCCGCGATCGAGACCGCCGTCGCCGCCGGGGTCGGCGCCACCGTCACCGTCACCGCCGGCGCCGAGGTCGACGACCGGCACGCCGGTCCCGTCACCCTCACCGGCGTGGTCCACGCGATCCGGCACGGCGACCGGGACGCCGAGACCGAGGCCGTCATCCGGGCCGGCAGCGTGTACGCGATCCTCACCAGGCTGCGCAAGCCGTACCACCACGAGCACGACTTCACCGACCTCGACCTCGACCCGCGCTCCGCCGGCATCGTGATCGTCAAGATCGGCTACCTGGAACCCGAGCTGTTCGACATGTCGGCCGGCTGGAAGATGGCCCTCACCCCCGGCGGTGTCGACCAGGACCTGGTGCGCCTCGGCCACCGCCGCATCCGCCGCCCGATGTTCCCCTTCGACCGCGACATGGCCGACCCGGACCTGACAGCCCGTATCATCCCGGCCTCCGACCAGCCGCTCACCGGCGACGACGAATGACCGACCACACGACACGGCCACCCGGCCTGCCCCGGACCGGCGGTTCGGGCCACCTCCCGGCACCGGTGGCGGCCGACGAGGCTGCCGGACTCGGGCGGCCCGGCCCCGCCGGACCGGTCCGCCGGCCCACACTGGAGATCGCCGTCACCGCGCCGGCCGGTGCCCGTGTCGCCCTCGACCACGGAGCCGATCGCGTCGAACTCTGCACCGGCCTGGAACTGGGCGGTCTGACCCCGTCGGCCGCCCTCGTCGAGGCGGTCGCGGCCGTGGGCCTGCCTGTTCAGGTCCTGGTCCGCTGCCGACCGGGCGACTTCGTCCACGACGCCGAGGAGATCGCCCTGATGGCCGCCGAGGTGCGGTCCGTGATCGCCTCCGGTGCCTCCGGCGTGGTCGTCGGCGCGCTCACCGCCGACGGCGGTCTCGACACCGACGCCGTCACCCGCCTCGCCGCGGCGGCTCATGACACGGGCCGCCCCGTCGAGGTGACGCTCCACCGCGCGATCGACCTGTCCACGGACCCGGTCGCCACCGCCGCGCTGTTGCCCGCCCTGGGGCTCACCCGGGTGCTGACCTCCGGCGGCGCCCCGGCCGCCGGAGAGGGGCTCGCCACGCTCGCCGCCATGGTCGGCGCCGCGCCCGGAGTGCAGGTGATGGCGGGCGGCGGAGTGCGCCCCGCCGACATCCCGGCCCTGACCGCCGCCGGTGTCGCCGCCGTTCATCTCTCCGCGAAGCGCCGCGCCGAACCCCGGCGCGGGGGTGCGTGGATCCCCCTCGGCGCCGCCGGCGCCTCCGCCGAGCAGGACACGCACTTCGTCACCGACCCGACGGTGGTCGCCGAGGCCAGGAGCATGCTGGAATCGCGGGCGTCCGGCTGACCGGCCGGGCGCTCCCTGCCGCAGCGCGCCGCTCCGGGAGTCCGCGGTCCATGTCGGAACGCGGACTCCCGGAGCGCTGGAGGGTGTGCCCGCGTCGATGCCGTGACGCGCGGCGGACACGCTGATGGAGGTCGTGAGGCTCTGCCGTCGATGACACACGCGGACGGGCTCGCGTTCACGCCGGCGCCGGCGGGGGCGGCGGTCTTCTTGCCGCCGACCGTCACGCAGGCGACGTTCCAGCGCACAACAGCAGGTCGACGAGCCTGCCGGTGAGGTGGCGATCGTTGGGCCGGCGGGTGAGCAGGGCCCGGAAGTGCAGGGGCGCGATCAGGACTTCGAGGATGAACGCCGGGTCGGTGCCCTCGGGGAGTTCTCCGCGGCTGACGGCTCGGTCGATCATGATCCTGGCCAGGGTGAACCGTGACGTCCAGAACTCCTCGCGGCTTTCGGCCAGGGCCTGACCGTCGGCCGCGGCCGACATGGAGCGGGCGAGGGCCTTGCCGAACGGGGTGTCCAGATAGGCGGCCAGCGAGTCCGCGAAGGCGATGAGGTCCTCACGCAGGGATCCGGTGTCGGGGATGGGGATCTGTTCCTGGCTGTACGCCAGGAGCGCGTCGATGACGAGGTGTTCGCGTGTGCCCCACCGCCGGTAGATCGAGGTTTCGTGGACGCCGGACCGACGGGCGATCTCGGGAACTCCGACCGCGTCCGGCCCGTGCTCGGCCATGGCCTGCTGGGTCGCGTCCAGGACGGCCTGGCGGACCCGCGCGGATCGGCCGCCGGTCCTGCGGCGGACGTACTCGTCACTCACCCTCGTACCCTATCGCAGGAAAGTTGCGTTACTGGTTGGACGAGGGCTGCCTTCCCGATTAACGCAGTACTTCTGCGTTAGTGACGGTCGAAGGAAGGCGCGATGTCGTACCAGTGGCCGCTGGAGGCGAAGGATCTGTTCGCCGAGCGGTACCCACAGATGGTCAATGCCGGCCTGCCTGCCCCGGACGTGGACGCGGTGCGCGCCGCGACCACCGACATGTGGGCGGACGAGCCCGGCGGGTGGGTGCACCAGTGGTCGGCGCTCGCGGCGCGGTACGCCTCGGCCGGATCGCATGATCTTGCAGCGCTCGCCTACGGATGGGCGCGGTTCCCGACCTTGGCCGATGGGGCCAAGCGGGCTGCTCTGGCCCGCCAGACCGAGGAGTACCTGCTCGCGGCGCCCGGGTTCGCACTGCCCTTTCGCAGGGACGTTCTGGACCTGCCCCACCGGGGCGGCCTCACGCGGGTGCCGGTGCACGTCCTCACTCCGCCCGCTGTCGCCGAAAAGGGGCCGGTGCTGCTGGTCAGCGGCGGTGTCGACAGCTGGAAGATGGATGTGCACGGCCTGCTGACGGCTCTCTGCGCGCACACCGGCCTGCTGACGGCTCTGTGCGCGCACACCGGCCTGCCGGTCGTCGCCTTCGACATCCCCGGGACCGGCGACTCGCAGGTGCCGATGAGCCCGGACGGTGCGGAGATCATCCGCGGCCTGTTCGGGCACGCCCGAACCCTGGGCAACGGCATTGTCGCGCACGTGGGCATCTCGATGGGCGGCCACTGCTCCGCCCGCTCCGGACTGGCCGGTGAGGCGGATGCGGCCATCGTGCTGGGCGGACCGGTCGAAGCGGCGTTCGACGGCGGCCGCCTCGCCCGTTTCGGGATGGACGGCATCGTCGGCAACGCCCTGGGCTTCGACCGGCAGCCCAGCCCCGACGACCTGTTCGCGGCGCTGGCGGCCTTCTCGCTGCGGCCGCTCCTGGACCAGGAAGGCTAGGCACCGATGCTCGTCGTCAACGGCGCCGACGACGTCCACGTTCCGCAAGAAGACACCCTGGTGTTCGAAGGGCGCCGCGCTACGGAGGTCCACCTGCTGCCCGACACCGGGCACTGCGCGGTCACCAGACTCCCCGAAGTCCTGGAGATCATCTCCGAGTGGCTTCCGCGCACCCTGTCCACCCTCCAGGCGGGCCCCGGCGCCGTGGAGCCGGCGACATAGCGGAGCCGAGATCCTGGACGACTCCGCCGCCACGTACCCACGATGGGGCGTGGGACGCCACGGATGGCACGGTGTGCACCAGCTGCCGAGGCTCATGCTCAACCCGGCCGGTCCACCACGACGCTGGGCGAGCGGCGACCGGCGAGCGGCGAGCGGGGTACGCGCGCGGTGGCCGGGCCCTGTCAACGCAGCCCGAGCCACCGATGCGATGTCCGCAGGATGGATCGTGGGGAGGCCGACGTCCGCATAGGGCACGCGGCGGTGACATGCGTGCGTCGTTGAGGGAGGCCGCGAAGAGGCCGAAGCCCGACAAAGCCCCGGAGCCCTGCTGGTCGCCCAAGCCGTTCTTCTCCCTCTTCAACCCGCCTTTGCCGCAGAGCACTTGGCTCACGCGCGCCGATCGGCCGCCGGCTGCGGAGTTCAGGTCGAGAACGAGGGGGCGGGGATTCGGCCCGATGGCTGCGCCATCACAAGGCCGGACGCCTGGGTGGGCCGTTGACCCGTCTGCTCGTCGCGGGCGCCGTCCCCGGCATGGTGATCGGAGCAGTGATCCAGGTCTTCGGCGTTCCGGGCCGCTTGTCTTCCGCCTCTTCACCGCCGTCCTGTTACTCCCGCCGGGGCTGCGGCTGCGGCCACGACTGCGGGCAAAAGGTGAAGCGCCAAAGCCGGCGCCGCCACTCGGGGCTGCTTGTAGACGCATCGTCAAGACGTGTGGACTCTCGGCCAACGACGTGCCGTCGGCGCCACGGCAGTATCGACCCCGTCAACACCACCAGCCTCAGGGAAGCACCCGAGGCCCAACGGGGAGAAAACATGAACGTGAAACGAGCACGACGGATCAGCACGCGAGTTACCCGGATGGTCGCAGGGTCGACAGCCGCACTCACCGCTGTCGTCGGTTTGAGTCTGGCGACCGCCGGCCCCGCCGCGGCTGCGGAGAGCGGCAGCTGGCGACCCTACGGGAACACGAACCCGATCACTTCCAGCACCAGCCTCTGGCGTTGCGCCCGTACGATCCACATCGAGACCGATGTGCTCGCTCAGGTCTGCGCGGTCAGGGCGTCGAACGGGAACGGGAACGGCGTACAGGGGGCGGTGATCGTGCGCAACGAACGATCCAGTTCCTACCGTGCGACAGCGGCCATGGACCTGGCGAACTCCAGCGGTTACCTGAACGAGTGGACATGCTCGTCATCGGGGGTGGGCGCGAAGTCCTGGTCGGTGTGCTTCGGACGGACCATCACCCACGCTGCCCCGGTGAACTCGGCAGGGGCGATCAACGGCGTTTCTCTCGGCATTTCACCGAGCGTCTGAACCGGAGTCTGTCGAGGTGGCGTGAGCCCTGCGGGGTTTCCCACCTCCGTCATGCCCGTTGACGGTAGGAATCGGGAGACTCCAGAACGACGGAACGCCCCGCGTTGTCGGGGTGCCGGTCAGAACGCCGTCACCAGCCGCATGTAGCTGTCCGGGGATGATCCGTACCACTGACAACGGTACGGATCATCCCCAGAGGCCAGGTGGCCACCGGCTCGCATTCGACGCGAGGGTCTCGCATCGGATGCGACGTCAACCCCGTGACGGAGCCGGGCGATCGACGGCATGAAAGCGAGCGGAACCGCCGCCACCGCTCATTTCCGTTCCGAAACTCCGAGCGCTGCCGGTAGTCCGCCGGTAGTCAGCTGGTCTCAGGCGTCGGAGGGTGCGACCTTGGTGGTCCACGCCCCTGGGGCGTCCGGGGCTTCGACGTCGTCGTACGTCGCCCGATAAGCCTCCAGGCCGTCGGCGTAGTGCGCGCGGTCGGCGTCGGTGACGTACAGGACCTCGTACAGGACCTTCAGGTCGTCGAGCCGGATGTTCGACCCGTCACGCGTCCCCTGCCAAGCAGATGCGGCCCTTCGCCCGGACCGTGTGGATGGACTGACTGGACGGACCCGCCCGCGCACGACCTGGTGGTGCGGTGGCTGCTTGAGCCGGCGCGGACCGTGGCCTCATACCTGGACGGGGGTGCACTCCGCCGGGAACTGCACCCACCCGCCGGGCCGGAGGCCCGTTGAGCGCGGGCCCGTTCTTCGCCGGGGGGAGGAGGGGGGCGTGCCCGGCCGCTGGGGTGTCGACCGGGCACGCCGCCACGAATCAGGCGGTCATCGAGGAGGTCGAGCACATTCCCCATCATCGTCGTCGGCGAGGTCGCGGAGCGCGGTGAGCGGTCCGACCGTGGCGACAAGAAGCAGCGTCTGCCCGCGCTCGCGGGCGGTCGACGCCCACGCTCGGTGAGTTCGACGGCACCGAGGAAGAGGAAGAAGTGCCCGTGACCGGCGTCCTTCTCCGGGGGCGCGGCGGCCGCGCGTACGGCGACCCCGCTCGGCGCCAGGGGGCCGACGGCGGGGTGCTCCAGGCGCGGAGACCATCATCCTGGTGTCCGTGTCGTCCGGGGCGAGGTCGATCCCGGACAGCGGCCCCGACCCCACCCCCGCAGGTGCGGCCCGCGCCGGAGAGCACCGGCCGCAGGGCGATGATGTTCGCCACCGACCGGAACGGCCTCGCGGCGTCGGCGATACGGATCGTGTCGCCGACGGCGGCCTCGTCGAGCGGATGCTTGAACCCGGTCCGGTACAGCGACAGGACGCGGCTGGAGGTCGCCGGGTCCTCGCATGTCGGGGCGCCGGCGGTGAGTGGCGCCGCCAGGGCGTGGCGCTCCGGGCGTCGGTCTGCTTGTCCGTCGAGTGCCGGAGGCAGAGCCGGTCAGTCACGACGGGCGCTCTCGTCGCCCCCCAACTCGATGAGATCGTGGTGCTTCTCTGAGCGGGGGCGCCCCGTGCCGCCGGCCGGCACCGCTCCGGAGTCGGCCGATCATCGCGCTGACACGGCGACACGGGCTCGTCAGCACAGCTGGACTCGGGTCAGGACACAGTGTGGCGGGTCGGCGTCAGCGACGATGACGTACTCGGCAACACCGAGCGATCCGTCGCGGCCAAGCGGGCGATGATCGCGCCGAAGACCCAGCATCGCCTCGCACCACCAGCGGCGCTGGACAGCCTTCGGCGTCCTCCGGTGCCGCGGCCAGAAGCTCGCGTCAGAAGGCCCTACGCCGCTCGCCGTCCAGCACGGCCGCGATGCCGTCGGCGGTGCGTGGAGCCGATCCACCCGCACGAGCCGGACCGCGGATGATCGCTCCGTCGGGGCGTTCGTGAGCGGGCTGGGCCGCTGCACGATCCGCAGGATGCCGCGAACACACGGGAGTGAGAAGCTGGAAAGCGTGGGCCGAAGTGCAGGCTCGGGTCGCAATGGCGGCCACGGTGTGGATTCGTCGAGGTGACACGGTCGCTCTGTCCTCGGAATCAACCCGCGTGGAGGAATGTGCGATGACGAAGATACGCGACGACCTTCTTCTCGCGCAGTCCGCCGTCAGATCCCGGATCAACTCGCCTGCGGACAAGGTTGATATCGTCAAGTGGCTGCTGAGCATTCCGGACGCGGAGTACCGGCGCTGCGCCCCCGGCGACAACCTCCGGATGGTGACGGACTGGAATTCACCAACGAGGTGACCGTGCATCCCACCGACGAATTCCTGGGATTCCTGGAGAGGGCCGGTCTCACTTTCGATCAGGCGTCCGAGGCCCACAAGGTCGCCTCAACAGCGCGCAACAGGCTGGAAATCCCCGACTTCGCCAAGAGCATCGAGAACGCGGCTCTCACGGCCGCATAAAAGGAAGGAACTTGGCCGCAGGGGTGGGCCGGGCTCCATTTTCCGGTGTCCCGCGTAGGGACGCCAAGCGACCGTCGGCCTCTCCCTCTTCGTTCGCAATGTGATGGGACTGAGGAACGGTGACCCCCGACACGACAACCTACCCTCCAGATCAGACAGCTCTGCTGATCATCGACCCCTACAACGACTTCCTGTCGGAGGGCGGGAAGCTCTGGCCTCAGGCCAAGGAGGTGGCAGAAGGCGTAGACCTGCTCGACCACATGCGCACCATGCTCGCCATGGCCCGCGAACGGGGCTTCCGCGTCTTCATCGTGCCGCACCACCAGACGGAGCCGGGCGACTACCTCGGCTGGGACCATCTGTCGCCGACCCAGCAGCGTGTCGTCAAGGGACAGACCTTCGCGAAGGGAAGCTGGGGCGCCCAGTGGCACCCGGACTTCCAGCCCCGCGAGGACGAGCTGATCATGCACCAGCACTGGTCCTCCAGCGGATTCGCCAACACCGATCTTGACCTGATGCTCAAGCAGCACCACATCCGGAAGATCGTGATCATCGGGATGAAGTCGAACACCTGTGTGGACACCACGGCGCGCTTCGGGCAGGAGCTCGGCTTCCACGTCACCTTGATCAGGGACGCCATCGGCTCCTTCAGCTGGGACGAGATGAAGGCGACGTTCGAGGTGAACGCGCCGCAGTACGCCCACGCCATCCTCACCACGGATGAGTTCGTCAAGGCTGTTGGCGCGCAGCCGCACGCAGTGGCTACGTGACACAGGCACGCGGCCGGCCGGTCCCGGGGTGGACAGCGACGGCTGGACGTGACCGGACAGTTGCCGCGCGACGCTGCCCGCGATGTCCGGCGGGTGGTTCGTGCGGCGGAAGAGCTGCCGTGTCGTCCGGCTCGGGGATGCCCGGGGCCCGGGGCAGCGTGCCGGCGGGGGACCTGAACGTCGGCGTGGAGTTCCCTGCCGCCGTGCGAGAGGGGAGACGCAGGTCACTTTCGTTCGTGTCACAACGGGCGGGAGCTGTCCCGTCCAAGAGGCATGACCACCAACAACGACGGGGTAAAGGAGTGCACCATGGAAGCCCGGTTCCATGGAGTCCGCGGCCACGGGGGTCCAGGGGCCTCACCGTACGAACCAGCGCCGCGCCCCTCTCGCGAGAGGAGAAGGCGATGATCGAGACGGTGTTCCGGACCGAGGGAGTGCCCGCAGCGGAGCGATTCGGTTACTGGCGTGAGTGCATGACCCGGCTGCTATGTCCCATGGACATGAACAGCGACTACGACTCCACATTCCGCGCGGAGACGAGACTCCTCCAACTCGGTTCGCTCTCGATCTGGCCGGGAGGTATGCGGCGGCCGATGCGCTGTCGGCGGACTCCCAAGCTGATCCGGCAGTCCGATCCGGAGAACTATCACCTTTCCCTACCGATGAATGGTTCGATGGCCATCTCACAAGCCGGGCGCGAAGCCGTACACGGCGCCAACGAGATGTACGTCGTTGACACCTCACAACCCTATGAATGCCGTGTATTCGGCGGGCCCCTTCGCGGCGTGGGGCTCGAAGTGCCCAAGACGCTCGTGCCCTTACCCGCGCACGCCGTCGGCCGACTGCTGACCCGCCGGATGTCGGCACAGGAAGGGATGGGCGCACAGCTCGCCGGCTTCCTGGCCCGCCTGGCCGACGACAGTGGCTCGTACAAGCCCGCTGACGAACAGCGGCTGGAGACGATCCTGATCGATCTGTTCACCGCCACGCTGGCCCATCACCTCGATGCCGACGATGACCTGCCGCCCGAGACTCATCGCCGGACCCTGCCCCTGCGCATCCGGACGTTCATCCAGCACCATCTGCACGACCCGGGTCTCACACCCGGTGCGATCGCTGCCGCGCACAACATCTCAACCAGCTACCTGCACAGCCTCTTCCGGAACCAGGACCTCACCGTTTCGGCCTGGGTGCGTCACCAGCGCCTGGAACACGCCCGCCGCGACCTGGCCGACCGGGCCCAGCACACGGTCCCTGTCCACCGCATCGCCGCCCGCTGGGGCTTCACCCACCACGCAGCCTTCACCCGCGCCTTCACTACCGCCTATGGTCTCTCGCCCCGCGACTACCGGCACCAGGCCCACTGCGATGCGCCCTCGGATACGAGGCCAACAACGGTGCCGGCGCTGGGGACTGCGATGTAGGCGCAGCGTCAAGAAGTGTGGCCTCTAAGAACTTCTAACGAAATGATCTTCGAAGTGGTTGGATCACTCCGGAACCGCTGATCCGGGGGTGCGGGGTGGCTCGGCCGAAGCCGTGGGAAGTAGACGACGAGCTGTGGGCGGTGATCGCGCCGCTGTTGCCCAAGATTCAGCGTCGAGTCCTGCATCCGGGACGCAAGCGGCATCCAGACCGGCTGGTGTTCCAGGGCATCCTGTTCGTACTGCACACCGGGATTGCCTGGGAACATCTGCCGCAGGAACTCGGCTTCGCTTCGGGCATGACCTGCTGGCGCCGCCTGGCCGAGTGGACAGGGGGCCGGGGTATGGACCCGGCTGCACGAGGTTCTCCTTGCCAAGCTCCGCAGCGCGAACGCCCTGGACTTCTCTCGGACGGCGGTCGATGGCTCCCACGTCCGTGCGTTAAAGGGGGACCAAGACCGGACGAAGCCCCGTTGATCGGGGTAAGACGGGCAGCAAGCGTCATCTGATCACCGACGCCACCGGCATCCCGCCCCGCTTGCTGTGGCAACCGCAACGACATCACCCAGCTGAACCCGCTGTTGCAAGCGGTTCCTTCGGTACGGGGCAATCGCGGCAGGCCCCGTCGCCGCCCGGACGCGGTGCTCGGCGACCGCGGCTACGACCACGACAAATACCGCCGCCTGGTCTGGGATCTCGGAGTGAAGCCAATGATCGCTCGCCGGGGCACGGCGCACGGCTCCGGTCTGGGAGCTCAACGGTGGCTTGTCGAGCGCGCGTTCGCCCACCCGCATTCTTCCGCCGACTTCGGATTCGCTGGGAGATACACGATGACATCCACGAGGCTTTCCTCATCCTCGGCTGCACTCTGATCTGTTGGCGGCGGCTGAAATCGCTGCGGTAGCACTTGCCAGTGACGGTTGGGATCAGCGGTGCTCCAGTCCCGTGCGGTCGTTTCGGAGCGGGCTAGAGGCCAGACCTGCAAGCCCCACACCGACGAGCATGACGGCGCAGACGACAAGGATGACAGTGGCGCCCTCAAGGTCGACAAGCGCGCCAAGCACGTTGTTCATGAGTAACAGGGCCAAGCTCTGCACGAGCACGAGCACCGCTTGGATGCGCGACAAGTGGGTGTCGGGCGATGACGCGAGAACCAGGGGCGCGATGTGCGCGGAGAAGGTCCCGTTACCGACGCCAATGATCAAACCGGCGACTATGGCTCCTGTCGCGCTGGGAGAGAGCCCGAGCGCGAGGACGCCCACGCCCGCCAGGACCAGCGCGCTCGCCGCCATCAGACCGGGCCGCCCCAGCGGTCCGCGCTTCACGACCACCAGAGTGACCGCCACCATGCCCACTCCCTGCGCTCCGAACACCAGCCCGGCGGCTCCCGCGCTCCACTCCTCCTCTCGTGCGAGCAAGGGGACCAGCAGGGACAGCACGGGCAGCAGGAAACCAGCCGCTGCTCCGGTGAGCCACAGACCTGGGCGCAGCACCGGATGGGAGAAGGCCACCATTACCCCGCTCATGGCCTCCTTGAGGAGACCGGACGTCCTTGGGGCCGGAGGCACTTCGTGCTGTGGGCGGACGGCGGTCAGGACAACGAGGGTGAAGGCGAAGGTGACCGCGTTGACGACAGCCGCGCCCGCGAACCCGGCCAGGCCGACCAGCACGCCGGCCAGCGGACCGCCTCCCATGTTGATCACCTGGCCGCCGACCTGCCGCAGGGACAACGCACGAGGCAGCTGCTCCTTGGCCACCAGTCGACGGGGCATGGACCCGGAGGCCGGTAGATAGAACGCGTCGACGACGCCGACCGCAACGCCTGTTGCTATGAGCAACAAGGGCGGGGCACCGAGGGAGTAGGCTGCGGCCGCAAGAATGAGCGAGAAGATCAGCATTGCCGCATCGCCGGTGATCAGTACACGGCGTGCGCTGATGCGGTCGCTGACCGCTCCCCCGACGAGGAGAAGCAGAACGCGGGGCAGTGTGATCGCGCTCAGTGTAAGCCCAGCGATGCTCCCGCCGTACTCGCTGGCTGCCCAGCCGAGAGCGAAGTAGAAGATCGCGTTGCCGACGAGTGACACCAGGATGCCGATGAGCCACAGCACGTAGGTCCAAGGCAGCCGATCCTGGCCCTGCCTCTCGTCACACACCTCCGGGACTGGGGTGCCACAGGCTTCCACAGCCCCCTCGGCAGCCTCATCGCTGGCCGACATTGGGCACCCCCCGATTGATCCGGCTGATGACGGTGATCATGGGGCGACAGTGCCACACGGCACTGACATTGGGCCCGCTCGTCGTGGTGCCCGCCTCGGGGTGAACTGCGCAGTCCGCTGGAGCTTTACTCGCTCTGGTCAAGAATCAGGTCTATTTCGTTAGGAGTTCTAAGCCAACGACGCACTGGCGACACCACGGCACTATCGATCCCGTTACCACCACGTATCCCCGGGAGACGCCCGGGGCCCAACTACGGGGGGCCGCCCCAGCGGGCGGGGAACCCGTACGCGGCCCATCACGGCGGGGAACGCAGGTGCGTTACCGGCCCGCCTCGCGGTCAGGTAGAACGCCATCGGCCGGCAATGGCCGGCAATGGCCGGCAACGGCCGACAGCGGTCGTCGGCGGGGAGGGGGACCTTCGTGGTCAGTCCGCCCTCGGACCGGCCGATGGCGTGACCGGCGGGCCCGCCGGCCGGGGCCCCTTTTGCGGGCTCCGGCCGCGTGCCGGCGGGCACGCACGATCGTGGAATCCACCGAGACTGCCCAGCTCAGATCCCCGTCCGCGCCGAACCGGACCATCAGCACGGTGAACACCCGCGCCCAAATGCCATTGGCAGCCCACATCTGCGGCCGGTTGCAGACCCCTCGTCAGTTGCCGTAGCTCTCCGGCAGGTGCACCCACTGCACAGTGGGCCGCCGCCCGGGACCGTTTGCGCGAGCGGGCCTGCTGGACGCGGCGGGGGATCTCACGGAATCGGGGGTGGCTTTGTGTGTTGGGTTAGTGGTGTGGGGTGGTGGTGAGTTGGGTGTGGATGGTGTGGCCTCGGGTGGGGGTGAGGTCGAGGGAGGTGAGGATGGAGG